>JBBRPC010000405.1:0-1509 GCA_038228615.1 Acidimicrobiia bacterium | reverse complement strand
GGTATTGGCGGTGGCATCGTTTGGGATTCGCGCGCCGACGAAGAATGGCGCGAAACCGAACTGAAAGCCGCCAGGTTGTTGTGCGCGGCCGGGGCTTATGAACTCCCGGGTGAACTCCCGGGCGAGGTACTCGACGGGGCGCCAGAATGAAACTCTGGCTCGATGGCGAGATTGTCGAACTCGACCAAGCTCGTATTTCACCGTTGGATCGCGGCCTGACCGTTGGAGACGGCGTATTCGAGACGTTGCGGGTGTACGACGGCGTACCGTTCGCATGGACTCGTCACGAGGAGAGGTTGCGCATTTCGGCCAAAGGACTCGACCTCGCAATTTTGGACGGCTCGACACTGCGTCGCGCCGCGCACGACATCGTCGCGGCGAACGGCCTTCGTGATGCACGATTGCGCATCACGGTCACCGGTGGTGAAGGACCCCCCGGCTCGTCGCGCGCTGGTGCCGTGGCGCGCACAATCATCGTCGCAGTGCCATTCGTGCCAACGAATGAAAACGCGACCGTCGTTGTTGCACCATGGACCCGCAACGAACACAGCGCGACCGCCGGCTTAAAAACATTGTCGTACGCCGCGAACGTCCGCGCCTTGCGCTATGCAGAACAGCGAGGCGCAAGCGAAGCGCTGTTCGCGAACACGCAGGGCAACCTTTGCGAAGCCACAGGATCCAACGTGTTCGCGGTGCTCGGCGGCGTACTGTGCACTCCGCCGCCAACTGCTGGGTGCCTGCTGGGAGTCACACGAGGGCTCGTGCTCGAGCTCGCTTCCGAACTGGGAATTCCGAACAGTGCACGAGACATCGTGATGTCGGAGCTGTCGGACGCTTCAGAAATATTTCTCTCGTCGACGACCCGAGAGGTCCAACGCGTGACCCACATCGCCACGCGCCGCGTGCACGGCACGCCAATCGTCAGCGAACGACTGGCTGTGGCATACACCGATCTCGTCGCTCGCGATCTCGACCCGTAACCCCACCAATCGCGCCGATTGTCACGCTGAGCTCGACCCCTCAGTGCTCGAGCGTTCGAAGATGCACCACGTCACCGGTGGCGAAACTGCGCACCCCACCGTCATCACACGCAAGCACGATGCGGCCGTCGTCGCCAAGATCGACCGCCACGCCTTCCCACATCTCGTGGGCACGATCGATTCGCACCCGCCGTCCGAGCGTCGCTGACCGAATTCTTTGCGCATATTGCAGATTCTTGCGGCCTGAGCCTTCGGTTTCCAGCACACGAAGCCAACGTTCGAGATTGCGCAACCAACTGTCGAGCACAATGCGAAGTGGCTGCACTCTCCCGCCACTCAGCGACACTGCAGTTGCCGTCGAGGCGATGTCATCAGGGAGCGACGGCCAATCCATATTCAGACCCATGCCGATCACGATCGCATCGTTCGTCGCCTCGGCGAGCAATCCCGCAATCTTTCGATCGTGCACGACAACATCATTTGGCCACTTCAACTGTGCAGGAAGGTCGCACAGCGTTGTGAGGGACCC
>JBBRPC010000404.1:0-1516 GCA_038228615.1 Acidimicrobiia bacterium | reverse complement strand
CATGAGATTGGGCTCCGCACGACAGATCCGTCACAGCGCCGCAGATCTGGTTTACTTGCTGTCATGAGGCCTGCACGTCATGGCTTGAAGTTGTACTTGGTCAGATCGAGCTTCCATCGATATGTGCCAGATTCAACATCCAGGCTGGCCAGCGTGAACGGATCGGCCAGATCGTTGATATAGACCGTATCGTTGAACAACACCTGGGACGATACGAACGGCTGTTTGAGCTCGCTGTTCGACCACACCACCAGGTTGTTGCGGAGGCGCTCGATGCGCGGCGAATCGGTGTAGTAGTGCACCTTGTCGCCGTTGGCCAGCGTCCAATACCCGCCCGGCTCGACGTGGTCGTAGGCATAGGTCGGAGTGCTGGGGCCGGCGCAGACACCGACCACCGCGGCACAGTCATAGAACGCCCCGGGAATGGTGGCGTCATCGGACTCGACCACGCCAGCCGCTGAAAAGGTCAAGGCTCGTACACCGTCGTCGACGATCGTCTCACGAAGTCCGTCGTAGTGCGGGTTGAGTCGCGCCACCGCGAACACTCCGCCGTTGGCGGTGCGACTCAGCTGCGCCATATGCCAATCACCGACCTGACAACCGCCGAGAACAGCGCACGCCAACACCAAATATCTCATCATGCGCTTGCATTGAGCAATGTTCGTGCCGGCTGATTTACAAGTGAAATCAAGGGTTGCGGCGCCGGATCTTCGCCACTGGTGGTTGGAGTTGGACATTGTTGTCGCGAGTCTTCGGCATGCGGGACATGTCCACCACCGAGCGCCGATTTTCCCGCGCATTTCGCCCTACGCTGAGGCATGCGCACGTTCTCATCCATGACCGTCGTACTACTCGTGGTTGGTGCCGCTGGGATCGCTGCGGCCGCTCAGGTTGACGCCGGCGCGCCCTTCGGCATGCTCGAGCTCGTCGACGAAGTGCGATGCGGCGATCCGTCCGACCCGCACCCGCTCATCGAAGATCCGGTTGGCGGGTCGACCACCACCACGCTGCTTGGTCAGCCGGCGCGTCTCTTGGCGCCAGACCATACCGCCAAGCTCTTTGCCTACAACCTCGGCGGCGGCAAGGGACTCGTCGCTGGCCAGGCATATCTATTGGTCGTGGAGTTCCCCGACGATCTGCCGCGCACGGTGGTGGTGGTCAACCGCGGCGCCGACTTCAAGCGCGCGTTCTCGACGGGCACGGCCATTGGCGACGCGCGCGAGCAGTTTGCTTATCCGAGCCCGGAGTCGATGAAATATCCGCAATCGCAGACCTGGCAATCGTTTCGGCAGCTGTTCTATCTCCACGAGCATATCGGCGGGCTCAAAGGCATTCGCAGCTCGTCGGATTCCAAGCGACAGCTCGGGCCAGCTGACGGCTTTCTGGTGAGCATCGGGCAGTTCCGTGATATCGGAAACCCCCTCGAATCCGGTGCCGCAGTGGGGCGTATTCGGCTGTTTGCCATCGATAATCCTCAGCAATATGACGTGCCAATGCATTTTCCGCCGAGCGATCT
>JBBRPC010000403.1:0-1536 GCA_038228615.1 Acidimicrobiia bacterium | reverse complement strand
TCGACGACAGCGTCGCTCCGCACATGATCAATCCGCCGACCAACGCAACTATCCCAACCCGATTTCGCATGCGTGCATTCCAACACATTGGTGGGATTTGGGCAAACCTGGGAGCATCGCGCTCGAGAGGTGCCTACGCTGGCTGGATGGGACTGTTTGGTTGGATCGTCGTTGGATTTATCGCAGGAGCCTTCGCTCGTGGCGCGACTGGTTTCAACAAAAGTCGTGTACCCGGTACCGAGATTGGTTGCCTCGCGACAATCGCGGTCGGAGTACTCGGTGGCCTGATCGGTGGTGCGCTCACCAGCGCGGCGACCGGTGAAGGGATCCGCCGTTTCGGTCTGCGTTCGATTTTCGTTGCGTTTGTCGGCGCGGTGTTGCTCTTGCTTATCGTGCAGGGAATTGCGGGACGTCGCCGCTGAGGTCTCAGCTTGTCGATCTCGTGCGTGATGGTGGGTGACGTTCGGCCCGATGATTATTCGGCACAATTGCGTTGGCAACAAGCCGCTGAGGATGCCATGTTGGAAGTCCACCAACGCGGTACCGATCGCCGATGCCTGCCACGGTGAGGAGTTGCCCGAGCTCCGTTTTGGTATACGAGCGGAGAATTGTCGCGATTGAATCGTGTCGCGCAAAACGGCGACCAGACCGAGGTGCCACAAGTGTGGCGAGGATTGGCACAACCGCGCGCGCGAAGCGGTTCCTGGACGTGTCAACGACGATCATGCCACCGTTGGAGACACGGTCAAGTTCGTTGAGAACCGCGGAAACGCTTTGCGGCGGAACGTGATGCAGCGTGAAGTTCATGAGCGCGATGTCGTATTGACCATCGGTCACTTCATGCATGGCACACGCGTCGAGCACACGTACGGATGCCGGGATGCGTTGCGCCGCGAAGCGACGTTGCATCGATTGCGTGAGCGCAATGTTGAGGTCGCTCCCGGTAAGTTCGATTGCGATCCTGTGATGGGCAGCGCGCTCCCAAAGGTTCTGCAACAGCCAGCCATTTCCCGATGCGACTTCGAGTAGTGAGATGGGGCGGTCGGGGCCGACAACTCCGCGCGCGATTCGCAACATCGCGTCGGCCGTCGCAACATTGCCGCAGGTCGCTCGTTCCATTCGTTCGATGGTGTCGACAATCAGTTGCTGGGCATCTGCGAGTGTCAGATCGGAGATTGTTGGGCGCAAACGTTCGAAAGCGGCGAGGTTGCCGTCGAGTATTTCAGTGACGACCACGTCGCGATCCCGCATCGTCGCAGGCTATTGCGGCGGGTTTGGCGGAGCAGTGCGGTGGGCGGGGTCGGATGCGCTCATAATACCGACGGCGTTACCTTCAGGATCTGTGCGGATACCAACCTTCACATCGGCATCAGCGACGGCGAGACCGTTTCTGTGCCAGGAAGTCGTCCGCAAGTTGTTGCGGCGCGCACACCAGCCACGCGTCGGTGAGCGCATCGCGAGCCGCGCGTTTTGAGACGCTCTTGAGCTGTATGAGCAGGGCTGGATACCCGTTGAAGTGGGGGATTGTGAACACAC
>JBBRPC010000402.1:0-1561 GCA_038228615.1 Acidimicrobiia bacterium | reverse complement strand
TGCGGCCGGTCATTGGGAATCCGTGATGCTCATGGCCGACGAGCTGAGGGCACGCCGGCTCGAACGGTCCCGAGTCGCCGACCTCGAACGCGAAAGAGCGCGGCGGGGTCGCTAGTGGCTTGGACGCTCATCACTTGCGGGTCAATTTTTGTGCAATGCGTGAGAGAAATGTTTTGCGACGCAGCCCTCGAATCGGACCTCGTCTGCTCTCGAAAATCGTGCGCGCGCGCAAGAGCGTTGACGACGACGGTGCTGGCCACCAGCCCGGCTGGGGTTTCCAGTGTGACGCGTCTCGCGTCACCCATCCTGCCAATGCCCCGTCGTATCCGCTCGCGCGGGCGATTAGCGCGGCAAGGAGTGAGCGCAACATGTCGACCCTCTCGACGTCACGTTCGACGTGGTACTCGACGCCAGGTTTGTTCATCCTGAAATGATGTGCGGGAACGTTTCTCTTTCCGATTTCGTCGAGTAGCAGAGGGTCAACAGCAAGCGGTGGCGTGAGGTGCGCGAGTGCCTCGGCAACCACGCCCGATGACGGAAGATTCATCGCGGAGATAACCTTGTTTACGAAAACACTCTCTTGCTTTGGGTCTGCAACCATCGCTTTCAGCTCCTCACCATGCTTCTTGACCCAACGTGTCCACGTTTCGCGTGACACCACAAGTAAGCGACGGTTGTCGCTAGCGGTTTCCTGCAGTGCTCTTGCAAAGACCTCAAGCGCCACCTGAAGCTTCAGATAGCGACCGTCGATTGTCGCGTCCGACACTGAATCCAGGTATGCGGTGCACGCCGTTCCCCAAGGTAGGTCCGGCCTTGTTGTCATCGCTCTACTCAGCGATTCGAAGAAGAGTGGAATCCAACACTCATCCACAACCTCATCGGGAACGGGGCCATCGGCGCGACGATGAGGCTTCGTCGCGCGGTTACCGCCAAGGTGGACGCCCGCAGCTCCAACGATGTTGCCTGCTTCATCTAGGCCAGTGAGCGTGTCGAGCTGAAGAGGACAGCCAAGGGCGATTTGCAGCGCGTCGAAATCGATCCGCAAAGCGTCTCGGTTGAATGGCGCGGGCGCGAGATTCGCACCATCGATGACGATCGTGAGCTCGTCGGTTTCTCGATCGGTCGTGAGCAGGTACCACGTGTGCCTTCCTTGAAGGCGCATGTTCATAGACCTCGAAGTGTCGGACGACGTGATCACGAGGTTGCTGCGCAGAAAGCCGGCGCCTCGCAGTCGCCCGACCCACCGCACGACCGGCACGCCACCTTCTGTGTGCCAAAGATGAAACTCACCCTCGGAACGGAATACGCCCTGGCCACTTCCGCTTCCGAAGTCCGCTTCGATTCGACGACCGTCGGCAAGCACGAGGGAAGCGGACTCATTGTGCAAACGATCGATCTGATCGACCTTGGTGTCCGTCCCGAAGCGCGCTTCAGCATCCCAAAACAGGGCTGGGCCTTCGGTGCGAAGCGGTCCCCAAAAGCCATCGAGCACAACGTCGCCCCAACGGCCGCCAACAACGGGGGGGAGCGCGGGCAAGTCGAAGCGTTCAGCGGCGAGAAC
>JBBRPC010000401.1:0-1566 GCA_038228615.1 Acidimicrobiia bacterium | reverse complement strand
CGCGTCGGCCGCGTCGGGCGGCTTCGGAACCTCGGTGAGATTGAGCAAACGGGCGACCATCGCTCCGACCTCGGCCTTTCCTGCTCCGCCATCACCAGCAACGGCGAGCTTGACTTCGTTGGGTGAATACTGGATGACCGGGATCCCATGTCGGGCAGCGGTCGCCAACGCCAAACCGCTGGCCTGACCAACCGAAATCGCGGTACGGGCGTTGACCTGAAATAGCACCCGTTCGACCACCACGACCTCAGGGCGAATCTCGGTGATGAGGCGTTCGAGCTCGTCACTCAGGATCGCGAGGCGCTGTGGGAGTTCCATCGTGGGTTCCGTCCGCAATACGCCGCAACGCACGGCGCGAACGCTTGCACTTGACTCGCGGATCACCGCGCCAAACCCACACCGCGACAAGCCTGGATCGATCCCCAAAATTGGCGCTGCCTCGAACACAGGTTCGATCCTAGACCGCAGGTGACGCAAGGGCGCGCCAACGACGCTGCACAGACCGGCGGCCGGCGTCGGTTCGCTTAGTCGCGGGAACGTCGGCGCAACAACAGCACCAGCACAACAAACAACACCACGAGCGGAAGCGCGCGCTTCGCGACCGAACCGCCAGCAGCATCCAGCAGATCCAACGGCTTCGCTTCTGGTGCGTCGATCTTGCGAATCGACGGTCCGTCGAGAGCAGCCGCTGATGCCACGTGAGGAGTTGAAGTCGTCGCGGCCGTGCCATTGACGGGCGTGACGGGCGTTTCGGACGCTGGGTCGGCATCTCCTGGTCCGACGTGTGGTGGTGCTCCGGCAAGCACGTCGCGTTCCAAGTTCGCGACAAACTGCTTGAGGATCTTCGATGACACCTCGACCATCATTCCGCCACGTCCGAACTGCGCGACTTTGCCGGTGATGTTGAGTTCAGTGTCGATATCAACTTTGGTACCGCCGGCGTCGTCGGCCATCACCACGGTAATCAATGCACTGGCATTGCCTTGTCCCCGGGTGTCGCGACCACTCGCGTCGATCTTGATGGTGCGCGCAGCCTCATCCACCAATGCGAGTTTTGCTGTCCCTTTGTACTGCGCAGTAATCGGCCCGACCTTGACTTTGACGATTCCTCGAAATTCATCGCCTTCGATTTCTTGCAATTGCGCTCCCGGCATACAGGGCGCAATGCGCTCGATATCGAGCAACGTGTTCCAGGTTGTCTCTACCGGTGTGTCGACTCGAAAACTGTCGATGATGTGTTCCATGACGTGTGCTCCAAAGGTTGCTACGGCGCGTCAGGCAAGTCGCGCAAGATCATCTGGCGTGTCGATATCGTCGGGGCTACCAGTGTCGTCGCACACGACCTCCAACACCGAATGGCGCGCAAACAATTGGCGCGCACCTTGATCGCCACGCAATGCGAGTGCCTCGGGCCAATAGTCGCGTCCGATCAGTACTGGATTTGCTCGCACCCCGCCGTAGGTAGCCACGGCGAGTTCTGATCCAGACTCATAGGCTGTTCCGAGCCGCTGCCACGCGTGCGCACCGACAAGTGGTTGATCCGCAAGCCCGACCACAGCGGCGTGG
>JBBRPC010000400.1:0-1598 GCA_038228615.1 Acidimicrobiia bacterium | reverse complement strand
CGCGCAATGATCGCGATGGCGATCGCCAACGAACCAGATGTTCTTATCGCCGACGAACCGACCACAGCACTCGACGTCACGATTCAAGCGCAAGTGCTCGATGTGCTCGAACGTATTCGTGAGCGCACCAAATCGTCGATTGTGTTGATTACCCACGATCTTGGTGTGGTTGCCGGCGTCGCTGATCGCGTCCTCGTGATGTACGCGGGACGCCAGGTGGAAATGGGCGACGTCGACGATGTGTTTTACCGCGGCCGCCATCCCTACACCCAGGGTCTTTTGGCTTCGCTGCCGCGCCTCGATCGCAGGTCGGGCAAAGAACAACTCAGCCGCATCAAAGGCCAGCCGCCGTCGCTCGTGTTTTTGCCACCGGGCTGCGCGTTTAACCCTCGATGCCCGCACGCATTGCATGGCACGTGCGATACCGAAATTCCGCAACTGCGCGAAGTCGATTCGATGCACTACTCATCATGTCTTCGCGCCAACGACATTGTCACGGGGGCATCGGTATGACGCCGTTGTCACCAACCGACGAGCGAACCACAATTCTCGAGGCGACGGATCTCGTCAAGGAGTTCCCAATTCGTGCCGGACTGCTGCGCCGTCAGGTTGGCAGCGTGCAGGCCGTCTCGGGCGTGTCATTTTCGGTGCGTGCTGGAGAAACGCTCGGACTTGTTGGAGAGTCTGGTTGTGGCAAAAGTACGACGGGGCGTCTTCTCATGCGTCTCCTCGACGCAACGTCTGGTTCCGTCAAGTATCGCGACCAAGAGATACTCACGTTGAGCGGTAGCGCGATGCGAGCGTTGCGGTCCAAGATTCAGTTCGTATTTCAAGATCCCTACGCTTCGCTGAATCCGCGCATGACGGTGCAGTCGATCATCTCCGAACCGATGCGCATTCACGGTACGTACAAACAGGGTGGGGCAGCGAAGATCAAAGACCTAATGTTTCGCGTTGGCCTGAACCCAGAGCACGTGAATCGTTTCCCCCATGAGTTTTCGGGCGGACAACGTCAGCGCATAGGTATCGCGCGAGCGTTGGCGCTCAGCCCCGAACTCCTCGTGCTTGATGAGCCAGTGTCGGCCCTCGACGTCTCAATTCAAGCCGGCGTCGTGAACCTCCTCGAGGAACTCCAAGATGAATTGGGGCTCGCCTATGTGTTCATTGCGCACGACCTTTCGGTTGTGCGCCACATTTCGGATCGGGTCTCGGTCATGTATCTCGGCAAGATCGTCGAAATCGGCGACGCCAACGACATTTATGAACGGGCCGGCCATCCATACACGCAAGCACTCCTGTCGGCCGTTCCTCTTCCCGACCCGCGACTCGAACGTCGACGCAAAGAGTCGCGGATCGTCTTGGAAGGCGACGTGCCAAGCCCGGCAAATCCGCCAAGCGGCTGCAGATTTCGCACCCGCTGCTGGCTCGCGCAAGATATTTGCGCACAACAAGAACCAGCGTTAATTGATCGTGGTCAGGGACATCCGGTCGCGTGCCATTTCGCAGCAGAACACCGCGTCGATATCGGCACGAAACCACTCGCTTAACTCAGATGTGCCGCGGCCCGTCGCGCTAGATTGTCGTCTCCACGTCGGAGT
>JBBRPC010000399.1:0-1615 GCA_038228615.1 Acidimicrobiia bacterium | reverse complement strand
TGCGCTCGAAGCTGGTCGAGCGAAGGCTCGGCAGGTGCGGCTGCACCGTCAGCCGGAGTCGCGCGGACACCGGAATGACCGCGCCCGCTCATCTGACGCGCGATTTTGTCGCCAAAAGCGGACATACGGGGTACGGTACATCTGTTTAGTGGAGGACGCCAACTAGTTCGCGACGTTTACTCGCCGCGTCGCCGTCGTCGTCATCGACGTCAGCTCACTTCGCTTCTCCGTTCGGAGCTTTAACAGGCTGTTGAGAAACGCAGTTTGGTGCCGGCTGGGGATCGACGACGGGATCGCGGTGTGATCTAACGAGGTCATGCGCGGAGCCGATACCAAGCAATCGTCAATGTTGTGCCTCATGTCTCCGGAATCGCTGGTGCCGACGTCGCACCCGATCCGTCGAGTAAAAATGATGGCGGACGAAGCGTTACGTGCGCTCTCGCCGGTATTCGAGGCGATGTATTCAGGGGTCGGCCGTCCGTCGATTCCGCCGGAGCGATTGTTGAAGGCGACACTGTTGATGGCGTTCTACACGATTCGCAGCGAGCGGCAGTTCTGCGAGCAACTCGAATACAACATGTTGTTCCGGTGGTTTCTGGACATGGACATGGTCGAGCCCGGCTTCGATCACAGTACGTTCACGCGCAATCGCGAGCGGCTGCTGGCGCACGACGTGGCGAGCAAGTTCTTCGGCATTGTCGTGCAACAAGCGAAGCGCGCGAAGTTGATGAGCAGTGAGCACTTCACCGTGGACGGGACATTGATCGAAGCGTGGGCATCGATGAAGTCTTTCAAGAAAAAAGACTCCGACGATGACGGTCCGCCCGATGACCGAGGCAACCCAAGTGTCGACTTCCGCGGTGAGAAGCGCAGCAATGATACCCACGAATCTTCGACCGACCCGGAATCCCGGCTCGCCAAGAAAGCCATGGGCGCGCAGTCGCACCTCTCGTTCTCAGGTCATGCGCTGATGGAAAATCGCAATGGATTGCTCTGCGATTTTCGCATCGCCGAAGCCAATGGTCGCGCCGAGCGAGAAGTTGCTCTCAAGATGATCTCCGCGGATCGTACGAAGGACTCGCACCGCATCACCCTCGGCGCGGACAAGGGCTACGACACGCGAGAATTCGTCCGCGAATGTCGCGCGCACGGCGTCGTGCCGCACGTCGCGCAACACACCACTCGATCACGAGGCGGCTCGGCAATTGACGGTCGAACGACTCACCACGCTGGCTACGTGATCAGCATCTGCAAACGGAAACGGGTCGAAGAAATATTCGGCTGGATCAAATGCGTCGGCGGCTTTCGCAAGACGCGACTGAAGGGAATCGCAAAGACGCAGCTGCTCGCCTACTTCGTCGGCGCCGCGTACAACCTGCTTCGAATCGCAAAGCTCGTCGCGCTCAACGAACGACTCCTCGGGGCAACGTAACCGAGGCGACGAGGCTGACGTCGGGGACACCAACCCGATGTGAAATCCGACTCGATCGTTCGATCACCGTTTGAGACCCGATCACGACTGCAAGCTCAGTTTCTCAACAGCCTGTTAAGGAGGTGTCACATGTTCCCAGCTCTGTACGTCATTCCGGTCATCGCGCTCATGGCAGGGATTCTG
>JBBRPC010000398.1:0-1616 GCA_038228615.1 Acidimicrobiia bacterium | reverse complement strand
AGAGATACGTGTTGACGGCGCTGAACAACGTGGTTTCAGCGCCCACGCCGATCGCGAGGGAGAGGATTGCAAACAGCGCAAACCCGGGACGTGCCAGGAGTTGGCGGGCGGCATGGCGAAAATCGGCAAACACAAAACTCATGGGATATTCCTCTGTAACCGTTACGCCGCGCGATCAGTCTTCGGCGTATCGGTGGTTGCAGTCGTCAAATAGGTCGATGCGCGATCGCGTAACGGACGGCGGTGCGGAAGCCGCCTCCTACACGGATTGCTCGACGGGGGTACGTCGTGGGCGGGTCAGGCGTTCGTCCTCCTGGTGACGCAGCCGATGCATCGTTGCTTCATCGACGACTCGACCGTCGAACATGAAGATGCGGCGGTCGGCGAACTCGGCGTAGCGAAGATCATGGGTGACCATGCAGATTGTCGATCCTGCCTTGTGCAGTTCGTCGAGCAGGGCCATCACGGCCTCGCCATTCTTGGAGTCGAGGTTGCCGGTTGGCTCATCGGCAAGGAGAATTGACGGTGAGCCGACCAGCGCGCGCGCTACCGCGACACGCTGTTGCTGGCCGCCGGAAAGCTGAGCGGGATAATGCTTCACGCGATGCGCCATGCCGACGCGTTCGAGCGCGCCAATCGCGCGTTCGCGACGTTCGGCTTTCGATACGCCGTCGCGGTAGGTCAGCGGAAGTTCGACGTTCTCGAACACGCTGAGGTCACCGATCAGGTTGAACGCCTGAAACACGAAACCGATTTCCTGGTTGCGGATCTGCGCGCGTTCGCTGGCGCCGATATCAGCGACTTCGCGTCCATTGAGCGTGTAGGTGCCTTCGCTGGGTGTATCGAGCAGGCCGAGGATCGCGAGCAAGGTCGACTTGCCGCAGCCGGATGGCCCGGAGATCGACACGTATTCGCCACGCTTGATGTCGAAATGCACGCCGGCCAACGCGTGGGTTTCCACTTCGTCGGTGAGAAATACTTTCTTGATGCTGTCGAGGCGGATAAGGGGATCGGTGTGTGAGGTGGTGTCGTTCATCAGTGGATCTCTCTCTCAGCAAATTTTTCAACTATTCATTGCCCGACGAATGCCGGGTTGGTCTATACGTGCGTCGCCGAGACGACAAATCTTCAGGTCCATCATTTGAGCTTTATCCGGTCATGCTGGTCGTATGCACTCGTGTCGGAGAGGATGACTTGATCACCGACGTTCAAGCCTTGCTTGATTTCAATGAGGTTCACCGAATTCTTGCCGAGCCGCACGGGTGCACGTGCGGCGATCCCTGTTGCAGGATCGAGTTTGAACAGGCGCACTTCGGAGTCGGGCTGACCAAACGCGGGGCGACCGACATAAAGCACGTCGGGTAGGCGTTCGATTTCGATCGTCCCGTCCACCGACAAATCCGGGCGCGCACCCGGCGGCAGCGCGCCGATGAGATCGACGTCGACCTGCACGGTGCCGTTCTGCACGGCGGGATCAACACGCGTTACCTTGCCCTCGACGATGCCGTTGCGCGTGTCCACCTTTACGGGTTGGCCGAGCACGATGTCCTTCGCCTGTGTTTCGGCGATGCGCAGTTCTGCGCGCAATTCGTTCGGACGCGCGACGCGCGCGAGGT
>JBBRPC010000397.1:0-1647 GCA_038228615.1 Acidimicrobiia bacterium | reverse complement strand
TTGCCAAGAAAGCCGCGGAGCCCGAGCAATGGATTAGTGGGGAATACGGATTCTCGTGTGATGCCGCGCCAAAGATCGCCGAGACCATTGATCATTGTCGGGTCCGGTTGGCTGGCGACGTAGGTTGCATTGATTGCTCCGGCACTTGTTCCAATGAGCATTTCAGGCCAGATGTGGTGTTCAGCGAGCGCCTGGAGCATGCCGACCTGGACGGCTCCGAGACTCGCGCCTCCGGAGAGAACGAACGCGCGCGTCATCGCGTCAAGCTTCCCAGCCGGCGGCGTGTGCCGTCTGCGGCGGGGCAGTGTCGGTGTAGATCGTGTCGCGCTCGTTCATCGCGTCGGCGACGAACCTTGGCATTTCCACAAGACCGCGGGCGATTCCGGGGTTGATGTACCGCAATCCGGTCAGCGCTGCCTCGTGCATGATTGACGTAGTCCGTTGGGGGTCGAGTCGCTCAACGATTGGTGTGCGACTCGCCATTGCAAAGCCTAACGGTCGGCCGTACACCGCGGCGTTGCACGGATACGACACCACATACGGGAACGCCGCAGCCATCGTGCGCAATACCTTCGCGTGGAGCGCGATTTCAACCGGCGAGAGTGGGCCAGCTTGCACTGCGACGACGCCGTCGTCGGTGAGCGCGGCACTCACCGCTTCGAAATACTCCTTCGTAAAACAAAACGTCGAAGGTCCATCTTCGACTGGATCTGTCATGTCGGAGACAATGAGATCGAACGGCATCTTCGTGTCGTGCAAGTACTGCACCGCGTCGCCGTGGAGCAATGTCGAGCGCGGATCTTCGAACGCGCCGTTGTTCCATTCGGGGAGGTGTGTGCGACAAGCTGCAACCACGGCTTCGTCGAGATCGACCATGATCGCGGTCGCAATCGTCCGCCATCGCAGTATTTCGCGCAAC
Source organism: Acidimicrobiia bacterium (assembly GCA_038228615.1). Taxonomy (GTDB): domain Bacteria; phylum Actinomycetota; class Acidimicrobiia; order IMCC26256; family PALSA-610; genus F1-120-MAGs023. The sequence goes on along the minus strand of JBBRPC010000397.1, from coordinate 728 downwards.
ACCGCACCTTCACCTCCGCCGAGGATCAACGCGCGTTGAGGGTTCCCGACTGCGAGCGCGCCGGGGTGGACCAACGCTTCGTGGTAGATGAATTCGTCGGCCTCACTGGATTGGACGATGCCATCAAGAAACAGCAATTTTCCAAAGGCCGGCGTTTGCACGATACAAATTTCTTGGAATGGCGTGCGGGCCCAGTGCAGGATCTCGCTCGCACCGTGAAGGTACGTGTCCCACGGGGTAATGACCTCTCGGAGCCAAATCGATGCGTCTTCCATATCAGACCGGACTGGGATCGTCGCCGGGGCCCACCGAAATGACAACGTCGCGGTTCACCGCTAACAATGGCGCCGACTTCTTCGGGCGTTGTGAATAGTTGACGGAATTCAGCACGTGACGAATGCTCTCGAGCCGCGCGGTTGGTTTGTCGTCGGTGCGGATGATCGTCCATGGAGCGAAGGGGACGCTGGTGGCGGTCAACATCGTTGATGCGTACTTCGTGAAGTCTCCCCACTTCAGTTGGGCTTGTTTGTCGATCGGGCTACTCTTCCACTGCCGGAGTGGGTCGGTTTCACGTTGTTTGAATCGATGTTTCTGTTCGTGTTTGCTGATGGCAAACCAGAGCTTCACGAGTTCGATTCCGTCGTCGGTGATGAGGTGTTCGAATTCGCCGACAGTATTCATGAAGCGTTTGTGTTGGGGTTTCGTGCAGAAGCCCATAACCGGCTCGA
>JBBRPC010000396.1:0-1682 GCA_038228615.1 Acidimicrobiia bacterium | reverse complement strand
CCTTCCCGATCATGAACAAGATCTGGACGGGCGCCGTGTGGTCGTAGCGTAGAGTGTGCCAGTCGCGTCCTCGCTGTCGACGAGGAGCGTCGCAGCCGGGTGCATCCGAGACGGTGGGATCACGGCGGCCAAGCTCGGGTCGAAGTCGCGGTGGCTGCTGCACATCGCCCACGAGCGCGAAGGAATCAGCGAGGACCTGGACAGGGCGCTCGCGACCGAGATGGCGAAGTGCGTGTCATTGGAGACTAACTGGCGACTAATGGCGCTAGCTAGTTCGGATCCCGGATCGGCATTTCCCGTCGAGGATTCGGTTCGCGCGAGTGATTCCGGGCGCATCGACGGAAAAATGCGCCAGTTGCGAGGTGCTGGCGGCGCAGAAAATACCCGTGCGGCCACGCCGCAAGCGACGAACCACGAGGGCTCGGCGCCTGATTGGAGAGATCGAGCGCGTCAGTTCAGAGTGTGACGGGCAAGCATCACGAGATTGGCCGCGATCACCGAGCTCCACGTGTACGCACGAAACGATTTGTACGACCTCCACGTGCAGCGATCCCAGCCGAAGCACCGCTTGAGAAACGATATGGTGCCTTCGATCCCGGCGCGGAAGTCGCGCAGCCGCTGATAGAGCCACGTGCGCCTCACCATCTCCTTCACCTTAAGGCCGGGGGCTTTGCTGAACGCAACGTCACGAATTCCGAGAGCTTTGATTTCGCCGAGATTTTCTCGCGAACTGAAACCGCCATCGAAGACGATCTGCTCGGGTGTAGTTCGGAGCACCTTGATCGCGCGTTCGGCGAGCTTCACTGCTTTCGTTGAGTCGGTCGGATTGCCGGTCTCCACCACACAATCGACGATCAACCCAGAGGCCCCGCTCGTAAGAAACGCCTTGTGGCCGTAGAGGGTGTCCCGCCGATCTTTGCGGATGATGTCGGTATGCGGTTCGAAGATCGAGACGATCTTCTCCAACGCAGGCACGGTCTCGCCGTCGAACACGCGACGGCGAGTCTGGTCGAGCACCTGGTCTGCAAGCCCGATGTAGTGCTGCAACGTTGCGCGGAGCTCGCCCAGCTCAGGTTGTTCGAACGCCTCTGCCGGGTAGGTCCCTTCGAGTTTCTCGACGGAGATACGCGCTGACACTACGGTGTTCTCGGCAACCTTCACGAGATCCCGATACAGCGGGAGGCGTTGCTCGGCCTTTGCCGAGTGCTGGATCGCCATCGCCCGGCGCTTCGCTCGTTTGTGGTGATTGATGAACTCGAGCTCGACGTAGGTGTGCGCCTCGCGGAGTAACCGAGTGATCACCCGGACACAATCGACGAGCAGACTCGAATCCGTCGGCTCGTGAATGGCGGCTTCGATGACGGTCGAGTCGCTTCGCAGCCGGCGACCGTCCTCGATCTGGTGCGCTTGTGCGTAATGAACCAGCGCCTTGTTGATGCGCTCGAGGGTTTCAGCACGGACGAGTTTGAAGTTGCGCTGCAGCGACGATTTCTTGGGCGCCTTATCCGCGAACCCGATCAGGCAGAAGGCGCGATAGCTCTGCGAGTCCAGCAGGTGGAACGCCAGCCCCTCGTAGCTGAACCCATTGGCTTGCTTGATCACGAGCGCTCGCAACGTCTGCTCGCCGCTCATGCCGGCCCGTCCGCGATCCGCAGAGATGCCGCCCGCGAGCAGGTCAGCCT
>JBBRPC010000395.1:0-1702 GCA_038228615.1 Acidimicrobiia bacterium | reverse complement strand
GAGCGGTACGGCCTGATCGACCTCCAAGGAGAATGGCGCACGCCGTAACGCGCAGTTCCTCGGGTCGTCCCCGGTATAGTTCGGCCGTGCCGAAAGCTGCGTCCCAACCTTCAATCGCGCCGAGTTCGAGCGATCTATCCGGCGACGATCCGGCAGCGATGTACGGCGCGTACTACTACGCCCACGACTGCGGAATTCCGTACGAACGCAACGACCACTGGATGGGCTTTTTTGGGGCCATCGCCGACAACGTCGTGCGCAAACTGCGCCCGGCGACGATGCTCGACGCCGGATGCGCGATGGGCCTGTTGGTCGAACAACTCTTCCAACGTGGCGTCGACGTTCGCGGCGTCGACATTTCTGAATATGCAATCAGTCAAGTCCCAGATGCGGTACGTGATCGATGTCGAGTCGGGTCGCTGACCGGCCCGATCGAAGGACGCTACGACCTCGTGATCACGGTTGAGGTGATCGAGCACATCGCAAGTGCAGAGTCGGAGATCGCGCTCGACAATCTCTGCGCTATCACCGATGCGATTTTGTTTTCATCTTCACCACACGATTACGGCGAAGCTACCCACATCAACGTGAAATCTCCGCAGCAGTGGGCTGCGTTGTTTGCGCAACGTGGCTTTTATCGCGATGTCGACCATGACGCGTCGTACCTGACGGATTGGGCGACGCTGTACCGGCGCGCCGACAAACTTCCAAGCGACGTGGTCAGCGACTATGAGCGCCTCGTCTGGACGACCCGTACCGAAAATCAACAATTGCGCTCGTCGGTGCTCGCTGCGCAACGTCGACTCGACGAGTGCGAACAGGCCGGGAACGAACATTCCGTGCTCGCCGAACAATTCGAAAAGATGGAAGCCGAACACGTGGCGACGCGCAATTCTCTGCTCGTGGCACGCGACGCGCTTGGCGTGCTTGAAGTGCGCCTTGGCGAGGCACTCGGCGAACGTGACCGCCTTGCCAGCCTTGCTGCAAGCCGGGAGCTTGCGGTCCACGAACTTGACCTCATGCGCAAATCGCGTGTGTGGAAGGCCATCTCGTTGCTGCTGAGCCCACTTCGCAAAGCGCGCGCCGCGCGAGCTGGTCGATGACTCCACCGCGCTTTTCAATTCTGACCCCAGTGCACAATCCGCCTGAGCAAGTGCTGCTCGACATGCTGGAATCAGTACGGACGCAGACATTCGCCGACTGGGAACATTGCGTTGTCGACGATGGCTCAAGCCGTGGCTATGTTCGGGTGGCTCTCGACGCAGCAGCGGCTGCCGATTCGCGCGTACGCGTGATATATCGCGACAGCGTTGGCGGCATTGTCGCTGCAAGCAACGATGCACTCGCGCTCGCACGCGGCGAATTCGTTGCCTTGCTCGACCACGACGATCTGCTGTCGGCCGATGCGCTGGCTGAGGTATCGGCAGCTATCGAAGCACAACCCGAAGCCGACTACCTATATACCGACGAAGACAAGATCGACGCGTCTGGGAATCACTACGACCTGTTCCTCAAGCCCGATTGGTCACCCGACCGATTCCGCACCCAGATGTATACGTGTCATCTCAGCGTTCTGCGACGCGCCGTCGTTACCGAGGTCGGAGGTTTCCGCGCTGGTTTCGACGGATCCCAAGATTGGGATCTCGTATTGCGTGTCACAGAGCGAGCGCGTCGAGTCGCCCATGTTCGAGAGGTCTGTTAT
>JBBRPC010000394.1:0-1736 GCA_038228615.1 Acidimicrobiia bacterium | reverse complement strand
TTGCGCCAACAATCGCAACACTTGGACATGATCGTCTGCGACGACTTCGCGTAAGTGTTCATGTCGTAGCCCGACGACCGCTGCTGATCGTGCATCATGAGCATCGGTCTTGTCGTTACGTCCCGAATCGAGGATCCGGACTCGTGCCGACAACGCGGCGGGGACATCGAGCACCGTTTCGCCAGCCGCGACGAGTTGTTGTGCGAGTAACGCACCGACACCGGATGCGCACTCGATCGCCCAGACCCGCGGCGAATATTCATCAGCCCAACGCATCAACAGTTCGCGTTGACGGCGATCAGCTCGCAACGCATACTCGCCAACAACAACTTCGTCGCGGTCGATCACGACCGCAGCATGAGATCCCTTATGAGGATCGATACCGATAACAAACATGGGAGCTCCTTCACATCAAACATTGGGGGTTCGCCATGGCGGGCAAACCTGATGTGGGATGCCGTTCCTGTTTCGAGCCACGCCACAACGCGAGCACCAGCAGGCCGCCTCATCGATCAGAAGCCAACCCCAAAATTGAGGTGGCAGGGCATTCTTGAGACGAACCCGCGGGCACCCGCAACGCTACGAACAAACCGCAACGCTTGACCCACACACTGCCATCAGGGCAATCTGGGCGGGTGGACGAAATGGCGACGGCGGGTCATTGCGGATTAGGCCATCCCGCGATCGAAGGAGATGGAGTCGTTCTGCGCCCTACGAATGTCGACGACCTCGATCTACTTGTCCGCTGGTTCAGGCGCCCCGATGTTGCGATGTACTGGGGAGGCAGACCGCTGTCCGTCGATGAAGTAGCAGCGAAGTATCTCGGTCAGCGTCGACCAGCGGTCGAGTGCTTCGTCATCCAGCACGACGGGTCTCCTGTCGGCTGGATGCAGTACCACCTCGACGGTGAGCGCAGCGGTGGTATCGACATGGTGCTGCTGGAAGAGCACCGCCGCCTCGGCGTTGGTGGAGCTGCGGTGCGTGCGATGGTCGACTATCTGTTGAATCGGCTGCACTGGTCTGAGGTCACCGTAGATCCGGATGATCGGAACGATGACGGCAAGGCGTTTTGGGAAGCGGTCGGGTTCGAGAGGTTTGGTTTGATCAGTGATGACGGCGACCGTGCCCCGTATGTGCAGATGCGCTTGCTGGCATCGAGTCTTCGCAACTCGCTGCAGCGTGCAGTCGTAGCGCAGTCGGCAATCAACGCGAGTAACAGACTCGGTCACCGTATGGAATCATTTGATGAGTTTGATGATGTTGAACATCTTCGGGGTCCGTCCGCCGCGACACGGACAGTACCGCTGAGCTGGACGGCTGTTCATCGCGCGTTCGCCGTCGTTCGCCCGCATTCGCCGAAGTGCGTGACAAAATCGTGACACGCACTCGCGTGTCACAACTTTTGGTCGGCGGTTCGACGTCGACGAGCGCCAGCCTCATGGTGCTCGAACGCGCCTGCCAGCACCATCGTCGCCGTTCCGCGTCCCTTCTCGATCACGGGATCTGAAGTTCTGGGCGCGCGCGGCGGAGTTAGATCGGCCAGCTCGACTGGAAGGCGAGGCGCGTGTCGGCGTCATCGGCACGGCGCCGCAATTCCTCATCCAGAGCCGCGAAGATCTCCCACGTGTCCTGGCCCGTCTCGGCCGCGAGCCGATCTATGACGTGTCGCTCGAAATCTTCATCGCGGCAGGCCTTCCAGACTGTGTCCGCCAGCGCCACGAGCAAATCTTCGAACG
>JBBRPC010000393.1:0-1750 GCA_038228615.1 Acidimicrobiia bacterium | reverse complement strand
TGTCAGGTACGAACCCGACCGCCCGTACGCGCCCGCGCATGGGCGTAATCATTGGTGTTGTTGCTTCCCTGGCCGTACTTGTCACCAGCGCCGCTGGCTACGCGACGGTGGATAATCTGATTTCCAAGGTCCAGACACTCGATAACGTGATCGACCCTGGCTCCGGAGACGGGCCTGTCGTCGGCACGGATGCCATCAATATCCTGGTGTTGGGTTCGGATAACCGCGACGGTCTCAGCCGTGCCGAGCAAAGCAAGTTGACACTCGGTCACGCGAACTATGGCCAACACAGCGACACAATCATGATCATTCACATCGGCAAGGACACCAGCCACGTCACCGCATTGAGTTTGCCGCGCGACACCCTCGTCACGATCCCCGATTACACGGATCCCAACGGGAAAAACCACCCGGCTCACCAAGCCAAGATCAACGCAGCCTTCGGTGAGGCCAACGGCGGTGCCACTGGTGCCCGACTCGTCACCCGGACAGTTCAGGATCTCACCGGAATCAAGATCAATCACTACGTCGAGGTCAACTTTCAGGGCTTCCTCAGCATGGTCGACGCGCTCGACGGCGTACCGGTGTGTCTGACCACGCCTTTGAAGGACAAGGCAAGTGGCCTGGACTTGCCGGCTGGCAAGCAGACGATCAGAGGCCCACAGGCGCTGGCGTATGTCCGCGTGCGACACATCGATCCGACCCAAGACCTGGGTCGGATCCAACGCCAGCAAACGTTCATTTCCTCGATGATCCAAAAGGCTATGAGTGGCGACACCATCCGCAATCCACAGAAATTGAGCGGCTTTCTCGGCGCCGCGCTGTCGAGCCTCAAGGTGGACAGCGGGTTGGATCGAAACACCATGTTTGATCTTGCCAACCGACTCAGCGGAATCAACATCAAGAACATCAACTTCATCACCGCGCCGGTGAAGAACGCCGACTACCGAGGTGTACCTGGCCTTGGATCGACTGTTCAGCTCAGTCCGAATCTGTCCAAGAAGATCTTCGCCGAAATAGCAAACGACGAACCGATTGTCGCGCCCGTCACCGCGACCACCGTGGCAGTTGCCCCCACCAAAATCAGCGTGAAGGTGTTCAATGCAGGTGGAGTCAAGGGAATGGGCGCCAAAGCTGCTACCGACTTGAAGACGGCTGGTTTCGTGGTCCCGACGGCAGCAGCGACGGCGCCGAACGCCGCAAGTGGTCCGGTCACCGCCATGGTCGTGAAGTACGACCCGCGCTTCGACACCTCGATGCTCACGTTGAAGGCGGCCCTGCCGGACGCACAATTTGTGCCGACCAAGGGCTTGGGTCGCGTGTTCCAGGTGTTTGTGGGATCGAGCTACAGCGGTCTCACGACGTTCACTGTCGCGAAGAAGGTCAACTCACACCTGAATGCGCGCAGTGCGGCAGACAACATCTGCGGCTAGACCGAATGAGCGTTCGCGTCGCTACTAGTCCGAGCGCGACTCGCGTTCAGCGCTGATCGCCTCACGGCGGTGAAGCCGATTCGCCCGGCGAATCTCCGCCTCACGCCACCGCGCGCGGTCCGCGTCTGTTTCGGGGACTACTTGCGGTATCCGATGAGGTCGCTCGTCGTCGCCGATTCCCACGAAGACGAGGTACGCCGAACCCACGTGGTGATCAGCGAGGCTCGCGTCGTCCCATCGTTGCGCGGTCACGCGTACGCCGATTTCCATCGACGTTTCGCCGGTCCAATTCAACTGTCCCCTACACGTGAGCACAT
>JBBRPC010000392.1:0-1759 GCA_038228615.1 Acidimicrobiia bacterium | reverse complement strand
GTTCGAGTTCGGGTCGTTGCTGTTCCAGGGTGCGTAGTTCGCGTTGCAGCGCGGCGACTTGCGCTGAATGATCTGGTCGTATTTTTGCTCTCGCCGCAGCGATGAGACGGTGTTCGTCGATGAGCCATCTGATTTGGTTGCGCAACGCGTGTTGGTCGATGCCGTGATGGATGGCGAGGAAATCTTGGCGTTCGCGGCGCATCGCCTGGGCGGTTCGTTTCATCGGGTCGTATTCGATCGGCTCCGGGTGGCGCGCTCCGTCTGGCCGGTGTTGCGTTGCCGCTTTCTTCGGCACTGCTGCCCGTTCTGATACTTCGATGGTTGCCTTCTTGTGTGCCTCGGGGTCGGTGGCGGGTTGGCTGACGAGGTAGAGGTGGTTTTGTTTGCGGCCGCGTGACAGTGCGGTGTAGCCGCGGTTCTGGTCGATGGTGTCGGTCGCGAGGAGCAGGCAACGGTCGATGGTCAAGCCTTGTGATTTGTGAATCGTGATGGCATATGCATGATTGAGATGCCCAGCATCGAGGTACTGCTCATGCAACGTGATGTGTTGCTGGTCGCGTGTCCAGACCGTCAGCTCGCGCTGCTCGATGTCGATGTTCGTGATCGTGGCACGGGTGCCATTCGTGACACCGAGTTTGCGGTCGTTGCGGAGACAGACGATCTCATCACCGGCCTGGAACGTTCGGCCGTTCGCTGTGAGTTCGGGTCCACGAAGTGTGCCGTGCGCTGCGAGGTGTTGACGGGCGCGTTGGTTGAGGTCATCGATGTCGTAGTTCCGTTCGGCGACCATGATCGTGTCGTCACCGGCGACGTGGCCTGCGTGCCAGTCGGCGGCCATCTGATTGCGGATGTCGATCGTTGTTGGTGCGGTGATGATCCGTCCGTTGCGTTCGTATTCGCCGAGTGCGATGTCGGCGCGTCCTTGACGGATCTGGGTGAGCGCATCGCGTTCCCATGGTTCTTGTTGTCGCCAGTTCTCGACGAGCGTGATCGGGTGTTGACGAACCGAGAGGCCGTGGAGTATCCCGCCGGCTTCGATTGACTGGAGTTGTTTCGTATCGCCCACGAGCACAACTTTCGCGTCGGCGGCGCGGGCGGCGTCGAGCAGGGGAGCGAGTTGTCGGGTTCCGCACATCGCGGCTTCATCCACAATGAGCACGGTCTTGGCATCGAACACGAGGGTTTCTTCTTCGAGTTGGATGTTGCGTAAAGCGAGCGTGTCGGATGGGATCCCGGTCTGGTTCTGGAGTTGGCGTGCCGCAGTCGCAGCGAGTGATGTGCCGATGATCTTGTAGCCGTCGCGGCGCCATGCATCGGCGGCGGCATCCAGACTGAATGTCTTACCGGTCCCCGCGGCGGCGATGACAGCTTCGACTCGACGGCCTGAACGGGTGATAGTCGCGACGAACGCAACCTGTTCGGGCGAAAGTTCAGGCCGTGCCGCAAGCGCGGCCTCCAGGTGTTGCTCGCCGACGATACCGACGGCGGTCGTTTTGGTGCTGAGTGATTGGGTGATGAGCCGCGTTTCGAGCGCGATGAGTTCATGGGTGCTGTGCAACGGGAACGGGGGAGTCCGGCTCAGCGCGACGACTCGACTGTCGCCGAGGGTGTGGCCTGCGAGCTTTTCTACCGTGGGGATAGGGGCGCCGTGGCGGAGACGTTGCGCCCACGCGCGTAATACATCGCGCCGGTCGAACGTCGAGGTGTGGTGCGTGAGCCCGCCAGCTTGGGAGAGCCAGTCCGTACCGAACTTCGCGCC
>JBBRPC010000391.1:0-1789 GCA_038228615.1 Acidimicrobiia bacterium | reverse complement strand
TGCTCGAGCAGCAGCGCGAAGGCCGAGCCTTGCCCTGCGCATGTCGACGTTGAGGTCAAAGCGACTGAGTACCATTTCCTACCGCAAACGTTGACCGCCACAGCGGGCAAGTTCGTGGTGAAGCTCGTCGAGGGCGGGTCGATCAACCACACCTTCCAGATTCATGGCGCAAGTGGCAAAGCCGAAGTCGATGCCGCCTCCAAAAGTGGCTGTGCAACGTTTACGCTCACCAAAGGTCCCTACACCTACTACTGCGGGGTCTCCGGACATGAAGGACAAGGAATGAAAGGGACGCTTACCGTCTCGTGAGTGCCGCGTCCACCGTGCCAGCTCTTCCCGCATCGTCGGCCTCAGCATCCCTCGGCACTCGGGTGCGCGCCTACGTCCGGTTGACGAAACCGCGGGTCGTTGAATTGTTGCTAGTCACCACCGTGCCGTCGATGGTGCTGGCACAACAAGGTTGGCCACGAACATGGCTCGTCGTATCGGTTGTCTTCGGCGGTGCGCTCGCTGCAGGAGGCGCAAACACGATCAATTCGTGGATTGAACGCGACCGCGACAAGCTCATGAAACGCACGGCCGACCGACCAATCCCGACCGGTCTGATTCCCGCAACTCACGCGCTGGTGTTCGGGATTGCGCTCAATGCAATCGCGTTCGTCGCCATCACGCTCGCGGCGAACCTGCTCGCCGCGCTGCTCACAATGACCGCCACGCTGTTCTACGTATTCGTCTACACAATTTGGCTCAAGCCACGCACCCAACAAAACATAGTGATCGGTGGAGCAGCTGGAGCAGTACCCGTCCTCGTCGGCTGGGCTGCAGTTACAAATCATGTCGGAGCAGCGGCGTGGGTGTTGTTTGCAGTGATATTCATGTGGACACCCGCACATTTTTGGGCACTCGCGATGAAGTACCGCGACGACTACGCGGCGGCCGACTTCCCCATGTTGTCGGTATTGAAGACGCCTCGACAGACCGCGACGCAGATCACGATGTACGCGGGATTCACAGTGGCGGTCACGCTCTTGTTAGGAACCGCGATCAACGTCGGCCCGCTCTACATCGTCAGTGCCGCGTTGCTCGGCATCGCCTTCGTATTTCGTGCCTTGCGCCTGGTTCGTACACCCGACCCGTTGGTGGCGATCAAGTTCTTCACCTTTTCAAACGTGTACTTGATGCTCGTATTCTTCGCCGCGATGGCCGACGTCTTCGTCCGCCGTTAGGAACATCGTGAATCGCAAGTCCGTCCTGGTCGCTGCGGCGACAGTGATCGTGACGACGGCAGCCGTGATCGTTGCAATCGTCGGTAGCTCGTCAGATCCCAAAGGCGCGTCGGCGCCAGTTGGGATTGGCGATGCAGCGCCGCCATTTACCATGGCGGGAATCGACAGTCACCAGGTGTCGCTGCGCAGCACGCACGGTTCCCCAACGATCGTCACATTTGGCGCATCTTGGTGTCACCCCTGCCGCGAGGAATATCCGCGTTTGCAACGAGCCGCCATGCAACACCCCGAACTCAAGATCCTCGGCGTCGATGAAGACGACTTACCAAGCGCGATGCGGGACTTCATGCGCAATGTCGGGGCGAGTTGGCCTGTCGGCACCGACACGGTTGGTTCGGTCAGAGCTCGCTACGGGGTCACCGGGCTTCCCGAGATCTATTTCATCGCCCGTGACGGGACGATCCGTGGGCACATCCGCGGCGACCTCTCGACAGCAACGCTCACAACCGAAGTGGCGAAGATCCTTCAGTAATTCATGACCATCGGAGTTTCCCAAGCAAGTT
>JBBRPC010000390.1:0-1797 GCA_038228615.1 Acidimicrobiia bacterium | reverse complement strand
GTAGATTTTTTTGTACGCACCGAGTGGCAACGCTGCGCGCTGGTCCCCAGCGTCGAACGCTTTTGAGAAATAGCGACGGGCATGCATGTTATCCCGAGCTCGGGATAACATGCATTATCCGGAGCGTGGAATTATCCGGAGCGAACGCCGATCTGCGTGAACATCTGTCGGAGCACCGCATTCCACATGGAATAGGAAAGCAGCCGCTCAAGATAACGAAGAAGGAATACGCGAGCTTGCTCGCGTGTCGGATCCTGCATGCTCCCTCTATCGATCGACTGGCGTCGCGTTCGGAAGTACTGGTGTCAGAGCCATCGCACTTTGGCCCTCCGTCGCTTTCGTGGACAGTTTCACTACGCTGCCTTTTGCTCCAACTTCAATCTCAATTCGAACTCGATAGGGCTGATGTAACCGATCGACGAGTGCATGCGATGAACATTGTAGAAGCCATCGATGAAATCGGCGATGGCGGCCGTCGCTTCGGCGCGGGTCTGGAAGTTTCGGTCGTCGATCATCTCGCCTTTGATGGTGGCGAAGAAGCTCTCGGCGACGGCGTTGTCCCAGCAATCGCCTTTGCGACTCATGCTTGGGGTCATGCCACGTGTTGATAGTTCGCCGCGGTAGTCACTGCTTGCGTAGGGGCTGCCGCGATCGGAATGATGCAACAAGCCGTGGTCAGGTTGTCTGGCGTCGCACGCGCGGGTCAGAGCATCGAGTGCGAGTTGTCGGTCATTGTTGGCGCTGGTCGCCCAGCCAACGACTCTGCGGGAACAAAGGTCAATGATTGCCGCAAGGTATATCCATCCTTGCAGCGTCCACACGTAGGTAACGTCGGTGACCCACGCCGTGTCGGGCAGCGCCACGTCGAAGCGGCGCGCTAAGAGATTCGGCGCGATCGGATCTTTGTGTTTTGAATCTGTCGTGACGCGAAATTTCCTGCGTCGTTTCGCGACGATTCCCGCCTTTTGCATCAGCCGCTCAACGCGTCGATTGCCGATGCATCGTCCACTTCGACGCAACGCTCGAAGTACTCGAGGGCTCCCGTACTTGCCTCTGCCCGCTTCGTGCGCTGCTTTGATGTCAGCGACCAATTGTATTTCCTCGACCGCGCGCGCGCTCGGCGCTCGCCCACGCCAGGCGTAGTATCCACTGCTCGAAACGTCGAGTGTGTCACACAGGACTTCGACCGGCCAATTGGCCTTCTCCGCATCGACAAACGCGAACCTCACGCGTTTTCCTTCGCGAAGAAGGCCGCCGCTTTTTTTAGTATTTCACGCTCCATCTCCAGCCGCTTCACCCGGCGGCGCAGCTCGCTCAGCTCACCGCGTTCCAGCGTCGTAAGCATCTCGGGTGAGCCTCGTCCTGCATCGACTGCTGCTCTCTTCACCCACTCACGGAGGGCCGTTTCCGTGAGGTCGAGGTCAACCGCAACCTGGCTGATCGACCGGCCTCCTGCGCTGCACAAACGCACCGCGTCTGCCTTGAATGCTGCCGTGAACTTCCTTCGCTTCCGTCTTCCCATCGCTGACTCCTCGCACATTTTCGTGCTTCATTGGGTCTCCACGAAAGCGACGGAGGGCCAGTTCGTTTTGCAGCGCTTGCATCAACGCGGTGTCGCGCCAGGGACCACGCCGTCGGACGTTCGCGTTGCCACCGCCGTACTCGCCTTCGTCCGTCGTCGTCGGCGCAATATCGCCAACATTCGTCTCACTGACATCGACGCATTCATCAGCGAGTGCTCGCGTCGACATGCTCCAAAGACTGTGGCTGGCATCTGTTCAACACTACGCGCGTTTC
>JBBRPC010000389.1:0-1811 GCA_038228615.1 Acidimicrobiia bacterium | reverse complement strand
GCCCGAGCCGTCGCAGAGGTAGTAGGTGTGAAAGTTTCGAGCGGAGGATGGATATACCCCGTCGTTCTGCTGCAGACATCGGCGACCGCACGCGCAGGCTGAGACATCGACTTTGGAACTGCGTGATTGGTCAAATGCCAGGTGCATTTTGCGAACCTCATGGTCTCGACCACCATTGGGGAACTGGCCAGTCGGGTAGGGACCGTGCGTTTCGCCATCTCGTCGGAGAGGAGAATCGCAGTAGCTGGCTATTTTGTGGGTCGTTGTATTGCAGATTGCGGTCAATTTCCATCACGTCGGTTCGGTTCGGAACTTTGAGACTGACTGCGAGGCGTTTCTTCGGACGTTCGAATGTCCAACGGTGTGCGTGCATAGCGATTTCGCGACAGACCTCGAAGGTGTCTATGTGATCGAGCAACGGCCCGAGTGAACAAACGAAGCTTCCGTCGATTCTGTGCGCACTCGCAAAATCTGGCCGCATCATCACGAGGAGTCGATCCGGGCAAATCGGAAATATAACGATAGCCGCGCTTGCGAAGCCTGCGCGCTCATCACGGGCGTGTCCAGGACCTCCGATCGGCACAACTGGATCGTCGCTTGTGATGAGAATGCGTGATGTTGGCCAAATGCTCCAAACACGTTCGAACAACTGCTCTTGAATCGCTTCACCGGCCTCGCCACTCTCTCCAACGAGCGCGGCGGTTTGGGGACCAATCGTGACGACGCCGCTGTTGAGGTCATCAATGAGTCGTTGCTGGACCGCGATTTCTTCCTCGGTTGGATCGATGCCATTCGCATCGAGGAGATCGATGATGCCTTGCTCGTTCAGTTCTCCTAACTGGACTCTGTAGGGCACTGTTGCATTAAGCGTCGCAGGCTCGCGGCGAAGTTGGTGTTGTGTTTCTCGTCGGTTCAGATTGTCTTGGCGAGTTCAGTGAACGCGACCGCGACGCGACGATGTTCGTGCGCGTCGATGGCGAGTTCGTAGTGGCGCCGCCGGATGTTTTGCATGAGTGCGTGGCCGCGAATGACGACACTCACGGTCCGTTCGTGTTTCAAACCGCGCATGGGTCGGAGCCTGGCTTTGAGTCGTCCGTGATCATTCTCAACACGATTGTTTGCATACTGCTCGGTGTTATGCAACGCGCCGGGCGCGAGTTCGCAGATCGCTTTCGCTAACGCTGGTGCACGGTCGGTCACGATCTCGACCGGTTCGCCATGAGCAGTGATGGCTCCAACGAAGAACCGGCGTGCCGCATTTGTGTCGCGACGCGCACTCACATAGACGTCGATGACCTGGCCATGCTGGTCAACCGCTCGGTAGACGTACTGCCATCGTCCCGCGACTTTCACGTAGGTCTCGTCAACGAACCATCGATCCCCAACACTGTGCCGACACGGCCGGGCCGCATCGACAAGTAGCGGCGAGAAACGTTGCACCCACCGAAACAAACTGACGTGATCGACATTGACGCCGCGTTCACCGAGGAGCTCTTCGACGTCGCGATATGACAATCCGTAACGCAGATACCAGCGGACCGCGAGGACGATCACGTCCGGCGGGAACCGGAAACCCCGAAACGCTGACATTGCGGTGGTAATCGGTGGGCAGGAACGACGTTTCGTCATCCCCGAGTCTCGCCGATCGCGGCGACGTCGCTCAACGCAACAGTGCCGCTCAGGTTGGGATGCCGGACGTCGAGCAACACGACTACCGCGCGTATCCGCTCGTCGATCACGTCGCCGGAACTTGTCAAGGGTTTTGAGACCAGTGTCTTGATTTAGCTTTGGATGAGTGCTTCGCGGCTGGG
>JBBRPC010000388.1:0-1811 GCA_038228615.1 Acidimicrobiia bacterium | reverse complement strand
CTTCTGGTGGACGCCGACGTCGCGCGTCCGTCGATTCCGCAGAAGTTCGGCATCGCGCCCGACATCGGTCTGATGGACGTGCTGCTCGACTCGCACGTCAGTCTGTCGGATGCGATCGTGCGGACCAACGTCGCCAAGCTCGCGCTGCTGCCCGCGGGTCGGCCGCATCGACAGGCGACCGAACTGCTTGCGAGCGAAGCCATGGCCGCACTGCTCGCTGAATTGAGCGTCCGTTATTCGGACCGCATCGTGATATTCGATTCGCCGCCTCTGCTGGTCACAACCGAAGCGCGCACCCTCGCCGCCAACATGGGACAGATCGTGATGGTGGTCGAGTCCGAGAACACGACGCACGAAGCCTTGCGCGAAGCGCTCGCCACGATCGAGTCGTGTGAAGTCGTGGGCATGGTGCTCAACAAGGGACGACGCTCCAATCCAGGTGACAGCTACGGCTACTATGGCTATTGAAGAACGGTGGCATCGGCGGCGCCGTGTGGAGTTGTCTCGCGGACTACCGTTGAAACTGTTGACCGTCGCGGCCATCGCCTCGTGCGCCGCATTGACGAGCCAAACCGCGAACGCACAGGCTCAGACCGCCGGCAACGGCGGTGCGCCGCGCGACCCCTGGAGGTTGCAGCCCTCGCTGTCGATCGACGAATCCTGGTCGGACAACATCAACCTCGCCTCACCAGGAAATGAGCGTTCGGATTTCGTCACCACCATTTCTCCGGCACTTCGATTGACGCGCGTGGGCTCGCGGCTGTCGGTCAACCTCATCTATCAGCCGCAATATTTTTATTACGCGCGCGGCACAAATGGTGGATCACTGCGCAACTATCTGAGCGCGGCGGGCAACGCCACGCTGGTCGACAATCTGTTGTTCTTCGACGCACTGGCTTCGGTGTCTCAACAGAATGTCTCGCCCTTCGGAAGCCTCGCTGCGAATACCGTCAATGGCTCCAACAATCGCGCCGAGTCCCGGAACTATTCGTTCGGTCCCACACTGCGTTCGCGATTCGGCAACGATCTGAGCTACAACGCAGGCTATCAATACACCAGCTCGACCTACGACAGCAACCAGTTGTCGGGCAGTCATACCAGCGCGATCTTCGGAGGCATACAGAGCGGCACTTCGTCTCGCGATCTGGGCGGCGGGCTGACCTACAACCGGTCCGATCAAGTCTTCGCTGGCGCGAACGAAATCATCGTCGAATCGTTGGGCAGCACTTTGACTTACGTGTTGTCGCCGACGATTCATTTGCGCACCGGCGTCGGCTACGACCGCAACCGTTATCCGGCGCTGCCGGATCGCGACTTGTCGGGCCTGTCGTATTTCGGCGGATTCGACTGGAACCCGACGCGACACACCCGCGTGAGTGCTCAGGTCGGTCATCGTTATTTCGGTCCAACCGCCAACATATCGATCAACGAAACGACCGCGCATACCTCGTTGACGGTGATTTACTCCCGCGATCAAACCACCTCGTCGTCGAGCGGTCTCGCGCTCGTCGCCAATCCGCAGTACGCGTTGCTCGATCAATTTCTGCTGACCGCTATTCCCGATCCAGTGCGACGGGCGCAGGCGGTGACCGGCATCCTTCAACAGTCGGGATTGTCAACGTCGCAGTTCGGCGTGACCGGCTTCCTGTCGAACCAGCTTTACGTGCAGAAGCGCTTCGAGGTCTCGCTCGGATTGTTCGGTCTGCGCAATTCGGTGACGCTCGATGCCTATCGAACCCAGTCGCAGGCGTTGTCGAACCTCACGACGGCTTTCGATGTCTTCAATCAAGCGACGAACTTTCGTCAGACCG
>JBBRPC010000387.1:0-1906 GCA_038228615.1 Acidimicrobiia bacterium | reverse complement strand
TGGCGTCGACGTGCGCCTGCTGGTGCCGGGCAAGAACGATGTCGCGATCGCGCAGTGGGCAAGCCGCGCCGCCTACTCGCATCTGTTGGCGGCTGGCGTGCGCATCTTCGAGTATCAGCCGCGCGTCCTGCACGCCAAGACGGCGTTGGTCGACTGCGATTGGGGCACGGTGGGGACTGCGAACTTCGATTACCGTAGTTTTTTCTTGAACGATGAACTCAATCTCTTTTCCGACGATGCGTCGTTCAACGCCGAGCTCGCTGCGCAATTCGAGCGCGATCTCGGCGTTTCCCGCGAAGTCACGGCAGAGCCCTGGCGGCACCGACGATGGCGTGCCCCGGTCGCCGAGGCAATCGGCTGGTGGGCGCGGCGTTGGCTCTGACACCGCACGTCACGACGACGATGCGTTCGTCGCCGATTGCCGCAATCGATGCAGTTGCCGGTGTGGTGCCGACAAGGATGACCAGCAGATCCTGTAGAGGGACTCGGCGGCATGCCCCGAAATTTCAGCGGTTCGCACTGCCAGCAACCGACCATTTCATCACGGGTGTTTTCACGAGCACTTGCCGTGGCTGACTTGGGAACCACGATCCTCGCAGGAATCTTCCGTCCAACCGCGCGATCAACGAACAATGTTCAGGGGAGTCTGGCAGTGCGCGAGTACCTTGCTGGTCACCGAGCCAAGGAAGAGGCTCTTGAGCGCACTGCGGCCGTGCGAGCCCATGACGATGAGGTCGCACTTCGAGGACTTGGCGAGTTTCAGAATTGTTTCGGCCGGATCGCCGACCAGTAGATGCGCCTGATAATCCAGCCCGGCCTGCTTGAGGATCGAGCGGGCTTTCTTGAGCGCGAACCTGCCGTTTTCGGCGTGGTATCTGGCGACGCTATCGACGGTCAGTTCCGCTGCAACGCCTCGCAAGGGCTCATCGACATAGACTACGAGAATCTGTGGCGCCTTCTTCAATGCCGCCGACAGCTTGGCAGCATATCGGACGGCGCGGTCGGCGACTTTGCTTCCATCCACGGCTACAACAATGCGCATGGCGAATCCGACAATGCGGGCGATAAGCGCGCGCTTCTTGGTTGCAAGTGTAACGAGGAATGGTTCGCCTCCATTGATCTGAATCAACCTTTTGCCAGCCTCATCGTATCGGTCGCGCGACGGGGTTCAGGCGGGCAACGCTGCGCCCGGCCAGATCGTCAACACAGCCGCACCACCGTCAGAGGGTTAATACGGGAGGGTCAAGCCCCAACCGATCCGCCTGCCATTGCTGTCGATAGAGCACGAAGGACGCATCGGAACTCAGTCGTGTTCAGCGCTCATCGTCGACGACGCGGCGAATCTCTTCCGGCGTGGACCGAGTTATGCCTTTACCTATCGACTTGACCAAGAGCTTGGACACCTCGTGCCCGATTGTCGAGCGCAGCAGGCCGAGAAAATGCGGTGCTGCCACCAGCACCAGCTCATCGTAAGCGTGGCTCACCCGACCATGCTCGAGGCGTTCGGCGAGTTCGCGAGCGAACTCCAAATGCACCTTGTCGCGAATGGAAGTATGCGGCTCGATCGCGTGCCGGACGCCGCCGACACTCTCGTGCGTCCTCGGGAGACGGTCGTGGGTCATCTCGCTGTCGCGCATTCGGCCCTCGGGATGGGTCATGTCATCGATCTCTTCGAGCTTGCCGTCCTTCGCCTGCGCCTCGAACAGGCGCGCGCGGAATTCGTCCGCCACCAATATCCAGGTTGTCATATCCGCCTCCTTAAAGTAGGTGTCTTCACACCAGCCATTGGCCAAACCAGTCGGCGGCGACCGCCGCCACCTGTTCCAAAGCGCCTGGTTCCTCGAACAGGTGCGTGGCACCAGGGACGATGACGAGTTCAGCCCAGGTCCGCATCGCCGCCTGGGCC
>JBBRPC010000386.1:0-1989 GCA_038228615.1 Acidimicrobiia bacterium | reverse complement strand
TTCCAGTCACCATCACCACGTAGCGCCAATCAAAAACTGAATCGCGACCGTCTTCACACTTCGAGAACCCACAGTTCACATGTGCAGCTGAAGTACTCGTCCAGGTGTCGGCGGCGGCGTTGAACTTCCATGATCTCCGTGGTATTCATGCGCTGCACAAGACCGTGCGGCGGCCTGTGCCGTACATTCAAAATCGACTGGATGCACCGCTGCGAATCCGGCACCACCCCGCGACAACCCCGCGGACGCCGCCATTCGGCGAGGTTCGCCGACGTCCGCAAACCCTGTCTAACCTGGGCTTATGGTCCGTAGTCATTCGTCCTCGTCCGCCATTTTCGTGTTCCCAAGCTGAGAACGCTAGTTCGATTCTCGTCGCACGCTCTCAAGCTGCCAAGTCATGTCTCATGGTTTTCAGCACACGATCCGGCGCGTATCCTTTTCGAATGGTGAAGACCTGGACCGCTACCAGCGGCGACATCGTTGCCGATAGTGATGTGCGCCGCGCCGTCGACGACTCCAAGCTCCGCGAGCTCTTGAGCAACCTGGCACCTCCCACCGAAGACGATCTCCCATTCGAATTCGCTGAACATCAGCCAGTCCCCTTGGGCGAATGACCGAGATCGCTTTCGAGGCATGGCTCACGCTATTTGCCGATCACGATGTCAAGTTCGTCGTCGTTGGGGGCTACGCCGGAGTCCTCCACGGAGCAGGACGTCCGACTCTCGATCTCGATGTTGTTCCTGCGTGGACTCAGTCAAACCTCGAACGCCTGATCAACGCGCTGCAAAGCGTGAACGCCGTCAGCCGATCAGAGCCGCGCACAACAAGCGAAGCAATCACTGTCGTGCTGCTTGTCGAACGCGAAGTCACAAACTGGAACACCGACATCGGGCCAATTGACGTGCTCGTCGGAATACCAAACGAGCAAGGCCTCCCGGTGACGTTCGATGCGCTCCGCGAGCATGCTCAAACCATTGTCGCATTTGACCGCGCTATCACCGTCGCTTCGCTCGACGACATCATCACTTCGAAGGAGTATGCGAATCGTCGCAAGGACGCCGACGCGTTACCCGAACTTCGACGGCTACGCGACGCGGAACAGCAACACGGTCAATAAGGGCGCGCTCATGGCACATCCATGGCGCGGCCGCCGTTATTCGTGGTCGTTCAACGCGGTTCACGAAACGCATTGACCTGCCGTGGCAGTTCGCCATCGATCGCCACGGCACACCGCACGACGGTTCCCAAGCTGAGAACGCGGGTCCGATTCCCGTCACCCGCTCTGGATGGACCGCCCGAACACTCTCGTCGACGATCGGCGGTTTCGACGAAACATTCAGCTCGTTTGGTGGGGTGCATCGCGAAATCCTGCACCTCCACGAGCGGCGAGAAATCCTGCGATCCAACTTTGAGCGTGTCCGGACGCGTGCAACACATCGTCTGCAACAAAGTCGTGCGAAATCGCGTCGGCGCTCACGCCGAAAATCGATCCGCTGTTGGTGCCGCAACCTGTAATCCAAATTGGATCAGCCTTGCCGACCAGCACAACCCAGAGTCGCTCATCGATTCCCTCTGGCGCGAGGCGTTGAACTGGTGTCGACGCAGTTGCCACATCGAACGGCCCGTAAATCCGATATCCGTTCCACAACTGGTGGTTCAGGCTTGTGTAGGAATCGTCGCCGGTCTGAGTAATGAGATCGATTCGTTGCGCGCCGCTTCGCTCGAAAACACATTGCAGCAACCCTCTCCCGACCCCCCTTCGCCGATACTCGCCATTCACCACAATCTGCGAAAGATGCGCCTGCACCGCGCCGTCGGTCTGCAACTGAGCGAACCCGACAACGCGACCTGCGTCGTGTTCATCGCACGCGACCGCGACTATCACACCAGGTGCCGTGCACACGTTGTGCGTTCGAACGCGGTCAACGGCGAACGAATCCCAACCTTCCTCGGCAGAAATCGCCATGATCGCGTCGAGATCTGATTCTC
>JBBRPC010000385.1:0-2031 GCA_038228615.1 Acidimicrobiia bacterium | reverse complement strand
TCGAGGTCGAAGGTCGGTACCGCGCTGCGACAAGATTGCGAGGCGCGGCGATGGTCGTCCAACCTGGCGAAGGCACCACGATCACTCGCGGCGACGGTTGACGTTCCGACATGACCGCGATGCCGACATCCCAGGTGGACACGCTCGGAGGTTGCCGCCAGACTTGCACGCGATGACAGACGAAACATTCCAAGGTGTGATCGGCGATACGTGGCGCGAATCGACTCCATGGTGGCCGCCGGAGCCTGAGCCACCCAAGGGTGCTCCAAACGTGCTGCTGATCGTGCTCGACGACGTGGGATATGGGCAACTGGGCTGCTACGGATCCGACATCGCCACTCCGAACATCGACCGCCTCGCGGCCGAGGGCGTGCGCTTCGCGAACTTCCATACGACCGCGCTGTGTTCACCCAGCCGTTCGTGTCTGCTCACCGGCCGCAACCATCATCGAAATGGCATGGCCCGTGTCGCAGACCTTGCCGTCGGGTTCCCCGGGTATTACGGCCGCATACCAAAACGCAACGGCTTCCTCTCAGAAATCCTCAACGAACATGGTTACGCCTCATACGCGGTCGGCAAATGGCATCTGACCCCCGACGACGAAACGCACATGGCCGCGCCACGCGACACATGGCCGCTCGGCAGAGGTTTTCAGCGTTGGTATGGATTTCACGGTGGCGAGACACACCAGTTCGTTCCGGCGCTGTATCACGACAATCACAGCGTGCTTCCGCCGCGGTCCATCGCAGACGGCTACCACCTCTCGGCCGACCTCGCAGACCGAGCAATTGAATATCTTGCAGATCTACGCGCTGTCGATACTGAGCAACGATTCTTTATGAACTTCGCGACCGGAGCCTGCCATTCGCCACATCACGCGCCACGCGAGTGGATCGACCGCTACCGCGGTCATTTCGATCAAGGTTGGGACGAATGGCGAACAGCAACGTTCGCCCGACAGCTTTCCATGGGACTCATTCCCGCCGGATCGCAACTCACGCCGCGTCCGGCCTGGGTTCCTGCGTGGAGTGACCTCCATGCAGAGGACCAATTAGTCGCGGCGCGGTTCATGGAATGCTTTGCCGCCTTCTTGTCGTACACCGACGACCAAATAGGGCGTGTCGTGCAGTTCATCGATGACTGCAATGATCTCAACGACACACTCATCATTGTCGTTTCCGACAATGGGGCGAGTTCCGAAGGTGGAATGCGTGGGTCAATCAACGATGCACGACTTTGGAACGGGATCACTGCCGGACGCAAGGAGCTCCGCGCCCGCATCGATGAACTTGGAGGCCCAACCGCGCACAACAACTATCCGTGGGGTTGGACGATGGCAGGTAACACGCCGTTTCAACGGTGGAAACGAGAGGTGCACGAGGGCGGCATCGCCGACCCCTGTATCGTGCGCGCCCCAAGGCCCGCGCAGTCGAATCCCGCGCAGTCGGATCCTGCGCAGGAACAAGGCACGATTCGCCATCAATTCACTCATGCGATCGACATTCTTCCGACGGTGCTCGACATCGTTGGAATCGCACCGCCCACGATGATTCACGAGGTACAACAAAGCTCGATCGACGGCTTCAGTTTCGCAGGGCTACTCCACTCCGATGGCGTGTCGCTCCCCGAAGTACACACCACTCAGTATTTCGAGATGCTCGGCTGTCGAGCGATCTATCACGACGGCTGGAAAGCTGTCACGTTCAAGCCAGCTGGGCCGCTGTACGACGACGGCATCGATCCCGACGCACCGTTCAGCGACGACGTGTGGGAGTTGTACGACAAACGTCGCGACTTCACCGAGTGCAACGACCTCGCGTCCGTCGAGCCCGAGCGCCTCGCCGCGATGATCGACCTCTGGTGGCTCGAGGCAAAAAGAAACAATGTGTTGCCGCTCGACAACCGACCGCTCGCCGCAATTATCAACCCGCGGCCGCGTCGTTCGACTGCTCGCGATACCTACACCTTTTATCCACATACTGCACCGGTTCCCGAGTCGGTTGCACCAAACGTGCGCGGGAGAACGCACTC
>JBBRPC010000384.1:0-2038 GCA_038228615.1 Acidimicrobiia bacterium | reverse complement strand
CCCGTCGGCGATCGCGGGAAAGGTCGCGGCGACGTTCGGAGGAAACGCGTTCCAACAATTTCACCTCGCGCTGATGAAGGCATATTTCACCGACAATCGCACGATCTCAGATCGTGCGGTGATCCTCGACATCGCAGAGTCGTGCAACATTGACCGGACCGAGTTCGACCATCGACTCTCGACGCGCGGCGCGGAATTTCACAAGCTCGTCTTCGAAGAAATGGCCGATGGGGTCGAACTGGGAGTCCACGCGGCGCCGACCGTGGTGTTGAACGGTGTCTTGCCGGTCCCCGGAGTCCAGAATCTCGACACCTACCGCAGGATGATCGAGCGCATGCTCGCTGAGCGCCGATAGCGCGCACGATGGTCGCTGGCAGGCACAATGTGGGGATGGACCCCAGCCCGACCACCACGGCATCGCTCGGCACGTGTTACGTACGCAGGTCGTGGTCCTGCGCTACGTCAAAGCACTCATCGCACTTCTCGCCACCGCACTCGCCGTTTTCGCAATGGCGGCCGTCGTCGATACCAAACACAGTCTCGGGCGCAACGATCACATAGGTATCGCACTGATCGTGCTGTGCTGGGCACCAATTGTCATCGCGACTGTGACGGCGCCGGCGCGTTGGCTTGAACGTCAGCTTCGCAGTGAGGACGCCGGCCATACGGCAATCGCGGAAGACGCGGAGCTCACGCTCATGGAAACCTCTACCGTGCGCATCGCGCTTGTGGGGTTCGGTCTCGCGGGGGTTTCGATCATCATCAGCCTCCTCCAAGGACACCTCAGCACGACTGCGCGGGTTTGCAGCATTGTCGTCGGCGTTGTGGCCACGGCGGGAGTCGCGGCGGCGATCGCGCGATGGGGCGCGGGGCGCACGGCGAAACGGCTGCTCGCCGGCTGAGTCACTTACCTTTGCGGAACCGCTTGCGTATGCCTCGGTTCGCCGCCTTTTCTTCTCGCTTCGCCATCTCGGCGAGAATTTCGACTCCCGCTTCGTTGACGATGTCTTCTGCGGAGTCCAGCAACGCGGCGACGTCGGCATCGATTGGAACATCGGGTTCGCTCGGGGCTGGGGCCATGGCATCCGAGAGTGAGCCATATGTCCACCCCGCGTCGACCATCCTCTTGGAAAACCCAGCACAGTTCTCCGGACACCGCCACGGCGCTTCAGGGGCTAGATCGATCTTGCACTTACGGACGGTCTCGTTGGCGCCGTAGGTGCGGCTTTCGTAATGTTTACATTCGCTTCGCATGGCCACACACTCAGATTACGACGTGGCAGCCGCGACGCGTGTTCGCGCTCGCCTCGCTTCCTGGCCCGATTCCGGTTTGGCCCGATCTCACACGGTCACGACCAGCCCGAGTTGACCCTTCGGTCGCAGCAAGTCGGTGCCGACAACCTTGGCAGGATCTTGCGCAAGGCGTCTGGCGGCCAACGTGGAACACAATAAGCAGACAACAGAACCCATGGGCTTGTCGACGAGTTGTATGAGTGCTTTGTTGCGTCATTCACCGGATCTTGTTGGGCTCGTCGCCGTCGATGGCACTGTGAAATATCTCAGTCCGGCCGCTGTACGACTGTTCACCGGGCGCGACGACGTCGAATCATTCGCGACCGATGTCGGCCTCGACACGATCCATCCCGACGACGCCGAAGGAATCATTGCCGCATTCGGAATTGCCGCTGAAACCGTCGGTTGCGAAGCATCGTTTCGGATGCGGACGGTGCGCGATGACGGCAAAACGAACCACATCGCTGGAAAGTTCGTCAATCTCGTAGCAGATCCCGACGTTGGCGCCATCGGGTTGTACTGCAACGATGTCTCCGCGCATGTACGCGTCGTGCGCCGGCTCCAGCGCCGGTACGAATTCGAAGCCGCCCTCGCGGATATCGCGCGCGACTTCGTTGACCACGCAACCGAGGACTTCAATCATCTCATCGCGCGTGCCGTTGAACGCGTCGGGATTGTCTCCGAAGCAGATCGCGTCGTGCTCCTCAACCGCAGTTGGGAAGGTCCGGAGGCCGTGACCGTGCAT
>JBBRPC010000383.1:0-2054 GCA_038228615.1 Acidimicrobiia bacterium | reverse complement strand
CTCTTTGATACTGATCGGTCCGGCACACGAAGCTCGACATGTCCCAAGCAAGGCACGTAACCAGTGAGGTTTCGAGTCAGAGCAACGAGCGCCGGACCGATCAAACCACGGATCAAAACCCGCCAGCCAAGTATCACAGTGTGGTTTCGCATGCCTCCGCAGCGCGGCTCATGAAGTTGGGGGGCGAGTTCGTCGCCGCGCCGATTCATGTGACGGTCGATGCGCGACGGCACCAGAGCCGACTTTCGAAGATCTTGGTGGAGGACGCGACGCACCTCTTCTTCCCAATTCGTGTGCACCGACATGATGGCAGCGTCGACCCCACGGTGACGGTGGACGGGCTTCGTTGCGTCGATGCCGCTCGGGTGCTTATCGACGTTGCTCCTCTGGTCTCTGCTGAATCCTTGGAAGCCGCGTTCGAACGGGCACGTGTCCTTGGTCTTGTGTCGCTCGAGTCGCTCGCTCGGCGCTTCGCGTTGCTCTGCGGACGCGGACGTCCCGGGACGATAAAGGTTCGACAGTTACTGGCTGGGGCGCGGCCAGGAGCGTTGGATTCACGGCTCGAGGTCCAGGCGGCGCGCATGCTCCGCGGAAGTCGTCTCGCTGAACCGACACGCCAACTCAGGGTGGTCGCCGGCGCGAACCGAAATTTTCGTCTCGATTTTGCGTGGCCGCAGTGGGGTGTCGCGTTGGAAACGGAGGGCTTTGAATGGCACGGTTCGCGGGCCCAATGGAAGCACGATCACCGACGCACAGCAGCGTTGGAGCGCGCTGGATGGCGGATCGTCGTGGCGACATGGGACGACATCGTGCAGTCGCCGAGTGAGACGGTCGAGCGACTCGCGGCCGCGATTGCGGAGCGCAGGGCACTTGTGAGTTCCCGGTCGTCCGTTGGTTGATCTACTTGGACGCCCGGGGGAAATATCCCATCGGACGTCGAGAGCTTTCAAATGCTTGACCGAACACCCGTTCGAGGCTATGGTGCGGCTATGGAATTACAGGGTTGGAATTCGCGCTTGGCGACGGCCCGCAGATTCCCGAAGGTGTCCTGCAAATCTGAATGTCGCACCCCACGCCTACCGTGCTGCGAGTAACGATCTCTCCGAGAACTTCCCCTCCAACAATTGAACAGATCGCGCCAATGATGGCGTACGAAAGGTGACAAGGTGGAACGCGAAAAAGCCCTCGAGATGGCACTGGCACAGATTGATAAGCAGTTCGGTAAGGGGTCGATCATGCGGCTCGGAGAGAAGTCGCATGTGGGAGTTTCCTCGGTGTCGACCGGTGCGCTGTCGCTCGATCTTGCGCTCGGAATTGGTGGTCTGCCACGCGGTCGTGTCGTTGAGATCTACGGGCCGGAAAGCTCCGGCAAGTCGACGCTCGCGACGCACGTGGTCGCCGAGGCACAACGCTGTGGAGGAGTGTGTGCGTACATCGATGCCGAGCACGCAATGGACCCCGTATATGCGCAGGCCATCGGCGTCAATGTCGACGACCTGCTGATCTCGCAACCTGATACTGGGGAACAGGCACTCGAAATCGCCGACATGCTGGTGCGGTCCGGTGCGCTCGATGTGATCGTGATCGACTCCGTTGCGGCCCTGGTGCCTCGGGCAGAAATCGAAGGCGACATGGGCGACAGCCATATGGGCCTTCAAGCGCGGCTGATGAGCCAAGCATTGCGCAAGCTCACAGCGAACCTCAACAAGACGAACACGATCATGATCTTCATCAACCAACTGCGAGAGAAGATCGGTGTCATGTTCGGCTCGCCTGAAACCACCCCCGGTGGGCGGGCGCTGAAGTTCTATAGCTCGGTACGGCTAGATATCCGTCGCGTCGAAAGCATCAAAGATGGGGCCGACATCGTCGGCAACCGTGTTCGGGTCAAGGTCGCCAAAAACAAGGTTGCTCCGCCATTCAAACAAGCCGAATTCGACATCATGTTCGGCAAAGGCATCAGTCGCGAAGGTTCGATTCTGGACGTTGGCGTTGAGTTAGGTGTCGTGAAAAAGTCGGGAGCTTGGTTCACCTATGAGGGTGAACAGCTTGGG
>JBBRPC010000382.1:0-2067 GCA_038228615.1 Acidimicrobiia bacterium | reverse complement strand
TCTCGGCGTTGCCACGGCAGGTTCGGCTTCGGATGCGATCACCGCAATCGACGCGGCAATCCAGTCGGTATCAACGACTCGTGCATCACTCGGTGCGTTCCAGAACCGTTTCGAGTCGGTCATCAACACCCTGCAAGTCGCTACGGAAAACTTGTCGGCTTCGGAGTCACGTATTCGTGACACCGACATGTCGTCAGAAATGGTGAACTTCACCAAGCACCAGATCCTGCTCCAAGCCGGTACCTCGATGCTTGCCCAAGCCAACCAGATCCCGCAGAGTGTCCTGAAACTGCTCCAGTAATATTGCACCTACTTCGTCCAGCGTGGCGATATGGGTTGTGTGTTTTGCGCGGTGGCGTCCTTCGGGGCGCCACCGTTGTGTTTGGGGTATGTTTTGGCGAATCCCGCCACCAAAGGACCTGCCATGACCCAGACCCGAGACAAGCTCTTCATCGACGGGAGTTGGATCCCATCGACCGGCACTGGCACGATCGACGTCATCGGTGCCGCCACCGAAACAGTGATCGGGACGATTCCAGCGGGAACCGTCGAGGACGTGAACAAGGCCGTCGCGGCAGCAAAAGCCGCGTTCGGCGAGTGGAGCACGAAGGCAGTTGAGGAACGCGCCAAGTTCGTGCAATTGCTGGCAGAAGGCTTGGCAGCGCGCAGCGGTGAAATCGCCGAGACAATTTCCGCCGAAGTCGGCATGCCCGTGTTTTGGTCGGGGATGATCCAAGCTGGCCTCCCACAGGCGGTGATGGGGAGTTACGTCGAAATCGCAAAGAACTACAAGTTCGAAGAACAGATCGGTGCCACACTCGTTGTCAAAGAGCCCATAGGCGTTGTCGGCTGTATCACTCCGTGGAACTATCCGCTCCACCAAATCGTTGCGAAGGTCGCACCAGCGCTCATCGCTGGGTGCACGATCGTGCTCAAGCCCAGCGAAGTTGCTCCCTTGAACGCGTTTATTCTCGCGGAGATCGTGGCTGATGCCGGTATTCCGGCAGGCGTCTTTAACCTCGTGAGTGGCGACGGACCCACCGTCGGGGAAGCGATCGCTTCGCACCCCGATGTCAATATGGTGTCGTTCACCGGTTCGACGCGTGCTGGCAAACGCGTGTCGGAACTCGCCGCGCAAACAGTCAAGCGCGTGGCACTGGAGTTGGGTGGCAAATCGCCGTTTGTCATTCTCCCAGGTCTGTCCGATGAGCAGCTTGATCAAGCGGTCAACGCAGGCTTGGGGTCGTGCTATATGAACGCCGGCCAGACGTGTATCGCATGGACCAGGATGTTGGTACCACGTGCGCAACACGATGCAATCGTTGCGAAAGTCAAAGTTGCCGCTGAGACGTTCGCGCTCGGTGACCCAGCTGATCCTGGCCACATGGGTCTTGGTCCGCTCATCTCTGAGGTGCAACGCGACCGCGTTCGTAGCTACATCAGCAAGGGCATCGAAGAAGGTGCCACGCTCGTGACAGGTGGACCTGAAGCACCCGCAGAGTTTCCGACGGGCTACTACGTCAAACCGACCGTGTTCGCGAATGTGTCCAACACCATGACGATCGCCCGCGAAGAAATTTTCGGGCCGGTGCTTTCCATCATTCCGTACGACGACGTCGATGATGCAGTCGCGATCGCAAACGACACGATTTACGGTCTGCACGCCGGTGTCTTTGGAGCCGACAATGAATCGGCCACGAAGGTCGCCCGGCGGCTCCAGGCTGGCCAAGTGGATATCAACGGTCAGAAGTTCAATCCGGTCGCGCCCTTCGGTGGCTACAAGCAGTCGGGCAACTCGCGCGAACTTGGCGAATATGGTCTCGACGAATTCCTTGAAGTGAAGGCGTTGAATCTGTAGTTCGGGCGTTTGCGCCGGGTACGACCGACAGTGCGAGTGGCCGATGCGCCGGCTCGCTTGCTTCATGCACCTCGGATGCGCTGGTCACCGCGCGCGAGTGTGACGAGTTAGGCAGTTACTGTCCGTGTCTTTACCAATCATTAAAGATCACGGAGCGTGAATTCCGATGACCTAACTGCGACTCCCGATATGAAAAAGGCACACCCGTC
>JBBRPC010000381.1:0-2084 GCA_038228615.1 Acidimicrobiia bacterium | reverse complement strand
TACGGCACGCCATCACGGTTCCTCGCAAGCTGGCAATGCGCGCACAACATCTCTGCACCTCAGCCGATCGGGAGCGCGACACGCCGCGTCACGAACGGCGCGGCGCCGCGAGGCGGTTCATGCGGCGGCGCACCCCAACGCGCTGGTTAGGCGTTGCCACAGCGGTCGAGAGCCCAGATGATCCTCGATCGTTCAGCACTGATTGGTCCAATGCAGCTTCGCGAGCCTGCAAGAATGCGTTCGGATGAACAACAATCGGCGAACGCGCTGGTGGCGGACCGTTGGCTCGCAGCTGAGCAAGACAGAAGCGCTCACGGACCGCGTGCTCGAACACAACGTGCTGCCGGCATGGAAGCGCGTCACCGACGGCGAGCCGCGATGGCCGGTGACCATCGCGATACTTGCCGCGCTCGCCATGCAAATCACGCTCCCCCATCAGGTGCAGCTGAAGCACCTCTGGATCTTGCCAACCCTCGGAGTGCTGCTGCTTGTGGCCATCACCGTCGCAAACCCACGGCGTATCACGCACGTGTCGACGTCGTTGCGGGTCGCTGGCATCGCGCTGATCGCATCGATTAGCGCGGCGAATATCACCTCGGCTGCGCGGCTCGTCGGGCATCTGGTCGACGGCACACTCCAAGGCGACGCCCGTCGCTTGTTGGCAACGGGCGGTGCGATCTGGTTTACGAATGTGATCGTGTTTGCACTTTGGTATTGGGAACTCGACCGAGGTGGTCCGATCGCACGCATGATCGGAGCAGCCACACATATCGACTTTCTGTTTCCCCAAATGCAAAGCCCAGAACTCGCGCCGTCGAACTGGGAAACCGGATTTGTCGACTATCTCTACATGTCGTTCACGAACGCAGCGGCGTTCAGCCCAACGGATGTGTTACCGCTCACCCGTTGGGCCAAACTCACGATGATGTTCCAATCGATGATCTCACTGGGAACCGTCGCGCTCATCATCGCCCGCGCTGTAAATATTCTGAGGTAGATCGGTCAGGCCTTGACCGCTTCAATTTCGAGCTGAATCTTGACATTTTCACCTACGAGCACGCCGCCGGTTTCGAGCGCTACGTTCCACTCGAGACCCCAATTCTTGCGATTTACTTCAGTTTCAGCCGTGAATCCAGCACGGGTTCCACCCCACGGATCCGCGCTCACACCATCGAATTCGAGGTCGAACTCGACAGGTACCGTGACGCCTTTGATGGTGAGGTCGGCGAGCAATGTGAAATCGTCGCCATCGGCTTTGATCCCAGTGCTGACCAGAGTCATCGTTGGGAAATGTTCTGCGTCAAAAAAGTCGGCGCCCTTCAGATGTCCATCGCGACCTTCGTCGCCGGTGACGATCGACCCGATATCGACTGTCGCCGACAACGTCGACTGCAGCGGGTCCACGCCAACTTCAATTGTTCCTTCGAACTTGGCGAAATTGCCGCGCACCTTTGAGATCATGAGATGACGGCCCACGAAACCGACCCGCGAATGGGACGGGTCGACAGTCCAGGTACCGGCGGTCAATGCATTGAGATTCGACATGACGTACTCCTAATTGGTTGAAAACGATTTGCTGGTTTGAATTGCTGGTTTGAATTTGTGGGGAAGTCGCGGTGTTACGGCGTCGCGAAGTTGGTCTCGTGAACGGTTGGCACTCCCGCCCACTTCGCGACCTCGCGCTCGAGATCCAAGCGTTCGACACCGACCTGCGTGTTCGTCCACATTTCGCGAGGTACGGCCCACATCACCTCGAATTCGATTCCATCGGGATCGTGCGCATACAACGACTTCGATACGCCGTGGTCGGATTCGCCAGCCAACGCGCCGGCTGCAACCAGACGCTGGCGGAGCATCACAAGCTCGTCGATCGTGTCGACCTGCCATGCCAGGTGATAGAGGCCGATACCCTGCTGCTTGGACGCCGCGCCGATTCCGAACAAGCCAAGGTCGTGGTCGTTCGGTGAATTCGAGGCTCGCAGGAAGGCGGCCTTGTCGCCCATCGAATGTACGAGGGTGAATCCAAGCTGTTCGGTATAGAACTGCACCGACCGGCCGACGTCGGCCACGTAGAGCACCGCGTG
>JBBRPC010000380.1:0-2123 GCA_038228615.1 Acidimicrobiia bacterium | reverse complement strand
GACATCGATGTTCGACTCCTTTGTCGCGTTGGTTGTATTCAAAGGTACCCAACCGTCGTGCTCTCCATCGACCACAACCAACATTCCGTTGTGAACTTCATTGTCGAGAGCAACAATTGCTCGTGTCACTCGTTCTGTCGACACGATCCCTGGGAAGCTATTGGGCGCGATCGCGTTGACGCGAACACCGATGGCGGCGAACTCGACTGCCATATGGCCGGTGAGATGATTGAGCGCCGCCTTCGTTGACGCGTAGACGCTTTGGCCAACTCCGGGATAGACGTTGAGCCCCGAAATACTTGACACGTTGACGATATTGCGGTTCGCGTCGCGATTCGAGACGTCGTGCTGTTGCCAAAATTCTTGCGCAATGGTTGTCGCCAAACGCAGCGGCACCACAACATTCGTGAGGAAGTGGCGCTCGGCATGATCCAGCGTTCGGTCCGTTCCGAGCATTGGCGCCATCGTCCACGATGCGGCATTGTTAATAAGGGTGTCGATTCGGCCGAACCGAGCGAGCGCAAGTTCCACGACACGTTCGCATTGCCCCGGTTCCGTCAAGTCGGCCCGAATACTAAAGATGGGTCGCGCATTTTGTTCGACGACGCGTGCAGGTTGCGACGGATCGACAAACGCGATGTCTTGTGACGCGTGTTGTGGAACTCGGGTTCTGTATATGGCAACGATGTCGTAGACGGGCGCAAACCGCGCGCAGAAATCGTTGCCGAGGATGCCACCAGCACCGGTCAGCAGGACCACCTTGCGCGTATCGGAGCCGTTACCAGTTGACAATGTTGACCTCTCCGAAGCGACTTGCCACAGTCTCGTGTGGGCGGTGAAGCCACATCACGACGCAGTTGCGTGCACGGTATGGGTTGGAGAGAAACGAATGGAACGAAAATGGTGTGCATTCGAACCCGACGAAGGTGTTATTGCGAGGAGGTACCAACACGCTAGGACGGTTGAGCTGATCGGAGGCAGCTCGATACAACGCAGTCTCGCCCCCAGGTTCGTTCTTCGCATTGTCATTCGCGAGAAAATAGATCAGCGCTGCGGCACGGATGCGCCCAACCACGCCGGTCGCGTCCGGTGCCACCCCATCAACGATGCACGAAGTTCCCGGATGTCCATTGCGATAGTTGACGAACTTGGGGTCGGATGCTGTGATCCCATCGACGGCGCTCGACGTTGGAAAGAAACCCGGGTTGAGATCATTGTGGATACTGCCGTTCTTGCTACCGACCGCGTGATGGTGCAGGGTGACGTTCACATCCCCAGTCGCGTCCGGTGCGAGAACACGCGCGATCGTGTCGTGAAACGACCGACTCAGGAAAACGCTGAACGCGCCGGCGTTTTCATGCGTGATCGCGAGCGCCGATGCGTCGTACCCCGGCAACGTGCTGGCGAACGCGCCGGAAGCCAGCAGCGTTCGAAACGACAGTTGCATCGCCTCGTAGGTTGGACCGTCGAACAACGCTTGTCCCCGCACGTATCGAAATGGTTTCGCGCACACCTTCCAGAGATTCGCGGTGATGGCGACCTTGTGTGGCGGCGGATCAGAAATATTCTGCGTCGCGGTGATTGCGGGCGCAGATACGGTTGATTCGATTGCTGGCGCCCAGAAATGATCCCATTGGTCTGCAAAATGCCAGTGCTCGCTGAGCCATGTTTCGCATAGGGCTATCGAGTCGGCGCTTTGTAGCGAGAGTAGGCCACTCGCACCTGGCCGATTCTCATCTGATCGATTGAGCGCGTCGACGACCGATCGACCGCGTTCACTCGTGAGATAGCCGAGTTCCCACCATGGAATAGGTATCGGCACGTCGCCTTCGAGAGCGATCCTGTCGGCCGTCAGAGTGATTGTCGACACACCATCATCGGTGAGCTGTTGGTCCTGGAGCGGTTCGCCAGGTTGTACGAGTACCGCGAGTCGTTTGGCGAGAATGCAGTCGCGGTGTTCGTCGGCGATCACGCCCGAATCGACGATCACAAGATCGGCACTCCGCAGGACGGCTCTTGCCGCTGCTCCCTCTGTGGCCGCATCGATGTCTGCATTTCCAGCGATGTTCAGCGCTAGGCGTCTCGCGTGGACGAACCGCGCGGAATGTGGGGTGACTGCAGTG
>JBBRPC010000379.1:0-2135 GCA_038228615.1 Acidimicrobiia bacterium | reverse complement strand
GCAGAGAGAAGAATGACGCGTGGACGCTTGGTCCAGCTTTTGAGCTCGGTGAACACTTCGAGGCCGTTTTTCTTCGGCATGAGGAAGTCGAGGACGGCAACGTCGAAGTGCTTGGCTTTTAGAGTCTGGAGGGCTTCGACGCCATCGTTGGCGGTATCGACGCTGTGGCCGAGGGAGATGAGCATATCGGAAACGACGGCCCGCAACAGCGCGTCGTCATCGCAAACCAGGACGTGCACTATTTCAACTTACAGGCAGATTCGAGGAAGGTGCACTGGCCGGGGTGCAGTACAGCGTTCTTGAGGCAGCGGAAGTAACACGCCACGCCGAACTCCGCGATGATGGTTCGCGCGTTCAGAATCAGATGCCGTGTGGTGATCAAACCCTTCATGATCCGCCTACCTACAACCAAACGACCCAGTACCCACTAAGAACACGGAGCATCAACAATGCCAAGTTTACGGCGCGGTGCGTAGCGCATTGCGCCATGGAACCGCAAGCAGAAAAGCACACAGTTGTCTTTTGGTCCGCCTCCGGCGGAACCCCGGGCATTTGCCCCATCGCGCAATGACTGCCTTGCCCACGACACCGACGAGCTGACAAGCTGCGTCGTGGCGGCGCCACCGGGACGGGCAAACGCCCTGCTCCGAAATGGAACGACCCAACACGTGGGATGTCGGATTTCGGAGCGGTCGGTACGCCGGAGGTTGACCGATGTGGGTCGTTGGCACTACGCCAGCCCCCTTATGTTTACGGGGTTTTCGCCGACGGACTTCGCCGCCTACGAAGAGCGCAAGTGGGGAAGCAACGCCTTCACGCTCGAGCGCATGCGGGTGAAAGACAAAGTCCAAGCGTTGCAAGCGGAAGTGCGCGCGGTATTTGAAGGGCCGGATGACGTGTTCGCCGCACATCTGTCGGAAGAGCACCCGAGCATCATGAACGGCAAGCGCGTCGATTCGCAGTGGTTGTTCTACTGCCGCTCGGCCACGCACGCGCAGGAGCTCGCGCGCTTCCTCGAGAAGACCGAGCTCAAGCCCGACAAAATCTTCGACCTCGCACCGCAGCATAAACACGCCTCGCTCGCCCTCGTCGTCGACAACAAAGGTGTGCACTTCGGCTTGCTCGCCCACCCGGGCGCATGGGTCGATCGCAAAAACTTCGCTGCCAAACTGGAGAACTCCTGGGACCGCGAGAAGTTGCACAAGCTTTTGAGCGAGCTGCCTGCCGAGCTCGGCATCGGTTTCGGTGACGAAACACTGCCCGCGCGCGAAATGGAGGCCGCGGCCTTCGATTCGCTCGCCGAGATGCTGCGCAGCGACGATCGCACCTTCCACCTCTGGCACTCCCTCTCACCGGAGTCCGCCCAAAGCATGGGCGGCGAGCTCGCCGCGACTTTGCGCAACACCTTCCAGGCGCTCGTCGCGCTGTACACGTTCTTCGCGTGGTCGCGCACGAACGATCAGATCAAAGTCGGCGCACAAATCCAAACCGTGAAGGCCGAGAAGCGCAAAAACGCGACCGACTTCAAGATCGGCGACAAAGTGCGCGTGCTCTCCGGCTTGTTCTCCGGCAAGACCGGCAACATCCAAGCGATCGACACCAAAGCCCACGTCAAAGTCCAAATCGGCGCGATGGCCGTGAACGTCCCCGCCCAAGACCTCTCCCGCCTTTAGCCTGCATCATGCCCCGCGTTTCAGGGACGTTGGGGAATCACGTCGAGGATGGAAATTCCAGATTTCTCGGGCTTGAACTGAAGCGTGATTTTCAAGGGACCTCGAGTGATTTTCACGCTGCCGTCCAAAGTGGGGACCGTCACGTCAGTCGGTTCAGGAACAACGTTTGGAATCTTGTCGAACGACTTCGCGATCGTGGTGTTCTTCGCGTCGATGGCGCGCCAGTATCTATCGCCACCACGCTGGGAGGGAGCTCGCCTTCCCGCCATGATGTCGATGATGTCGTCGCATAGCCCGCATTATCCACGCGCGTGCTCTGCAAATCGTACTATTAGAATACCTATGCGCGGCTGTGTTTGCGATTTTCGCGCTTTTGTCGTAAAAGAGTATTATGAAAGACATGGGCCAGTGGCTACACGACGGCGATTTCACCAATCCAAACAGCGACCCAGTTTGGATTTG
>JBBRPC010000378.1:0-2217 GCA_038228615.1 Acidimicrobiia bacterium | reverse complement strand
ATCACGCCGCGCAGCTTGCGATACTTCGCACGAACGGAATCCACGTTGCCCATGCTGCACCAACAGCCCGCGCGCGTCGGCTATTTCCATGAGCGGATCGATAAATTCGACCAGGCTCCTAACGACGTCGTCGTAAAGCCTATTGATGGTTGGCGAGTTCGGGTCGTACGCCCCATTGTCGCCGGATGAATGGAAGAAAGTGATGCCCTCGGCTGCCATCTGCTGTAGCGCCAGGACCTCAGTGGCGTCTGGGGTTGCGTTGTCCTCGGCGTTAACAGGCTGCTGAAAAACCGCCGATTGGGGATCGACATGGAGATTGCGGCGTGATCTAAATTGGTCATGCGAGGCCCGAACACGAAGCAGTCGTCGATGTTGATGCTGATGTCGCCGGAGACGCGCGTCCCGCCAAATCACCCGATTCGCGCAATCAAGAAGATCGCGGACGCTGCGCTGACGAAGCTGTCGCCTACGTTCGATGCGATGTACTCGGTCGTGGGTCGGCCGTCGATCCCGCCCGAGCGATTGCTGAAGGCGACGCTGCTGATGGCGCTCTACACGATCCGCAGCGAGCGGCAGTTCTGCGAACAGCTCGATTACAACCTTCTCTTTCGGTGGTTCCTCGACATGAACATGGAGGAGGAGAGTTTCGTGCCGACGGTGTTCACTCACAATCGCACGCGACTCATTGCGCACGATGCCGCCGGCGAGCTCTTTCGAGCGGTTCTCGATCAGGCGCACAGCGCGGGGCTGATGAGCAGCGAGCACTTCACGGTCGATGGGACGTTGATCGAATCGGCGGCGAGCTTGAAGAGCTTCAAAAGGAAGGACGACGACGCCGCGACGCCACCCGACGATCCCGGCAACCCAAGCGTCGATTTCCACGGCGAAAAGCGGAGCAACGAGACGCACGAATCGACGACCGATCCTGATGCGAAGCTCGCTCGCAAGAGCAATGGAACCACCGCGAAGCTTTCGTACTCGGCGCATGCGCTCATGGAGAATCGCAACGGGCTGCTCGTCGACTTTAAGATCGACGTCGCCGATGGCCTCGCAGAACGTCGCATGGCTCTCGAGATGATCGACGCGAACGCGCCGGGCAGCCGCCGCATTACGCTCGGTGCCGATCGCGGATACGACACGAGGAGTTTCGTCGCTGAATGCCGCGCCCGCAACGTCACGCCGCACGTCGCACAGAAGAAGCATTCGGCAATCGACGACAGAACGTCTGGCACCGAGGGCTACGCGATCAGCTTGAAAGTCCGCAAGCGCGTCGAAGAAATCTTCGGATGGATGAAGACGGTCGGAAACTTTCGGAAGTCGCGCTACGTCGGAATCGGCAACAACCAACTCGCAGCAACGATGATTGGCGCAGCGTACAACCTGATTCGCATCGCGAAGCTGCTCAGCGCACCGGCGTGACACCGGACCACGCGAAACGCTCAGCGCGAATCGACTCAACGAGGACGTCGGCATGGACAACGCACTACCCGCCGTTTTTCAGCAGCCTGCTAGGGTCTACGAAAATTGTTTCGCCAGCGATCCGCAGCACAAACTTTCCCTTGAAGATCGCGCTTTGGATTCCCTGTTCTCCGCGAAGCGTGCTTCCATGCCCGTCGTGGAAGAACTCCATTCATTCGTTTGCGGCCTGCCACTCGCGGCGCTCTTGCTCGCTTGCACGGGTGGCGACGGAAAGACCGATGCAGGTGATGCTGCTGTTGATGTGATGGACGAGACTCTCAGTGACGCCGCGAGTGACACAGGCGAAGCGGGCATGCAACCGCTGGTGATTGC
This sequence comes from Acidimicrobiia bacterium, assembly GCA_038228615.1. Taxonomy (GTDB): domain Bacteria; phylum Actinomycetota; class Acidimicrobiia; order IMCC26256; family PALSA-610; genus F1-120-MAGs023. The sequence goes on along the minus strand of JBBRPC010000378.1, from coordinate 426 downwards.
CAGTCAACAAGATAGCCCGTACGCTATTAGCGTCGATTCATTAAACGTGTATTGGACGAACCACAGCAATGCTGGCGGCATTTCACTTTGTCCCAAAGCGGGTTGCACTTCTCCGACGATTCTAGCTGTCGCTCAAGACAACCCGAACAGCATCACAACTGACGCCTCAGACGTCTACTGGACGAACGAGGGCGATGGCACGGTGATGCAATGCGCGATTGCTGGTTGTACGAAGACGCCCACGGTTGTTGCCTCGAGTCAATCGTTGGCCCACAGCATTGCGATACGCGCCGGGGCGCTGTTTTGGCTCACGTCAACAAACGTGATGACTTGCTCACTACCCGTCTGTACGCCAAATCCACTCGCAACGAATGTTCACCCGCAACAACTTGTGGTGGACGGCGTCAACGTCTATTGGACGGATTT
>JBBRPC010000377.1:0-2226 GCA_038228615.1 Acidimicrobiia bacterium | reverse complement strand
CTCGATGCTCCACTATTCACAACGGGCGCCGGTGTGCTGTGCGTGATGCCCAACAAGAACGTCATGAGCCACGGGCCGATGTGTTGGAACTGCGCGGTTGAGACGCCGAGTTTGGTCGCGCCAGCTTGTACGCTCGCAAATTCCTGCGCGGTGTAGTTGGACGTCACAGACTGGGTCGCCGGAGCGAATGACATCGGCGCAGCGGTGCGGAGCACACGTCCGTTGTTGTATTGCAGCACAACCATTTCGCAAGTACCCGCGGCCTCCGTGCAATCAGTGACCCATCCGTTTCCGTCGTACAGTGAGTCGTCAGCCGACACGAGCCCAGAGAAGTTCCCGCCCGGATCCGTCGCGAAGGTCCGCGTCAAGACCTGTCCGAAGCCACACATCGCAGCGGAGACGCATTCGCCCACCGAGACAACGTCGTTCGGTATCCAACCGGTTCCTGCGACGGTGACATGGTCACCATCGTTGAACCCGGCCGCCGGAGCGAGGGTGATCGTTCCGGGAGACGCCACCGCAAAGGTGATCGGTTGTGCGAACACGGTGGCCTGGACGAGCCGTGGATCCCATGCGACAAGTTCGCAGTTCCCGGCGACGGAACAATCGCTGCCGCCGACAAAAGAGTAGAACGAGAGAGTCGTTCCAGGAGCGCTTCCAGACGCGTCGAGGTCGATGGGGGAGATATTGCACTCGCTCGTGCTGTAGATACCGGTGGCACAGACCCCGACGGAAAGCGGAATTTCGGGTGCCCATCCGGAAGGGTCAACCGGTATCGATGTGGCATCGGCAGGATAAATCGCAGGCGCGGTGAGCGTCCCTCGAATTGGTTGCGCGAGCTGCGTGAATGTCAATGGGTTCGTGTCTCGGAGTTCACCGCTTCCGGTCTGATCCACGACATCGAGCGAGCACGCCACCCCGATATCGCCACAGATTGCTGATTGGTCTTGCCAGCGTTGCACGGCGACATCAACGCTGAATGTTCCGTCGACCGCAGTTTCTACATCGGTGAGGTAGACGTTCGTCGAGTCGCAAGTCGTGATGCATTCTTCGAGGACGAGGTCTCGACCGCCGAGCCAACCCGAACCGGCGACTGTGACTGATTGTTGTTGATGGAGCCCGGTGTTCGGTGTGACCGTCGCGGTACCGAGTGTGGGTGTGACGACCGTGAGCGGCGCGACAACAAATGTGTTTACCTCGTCTTGAATATCGGCGGCGAAGATGACGCATGCACCCGCTGAAATCGCGCAGTCGGTCGACTGCAGCGTTTGGCTCAACGGATAGCCAACACCAAATGCGCCATTCGTGTCGGCGGTGACGACATTCTGTTGCGAACAATTCGCGATTGAGAAATGCTGCGTGCCGGCGACACATTGTGCAATCTCGATGCTCGCGTCAGTCGACCATCCGGCTCCGTCGATTTGTGCGAAGGTGCCATCAGCGAAATGGTCCGGCGTCACCGTGATGGTGCCGCGCACCGGTGGCGGCAATGCGACAAATGTCAAAGGAGCGAAGGCGCCAGTAGTGTTGATCGACCCCAGTTCTGCGGCACCGATACCGCACGCGCCCGCCGCGGTCGTGCAGTTGAACGGAACGCCACCGACGCTGATGACCGATTTGACGTTCAGTTGCGTTGTGAACGCCCCCGACGCGTCGGCTGAGAACGTTGAGATATTGCTGATATCGCAATCGCTCTGACCTACAGCGCCGCCCTTGCACTGCGCGGCTGCCATACTGGCGTTTGCGGTGAAACCCGTACCGGTGATGACGACCTGATCGTTGCTGTTCAGACCCGTCGACGGCGTCACAGCTATCGACCCAGTGGCGGCGCCCGCTGGAGCGGCCCCAAACCCGAAGGTTGCAACAAAGAGTGTGACCGCCACGCGTCGGCTTGTCGTGCCGTGCAGCTTCGTACCGAAATTCCGCACTTTCATAGGTGCCCTCCGCCGCAATGAGTTGTCACACGAGCGTAATCATTGCGACGCTGGCGAGCAATACGGTGGGTGGAACTCCTATATTTCGGCGCTGCTCGTGCCTTCGACGTTGATCTTCGGAAGCCAATCGAGCGATTTCGGGAACCACCAGTTTCGATCACCGAGGAGCTCCATGGTTGCAGGCACGAGCACGAGCCGTACGACCGTCGCGTCGATGACTACTGCGAACGCGAGGCCGAAACAGATCAGTTTGATCACGCTCAGGTCGGAGAGCACGAAGCTCCCTAACACG
>JBBRPC010000376.1:0-2259 GCA_038228615.1 Acidimicrobiia bacterium | reverse complement strand
CCACACAGTCTCGCTACCCGACGCCGAACGTTCCAAACCCGCGTTGCGGGTTCTCCGAAGGATTCCGTGCACTCTCAAACCCCGAATTACAGAAGAAACTTGGTTTAGCTGCGGTCCTTTGTGGATATAGACGAGGGTGTAACCGCCGAACCGATACGAGGTTTTCGTAATGTCAAAGGACATCTACCGCCTTCCTGATCTGGCCTACGACTACGCCGCCCTTGAGCCGCATTACAGCGCGCGCACGTTGGAGCTGCACCATTCCAAACATCACGCGACCTACGTGAAGCAGGCCAACGAAACGTTGGATCGGATCGCCGATCGGCGAGGCGCTGCGCCAGATCCCCTGATCGCACGGGGTTTGCGCAAAGCCTTAGCCTTCAATGTTTCCGGACACCTTCTGCATTCGATCTTTTGGACCTCGATGACCCCGGGCGGAAGTGAACTCGCCGATGGAACGCTCTCCGCAGCAATCGACGCCGACTTTGGCGGGATGGACAACTTAAAAAAGGAGATGGGCGGTGCCGTCGCCGGACTCCAAGGTTCCGGGTGGGCCGCGCTTTCTTGGGAACCTTTAGCTCGTCGCCTTCTCGTCGAACAGATTTACGATCACCAGAGCAACATGACTCCAGGCCAGCTTCCGTTGCTCGTCATCGACGGTTGGGAACACGCGTACTACCTCCAGTATCAAAACGACAAGGCGGCGTGGGTCGATGCATTCTGGAACGTCGCAAACTGGTCACCCGCCCAGATTCGCTTCGACAATGCGGTTGCGTCGCACCTTGAACCAGCGTTCGCGTAACGGGCAAGGCCAGATTTTCGAACGCGTCGCGCGACATATTGCTTCGCGCGCTGACAGCATCATCGAATGGAGAACGATCGCACATGGGATGTTCGAAACCGGCGCTGCATGACCCAAAAGTGTTCGGTCTCAACGAGCAGATGAGCGGCTCGCATGCCACTGTCGAAATCCGCGGTGAACTCGATGCGTACAACGCTCCTAAGCTCGAGCAACTCGCGTCGTCGCTCTATGCACAAGGCGCCGAAACGCTGACGCTCGACGTAGCGCACACGACGTTCGTCGACTCTTCGGGATTGCGCACCATGCTCACCATGCGCGACCGGGCGGAGCACCGCAACGGCACATTTTTGCTTGCGCAGGTTCCCGAAGTGCTGAAAAGATTGCTTGAGATCACGGGGCTCACCGAAGCCTTCGCGACCGCGGACGACGCGTCCGGCCATGAACGCGCCTGACGGGACTCCCGCACCGTTGGTCGAATCGGACGCTGTGACTTCGGCCACTTCCGCCGACCCGCTCATCAACGCCGAACCCTCGGCACCGAGTGCGACAGAAGACGTCATTGAACTCATTCTTGTCTCCCATCGCGGGCCGGTGCGGTTCGACCCCGACTGTCATCGCGGCGGTGGCGGCCTTGTCACGGCATTGCGCGACCTAGTCCGCAACGCCACAAGCACAACTTGGATCTGCGCCGCGTCAACTCCCACCGAGATCGAGTTGGCATCCACCGCACAATCTGTCGCGATCGCCATTGACGACTCCGTCGTCCATCAGGCAACAAGCACCGGCTCTTCAGATTCGCTTGAGCGAAACGACCCGACCATCGCGAATTGCCACGTTCGATTCGTCGCGACCGCGCCCTCAGCTCATCACAAGTTTTACGCGGTAATCGCCAACCCGATGTTGTGGTTTATTCAGCACGGGCTATGGGATCACACGCGATCACCAATGATCGGAAGCCATGAGCTCGACGCATGGAATCACGGCTATCTCACGGTAAACGAAGCCTTCGCTGACGCGATCGCCACCGTATTGGTCGACGCGTCGCCGAGCGCGGTGATCATGGTTCACGACTATCACTTCTACACATTGCCCGCGTCGCTGCGAGCCAGAGCGGTACAGCAGCTCATCCATTTTTTTATCCACATTCCCTGGCCTGCGGCCGACGCTTGGCGGACCTTGCGCCCGACGATCCGCGACGCCATCGTCACGGGACTCCTGCACTGCGACGTGGTTGCGTTCCACACTGATCGTTACGCTCGAAATTTCCTTTCCACCTGCGCAGATCTGTTGCGCCTCGATGTCGATTGGCATGCTCGTACCGTCCAGTTCGAAGGTCGTCAAGTCGCGGTGCGGTTCTATCCAATTTCAGTCGACGCGCAATCGCTATTGCATCTGGCCGACAGCAAGGAGGTCGCTACGCACCAGGCCGCGCTGGAAGCTACGCGCCGCGAGTTCCT
>JBBRPC010000375.1:0-2281 GCA_038228615.1 Acidimicrobiia bacterium | reverse complement strand
GCGAATCCGTATTTGGGCGGTGCCTACCTCCGGGTATTGCCGCTACCGCTCGTTCGCTATGGCTTAGCCCAATCCGCAAGCGACGAGGTCTTGTGGATTTACTGCCACCCATACGACTTCGATCCAGGCGAGCCATTTCGCGCGCGGGCTGAGCTCGGTCGCGTCGGGAGCCGCGTCATGTGGATCGGGCGCCGGCGTATGCAGGCCCGCGTGACACGCCTGCTCAACGGACGCGCCGGCTTGCCGCTCTGCGAGCGACTCGCGACACTTGCGCTGTAACGCTCTCTCGCTACCCCTAAGGGGGTCCAACTGACGCGCACGTCAGAAGTTTTCGTCCGGTTGGAGCGCAATTTGGCGTCGATGTTGCGCGACACTTCCCACCCCACGTCTGATTTTGCCCCCGTCTTGGAGTTGATGCATGGGTTTGCGTACAGCTGATGAATATCGTGCCTCGTTGCGCGACGAGCGTGTGCTGTGGTATCGAGGCCAACGCGTTGCCTGCGTGCTGGATGAACCAGATCTGCGTGTTGCGGTCGATCATTCGGCACTCGACTTCGAGGTCGGACAAGATCCCGCGTACCGAGATCTGGCAGTCGCAACTGATCCCGACACAGGCGAGGACTACAGCGCGTACTACCGCATTCCGCGCACGACAGATGATCTTCTCGCGCGGATGCGATTGATCGAACACACCACCGCTCTTGGCGGAACGCTCCTGTCGATCAAAGATGTCGGTAGCGATGCGATGTTCGCGCTGCTTGGTCTGTTACAGGGAGAACAACTCGAGCGGCTGCGGGCGTTTTATGACCGAGTGCGAGCCGACGACCTCACGGTTGCCGTCGCCCAGACCGACGTGAAAGGTGACCGGAGCAAGGCCCCGCATCAGCAGGCAGATCCCGACCTTCACGTACATGTCGTTGATGTCTCTGATCAAGGCATCGTTGTTCGAGGCGCCAAGGTCCACACAAGTTTGACACCAAACTGCAACGAAATTTTGGTGCTTCCAACTCGCGCGATGAAGGCCGAAGACACCGACTACGCCGTCGCGTTCGCGGTCACGCCCGACACTCCTGGGCTTTCCATGTACGTGAGTCCGTACTCCGCTGGCGAACGACACCCTTGGGAGTATCCCGCGTCTTCGAAACACAAAATGCTGGAGACGCTGACCGTCTTCGACGACGTGTTCGTGCCATGGGAACGAGTATTCGCCTGTCGACAACCGGAACTGGCCGGCCCGATGGCACTGGCGTTTGTGGAATATCACCGCTTCACTGCGGTTTCGTACAAGCTTCCCCTTCTTGATGCCCTCGTGGGATGCGCCGCCGAGATCGCTCGGATGAACGGAGTCATCAGCGCCGGCCACATCCGCGACAAGCTCACGCAACTCGTGATCTACAACGAGACCGTCCGGACCCTGATCGAAGCAGCAGCACGCCGCGGCAAGATCGGTCCCGACGGTTATTGCCGACCGGATAGCGCCACCACGAACATCGCCAAATACACGTTCGCGACTGGCTTTCACGACGCGGTCCGCGCTGTCCAAGACTGTGCCGGCGGCCTGCTTGTCACTGGTCCGGGTGGCGAAGATTGGGACAATCCCGAGATCCGGCCCGTGCTGGAGAAATATTTCGCTGCGGCTGCGCCAGCAGGCGAACGTCTGGCGATGATCAACCTCATCTCAGATCTCACCGTGCGCGAATTTGGTGGTTACCACGCCGTGCTGGCGGTGCACGCAGAAGGCAGTATCGAAGCCGAAAAGATGCAAATCTTCAGGGCCTACGACTCAGCGCGGTCGCTCGGCCTCGCCCGCCGTCTCGCGGGCATCGAATAGCGGATTCGACCGCGATTCTCGCGCGTGGAGTTCACCACGCAGGATCGCGAGTTCTTCGGCCAGCACACGGGTTCGTTCTTCGAGACGCGTCAGCTCATAGGAGAAATAGACGCAGACAAGCAACAAGAATGCGATCGCGAGCAGAAACAGCGTGTTCGGTGGATTGTAAATATTCAGCGCAGTCGACGCGCGATCGAGCACGCCTGGGAACGTGCCGATCGTCAACACGATCAAACCGGTCAGGATCCACAGCAACGTATATTTCCCGCGCAATTGGCGGCGCCGCAGCAACCTCAACAATGTCACCGCGCCGATCGCGCAAGCAATCATCACCATGTTGTGCGCACGGAACGACAGGCCAAGCGATTTCGATGCCGTGACATCGGCGCTCCACACATGCATCACGGCAGGTTCCCCGCTGCAGCAGGGGGCGGCCGGCGAAACGACCAT
>JBBRPC010000374.1:0-2297 GCA_038228615.1 Acidimicrobiia bacterium | reverse complement strand
GACCGATCGGTGTGACTTTGTCGGCTGGCGCCGTGGATTCGTCGACGCTGATCGTCGCTGGCGCGTCGCGCCAACGCACGACTTCGACCGCGACTGGGCGGTCGCTATAACGAGTCGCGATACGTGTCGCGGCGACCGGAATCGGAATGTCATGCTCATCGGTCGCCGCACGATTTGATGCCATGTGCAGTTGGACCATCAAGACGTCGCCGCGGTCGTCGAAGCCGGCTGCTCGGACACCGGGAAGTTTGCGCAGTTCGAACTCAAGATCGTCGAGCGTCATCGTGTCGCCCTCCGAGCTTGTTTTTGTTCGAACAGTCGCGAATCGGCGAGATTAAAGAGCGAATTGAAGTCGTCGGCTTCGTCGGGGCACACCGCAGTGCCGTAAGAAAATTCAGGAGAAACGTCGCGCAACCCAGGAGTGTTTCGCAAACGTTCCACCAAAGAAGGAACCGTATCGGCGACAGTATCGGGCAAAATCAACGCGAACTCGTCGCCGCCGATCCGGGCCGCGTTGTCGCCATATCGCAGCGTGCGACGCAGCCGGTCGCCAAGGTCGCGTATGGCTAGGTCGCCACCGGAGTGTCCTTCAGTGTCGTTGATGACCTTGAGCTTGTCCATATCGAGCAATACCAACGTGAACGGCCATCCATAGCGAACCGACCGGGCAACTGCCATTTCGACGAGGCGGTCGAAACTTCGCCGGTCGTACAGACCCGTGAGAGGATCATGCCACGCGTCGTAGCGCAACACGTCCATCCTCAGCGCGAGTACGCACATCGAAGTGATCAAGCTTCGGTCGAAGTCGTCGTCGGGGATTGTGGGTTCGGTATACAGCCCGGCGGGCGCGCTCAACAACGCCTCGTCGTCTTCATCGAGCACGCGGCGTCCGGCGCGAAATACCTGTCGACCGAGGTGCGGTTCGTCGATGACAATTGCTGCGTCGTCGAGTTGATGCTCGGCAACGAGTGCATCGAGGGCCCGGTAGATGATCGCGATCCCAGATTCGTTCGCGGCGAGTTCTGCCGCGAGTTCACTCGTGAGCTTCGTATCCACCGCCCTCACATCCTCATCCCGAAATCCGTCTCACCGTGGTGATATCACGACGCATCGTGACGGTGCGCGGTCAGAATAACCTGGTTGCCACGGGTTGAATAGTCACATTCGCCCCTTTTTTAAAACAGTGCCACATGACCACCCTCCACTAGCCTCTTCTGCTCCAGCACCCTGATTTTCTTCTGTTGAGAAGGCGCAGATCGTGATTCGCGACCAGCTTGTAGACGCCCTCCACGCCGCCATTGCCAGCGCCGGCCTGCCGCCCGTCTCGGGCGAATTGGGGCTTGATATCCCCAAACAGCGCGAGCACGGCGATTTCGCGTCGAATGTCGCGCTGCGCCTAGCGAAACCGACCGGACGCACGCCGCGCGATGTGGCCGAAGCGATTCGCAGCGAACTGCTTGGCGCCGATGTTGGCCATCTCGCAGGCGTCGATATCGCCGGGCCCGGTTTCCTGAACTTCCGTTTGGCCCCAACTTGGCTCCAGGACGTGCTTCGCGAAGTGGTCGCCGCCGGTGGGCAGTTCGGCCATACCCAGTTGCTCGCTGGCCAATACATCAATCTCGAGTTCGTGTCGGCGAACCCCACAGGGCCGTTGCATGCTGGAGGAGGCCGCTGGATCGCCTGCGGCGATGCCATCGCCAAACTGCTCGCAACGCAAGGCGCAAGGGTGCACCGCGAGTACTACCTCAATGACACTGGCAACCAACTCAATACCTTCCGCGCGTCGCTCTATGCGCGCTATACCGGCACCGCGCTGCCTGATGACGGTTACGTCGGCCAGTACGTGGCCGATATCGCGCTCGCTCTGCGAGCAGAGCATGGGCCCGACCTGTCGCCAGAGGAACTCTGTGAATTCGGCCTGCAATCGGTGATCGCCGGGATCCGCAACGACCTGGCGCGTATCGGCGTGCAGTTCGAATCGTGGTTCTCTGAGCGCACATTGCACGATCGCGGCGATGTGATCGAGGTGCTGCGTGCCCTCGACGCCAAAGGAATGACGTTCGGACAGGACGGAGCGATCTGGATTCGTACGACTGATTTTGGAGACCAACGCGACCGCGTCTTGCTGAAAAGCGATGGCAGTACCACGTATCTGTGCAACGACTACGCCTACCACCGCGACAAGTTCGCCAGAGGATTCACGCATCTCATCAATATTTGGGGTGCCGACCATCACGGCCAAGTCAAATCCCTGCAAGCGGGAATCGAAGCGCTCACGGGACGCAGCGGCGAACCAG
>JBBRPC010000373.1:0-2315 GCA_038228615.1 Acidimicrobiia bacterium | reverse complement strand
TGGGTCTCGCCGAAGTCGCGGGTGTCGATATCGAAACGACGCGACACGTTTGGCGCTCACTCGGGTTTCCTGACGTCCCCAACGGTGTCGGAATGTTCACGGATCGTGACGCAGCGCTCCTTGCGCGGTTGGTCGATCGGAACGATCCAGCGCGGGCTGGCCGTACGTGGGATATTGAGCGACTCGCCGAGCAAGTGCGTGTCGTGAGCGGAGCGATGGCTCGCATCGCCGCGTTGGAGGCCGACGAAGTCGCAAATGCGCTCGATGAAGTTCGCGGCGCCGAACCGAAGCCGAGCGAAGATGAGGTCGCGACCGCGGCGAGCGAACTCCTCGACTGGGGCAGCCTGTCGACCCTGATCGACTACGTGCACCGATTGCAGTTGCGCGCCGCGCTGTGGCGGCGGCTCGCGGATCCCAGCACCACGTCAAACCTGAGCGAATTGGCAGTGGGTTTCGTCGACGTTGTCGGCTACACCGCCATCGCTCAGCAAATCGACGATTCGCAACTGGGGATCATGCTCTCGCACTTTGAAGCGGTCGTCCACGACACAGTCGCCGCTCGGGGTGGGCGGGTGGTGAAGCTCATTGGTGATGCGGTGCTGTATAGCGGGCCGCCAACTGTTGTCGGCGCTATCGCGCTCGATCTGGCGACGACCGGGCACCGTCTCCCTCCCTTCAGTCAAGGCCTCGCGTTCGGGTCGGTACTGACGCGAGATGGGGATCTTTTCGGACCGATCGTGAACCTTGCCAGTCGTCTGAGCGACATCGCCAAACCAGACACGGTGCTCGTGTCTGCGGCGATGGGTGATGCGCTTGGCGACGATGAGCGTTTCGAAGTTCGCAGCTTGCGACCACGGAAATTGCGGGGCATTGGCGAGGTCGAGCTCCGGGTGTTGCGCCCTGGCCCGCAGTGGAAGCGTCCTGTGGCCGAGTAACCTGAACGATCATGGCCGACGAAACACTGTGTTTGCTCCAGATTCATGCCCACCCAGATGATGAGGCGTCCAAAGGCGCTGGCGCCACCGCGATGTACCACGCCCAAGGCGTCCGCAACGTCTTGGTGTGTTGTACCGGAGGTGAAGAGGGCGACATTTTGAATCCGGCGCTCGACCGCGACGACATCCGTGCGAACTTGCCCGCAGTTCGACTTGGCGAGCTGAACGAGAGCGTCCGAATCCTTGGATACGACGCGCTGCATCTGTTTGGCTACCGCGATTCCGGAATGCCGGAAACCGAAGCAAACGCACGCGACGACAACTTCTGGAACGCACCGCTCGAAGAGGCGGTCGAGAAATTCGTGAGAATTATTCGCGCCGAACGACCCCAGGTGATTATCAGTTACCACGAAGACCGCGACTGGTATCCCCATCCTGATCACATCCGCGTCTGGGAAATCAGTGAGCCAGCGTTTGAGGCAGCTGGCGACCCGAACCGATTTCCCGACGCGGGCCCACCCTGGCAGCCTGCGAAGCTCTATTTCGTCTCATGGTCGTTCGGTCGAATCAAGGCGTTGCACGCGGCGCATCTCGACCTGGGGTTGGAAAGCCCGTTTGAGCGTTGGTTCGAGGGCAAGTTCAGCGATCGCGATGAACGTTTCACGACTCGATTGGATGTCGGTGAATACATGCCGCAGCGTCGTGCTGCGCTCCTTGCGCACGCGACGCAGGTCACGCCCGACGGTTTTTGGATGAAGCTGCCCGACGAGGTCTCACGTTCTGCCTATCCATGGGAAGACTTCATACTCGCTCGCTCGAACGTCGACACTGGTGTGGCACCCGGTGAAATCGAGACGGATCTCTTCGCTGGTTTACGCGAGCCTGCGCAATTGCCACAATGACAGAGCCTGCGACGATCTGCGTCGAATATGTGGTGGCGAAAGGCAAAACAGTCGTTGATCGCCGAACTGTGACGATTGACGGCGGGGCCATCGTCGAATCGCACGATGGCGGCCCGTCTGACGGAACATCTGCCGACGTCGTGTTCACACTCACACCCGAGTTGGCGGAGGCGCTCACTGACGGAACGTTGAATGTGAGCGTGGGATTTATGCGCGGCTCGATCAAAATGGCTGGCGACAACGCAGCCTTATTTGCCGCATTGCCAGTGCTGCATCGAGCGAGCGGGTTCTGACCGCAGCGTTTACCGCGATGCTCGTTGAAGATCCCGAAGGGGTTTGAAGCCGATGAGCGTGGCGCCGGCTCGATCAATGAGATCGGGGAGCGTTCGGTCGGAGGTCAAGTACGCGTAGTCCTCGACGCGCGTCGGCCAGTCAGGGTGCGATGCGCGCAGCTCGTCGCTGTCGGTTGCCGGGTGGA
>JBBRPC010000372.1:0-2321 GCA_038228615.1 Acidimicrobiia bacterium | reverse complement strand
TTTCGTCACAAGCCGAAATCCGAGCAGACCGCCAATAATCGCCCGAAGAGCGCCGATACTCCGATTCCGGCGAATCCATTTGCAGTTGCAGCTATCCGGTTGCTCGCACTCACCGGATGCCGCGAGAACGAGATCCTTTCCCTTCGATGGGATGCTGTTGATCTTGAACGCGGCTATCTCCGACTTGCCGACACCAAAACGGGTCGCTCCGTGCGACCGTTGGGGGCGAGCGCCGCGGCCATTCTGCAAGAACTGCCACGCATTGACGGAAATCCCTTTGTTATTCCTGGTGCCGCACCCGGGCAACACCTGAAGGACTTTCAGCGACTCTGGCATGCCGTACGGCACGCGGCGAAGCTACATGAAGTTCGTCTCCACGATCTACGTCACTCGTTTGCTTCGGTGCCGGCGTCGAGTGGTGAGTCTTTGCTTGTTCTGCGATCCTTGCTCGGCCACAAGCGCGCGGCCACCACTGAGCGATACTGTACTGCCTCAGTTGAAATGTGACTCCTCACCCCTCCACACTTTGGAGGACGGAGGAGCCCATGAGTCGCAAGAACGGCCCCAAGCCACGCCAGCGCCGGCAGTTTACCCCTGAGGAGAAAGCCATCATCCTCCGGCGCCATCTCATCGACAAGGTCCCGGTCTCGGACCTCTGTGATGAATACCACATCCAGCCCAGCCTGTTCTACGTCTGGCAGAACCAGGCCCTCGAGAATCTCAGCCCGGCACTCCAGGACGGACGTACGCGACGCGGCGAGGAGCACACCGCGCGCCTCGCGCGCAAGCATCTCGCGGCCCTCGAAGCGAAGCTGGCCAGGAAGGACGCCGTGATCGCCGAGATCTCGGAGGAGTACCTTGCTTTGAAAAAAAAGCTTGGGGAGAGCTGAGGAAGCGATGGGTCCCGCCCGAGCTCCGCGACGAGGTCGTGGATTTCGTGACCGCGTACTGTCGGCGCACCGACCACCCGCGCCGCTGGGTGCTCGAGCGCCTCGGCATTGCTCCCGGCCAGTTCCACCGATGGACCAAGCGGTACGGGCTGGCGAACACCCACAACGGGCTCATCCCCCGCGATCACTGGCTCACGCCGACGGAGCGTCAAGCCATTCTCGACTATCACCAGACGCATCCGCTCGACGGATATCGCCGGCTGGCGTACATGATGATCGATGCCGACGTCGTCGCCGTGAGCCCGGCTACCGTCTATCGGGTGCTGCGAGCGGCGGGCGTTCTCGACCGCTGGCATCGCACGCCGTCGCGCAAAGGCACCGGCTTCGTGCAGCCCCTCCAACCGCACGAGCATTGGCACATCGACATCACGTACATCAACATTGCCGGGACGTTCTACTACCTCTGCGCGATCCTCGACGGGGCGAGCCGCTACCTGGTGCATTGGGAACTCCGCGAGGCGATGACGACGGCCGACGTGGAGACGGTACTGCAGCGGGCGCGCGAGCAGTATCCCGAGGCTCGGCCGCGGATCATTTCCGACAACGGCCCGCAGTTTATCGCGAAGGACTTCAAAGAGTTCATCCGCCTCGCGGGGATGACGCACGTCCGGACCTCACCCTATTATCCTCAATCGAACGGGAAGCTCGAGGCGTGGAACAAGACGCTCAAATGCACCACCATTCGTCCCGTGAACCCCGAATCGCTCGCCGCCGCACGGCTGCTGGTCGCCCGCTTCGTGGCGCACTACAACTTTCACCGCCTGCACAGCGCCATCGGCTACGTCACCCCTGCCGACCTGCTCGCGGACCGTGCGGAGGAGATCTGGGCAGCGCGCGATCGGAAGCTCGAAGCGGCCCGAGACCGTCGACGCGAGACGTGGTTTCCCCCTTCACCCCCGGCCCAACCCGCTGTTGCAGTTCTCCAATAAACAACCACCCTACGAGTCACATTTCCGCTGAACCAGTACAACTTGATCTATCTTGCTATGTGAGTTAGGTTTACCAATCTTATAGCGTAGTTGAGTTCAGACCGTACCGGAGTCGCTTATGGGAAAGCCAACTTACCGCCCACGTAATACGCGGCGGCTCAAAACGCACGGTTTTCGTGCGCGGATGGAAACAAAATGGGGACGTGCAACTCTTGCTCGTCGTCGAAAAAAAGGACGGAAACAGCTGACTGTTCGTATTTCAGACAAATACTCTGGAGCATAACAACGCCGAAAGCATCACTCAGCTATCCGCGAAAAGCACGAATTACGCGGGGTGTAGAGCTACGATGCATCATGCAAGAGGGGAAGCGTTTTCGGACCATGTTTATCGAGGTCCGAATGGCGATTTCCCCTCTTGTGCGTCATACAAAAATTGTAGTAG
>JBBRPC010000371.1:0-2334 GCA_038228615.1 Acidimicrobiia bacterium | reverse complement strand
GCGAACAAACATTGCGAACGCGGATCTGCCAACGCGGTTTGCCACGCGCAGACCCGACAGCCCGGCCAGACTACCGACCGGCCTCATCGGCTGTAGCGGCGCGAGCGGTATTGCTGGGAAGTGGGTCGGCGACACGTGCCTTGACTCGCCCCTCCACCGCGTCGAGCGCCCACATAGCGCCAGGGAGCACGAGCGCAATCCAGCCTGGAATGATCATGTTGTCGTAGAGGGTGGGCCATTCGAACACGGCCGGATTGTGATGTCGCCACTGTGCCTGCATGATGTATGCACCAACAAGAATCAGCACGATTCCGCCAGCGACATTGAGGACAAGCCGAGCACGTCGCACGCGCGCCGCCAGCACCACGGCCGCAGCGATCACGACGCCCAGGCGAGGTGAGCTCACCAAACCCGTGACCGCGCCGATCAGTACCGCTGCCGCAGCGGTTTGCATCCACGACAACGAGGAGCGTCCAGTGACTGCTTCCCATACCCATTGGGATCGCTCAAGCAGATCAACTGTCACCGCATCACGCGCCTCTGGCAGCGCCCGAGCCTGTCGACGACGTTTCCGCAGCCGCGCGCCGGTCACGAGAACGACGACAATGCATGCGAGCACGACGAGACCCGAGAGTGCGAGCGCGACCCAGACTCGCTGTTGCGGTTGCCACTCGATCGTCATCGTGAAATCGCGCCGGCCACGTGGATCGATGCGCCAACCGTTCGCGTAGCCGTCGACGAGCGTCGACGCACCGAGGTCGGGGCCACCGTGTATCGCGGCGTTCCAGCCAGCGTTGTTGCTCTGTCCCAGCACCAACCAGAATGGTTTCGAAGCCCCGTGTATCGACACGGTGAACTTCGTGCGACCTTTGCTCACACTCACCGTTGGGATCGCGTCGCGGTGGGGAATGAGATCACCAACTGGAGCGGCACGCCCCCCCGACGCGGAGCTCAATACCAAGCGATCGAGTTGCAATGCTTTGTCTCGGCCAGGGACAACCTCGATGAGGTTTGACCCGTGGTGCAGCGCGATTCCCGAACTGTCGCACAACTCGACGTGCAACGGGTCGGAGTCGATCGCTGTTGCATTCGAGCCAACAATGCGGATCCCAATCGGGGCACCGTTCACCTTGACAAGGTCGTGGCGACACGGTGCCGGTAGGTCGGTGGGAAACGCCGCGACGCGCAGTCCCGCCGCATTCATCTCGACGATCGAAACTGGAAGCACCAAATTTGCGTCGCCGGCGAAGTAGCTCTTGGTCGGCTTGGCCGCAAGCTTGGTGATGGTGATTTTGACTTGAGTCCCGGTCATCGATGCAAATGCGACCCGGACGGTACGGATCGCTCCAATTGTTGCACTCTGACGAATCGGCGGAACTTGGACGTTGAGCGCCTTGTTGCCAATCTGGACCTTGAGGCGGGTTGGGACCGAGTGCTGCGCGTCCGCAATGAACGAGAGATCAAGGTGGTTCAGCGTCACGGGCGACGCGGCGCGCACGACAAGCCACTGATCCAATACGGCGTTGACTGGCGTCGTCCAAGCCGTCGTGAGATCACCGTCAAACGCCGACGCGCCACGACAACTCAGACAACCTGCCAGGAATTGATTGGCCCATGCCTGCACTGGCCCGCTGCCACCGAGCAGACGGTCGATGTCACGTGGGTCGGTGGCGTATGGGAACACTCGAGCGTCGCCGGTCAGCGCAAATGAACGGTCGCTCGGCAGGTCGATGGCGCGGACCATCGATGACTCCTCGTCTGACCGCGGTGGCACTTCCCGCACGCGCAGGCGCGTCATCGTGACAACCAGAGGATGTTGCTGCGAATCGGAGCCGAACACCGCAAGCATGTCCTGGGGAAGGCGTGTCACCTCGCGAACGCGAATCGGTTGCCCACCGTCGCTTGCGAGGGTGACCTCTTCAAAGCCGACTGCCGACATTCCGCTGTAGAGCGGGCCGTCCGGCTTGTTCGTATCCGCAATCTCGATCGACAGCTTTCGGAACGTTCGCTTGCCAAAGACCACGGATTGACCAAGCGAACGATGTTGCGAAATGCGCGAGGAACGGTCGAGCGTTGCCTCAACGCGAGGGCCGTCGTCGAACCGCAACTTCACCTTGGTGATGTAGCGGTCGCGTGGACCGTTGATGATCTGCAACAACTGGACGTGGTCGGTCGTCGTCGGTTTGTTTGTGACGATTTCGAGGCGCTGGCCATTGACTTTGTCGAACGCACCAACCGACCATCCGGTATCGACATTGCCATCGAACGCCAAAGCCGCACGGTCTTCTGGCGTGAAGCTAATGGGATTCCCGTACGCCGTCGCTTGCACACTCT
>JBBRPC010000370.1:0-2347 GCA_038228615.1 Acidimicrobiia bacterium | reverse complement strand
GGAAGGTGCTTCAACCCGTTGATCCAGCTTGAGCGGAGCCGTTCGGCTTCGCCGATTTGTTCGATGAATCTGGTGCTTCCTAGGAGTTCTTCGAGCAGAACTGTGATTTCGAGCTTCGCGAGGTGCGCACCGAGGCAGTAATGGGGTCCGCCGCCACCGAACGATACGTGCGGGTTTGGTGATCGTGTGATGTCGAATCGGTGCGGATCGGCGAAGACAGTGTCGTCGTAGTTGGCCGACAGGTAGTACAGCGCAACGGGATCGTTCTCGCGAATCGTTGCTCCGTGCATCTCGATATCGCAGGTCGCGGTCCGTCGGAAATACACGATGGGTGACGACCATCGGATCATCTCGTCGGCGGCAGTGCTCGTGTGCTGCGGATTGGCACGCAAGAGTTGCATCTGGTCGGGTTGTTCGAGCATCGCGAGCATTCCTTGCGACATTGCTGTGCGCGTCGTCTCGTTGCCTGCCACCGCGAGCGCGAGTACGAACACCTCGAATTCGTGTGCTCCGAGTGAGTCGTCGTCGACTTCGGTGAGGAGTTTTGTCACGATGTCGTCGCGTGGTTTGGCTCGGCGTTGTTCGGCGAGTTCTGTCGCGTACATGTAGAGCTCGGTAGCTGCCGCGAGTGGCGCGTCGGCATTGTCGGCGAACTCGGGGTCGTTCGCACCCGACATGGTGTTCGTCCACGCAGAAATGCGCGGGCGGTCTTCGATGGGAACACCAAGTAGCTCCGATATCGCGAACGCAGGCAGAACTGTCGCGACGTCTGTGACCCAGTCGACCGTGTCACGTTCCCGCACAGCAGCAATGACGTCGCGAACTGCCTGGCGGTAACTCGCCTCGAAGTGCGCGATTGAGCGTGGCGTGAAACCGCGATTGACGAGTCGGCGCAGCCGAGTGTGTTCGGGTTCGTCGGTCTCGATAATCGATTTGAACGCGGCGCGTTCTTCTGCGGACTGCATCGTGAGGAACACGCCACCGAGCTCTGAAGAAAACCTGGTGGTGTCGCGGTTCGCGGCTTGCACATCGGCGTGTCTTGTCAACGCCCAGAAATCTGGAACTCCTGGGTCGTTTGATTCGTGCCAGAAGACGGGAGCCTCGCGTCTCAGCCACGCGAACTGTTCGTGAGGTACACCTGCAACCCACTGGCTGTGATCGGTAAGGTCGATGTCTGGAGGCGTTGGCGTCATGATTGCATGCCGTGTTGGAGCTGTTCGATGGTCTCGATGTATTCCTCGATGAGTTGGAACATCACGTCGCGTACTGGACGCACTTCGTTCATCCGGCCGACGATCTGGCCGACAGGTGCGAATGCAAGGTCTTTGCGGCCAGAGCGCGCGATGCGTGCGTTCGCGTCTGAAGTGAGGATGTTTTGTAGCGGCATGCCGAGTGGCCCAGGACCGTTGTTGTCGGCCCAGGCATCGGTCCAAAGGTTGCGGAGCATGCGGGCTGGTTTGCCGGTGTAGCAACGCGAGCGCACGGTATCGGCGGACGTCGCGTCGAGGTATGCCTGGAGTACCGCGGGGCTTGAGCCGCTTTCGGCCGTGGTGAGCCACAGCGATCCGAGCCAGACGCCCTGGGCGCCGAGTGAAAGGGCCGCGGCGATTTGGCGGCCGCTGCCGATGCCTCCGGCCGCCAGTACCGGCACCGGCGCAATTGCATCGACGACCTCGGGTACGAGCACCATCGTGGCGATCTCGCCGGTGTGACCACCAGCTTCGTAGCCCTGTGCGATCACGATGTCGACACCATTGTTGACGTGGCGTTGTGCATGGACTGCTTTTCCAGCGAGTGCCGCGACCTTCACGCCGTGTTCGTGTGCTTTGTCGATCACGTCTTTCGGAGGGGAGCCGAGTGCGTTGGCGATGAGCGAAATCGGATGCGCGAGCGCGATGTCGACGTGGCGTTGTGCAACATCGTCGGTCCAGCCGAGCACGCCTCCGTGCGCTTCGCCTTCGCCAAGCGGCGGAAGTTCGAATCGTTCCATCAGTTCGTCGACGTACGCCCAGTGGTTCGCGTCGATCATCGAACGGATTTGGGCGAGCATGTCGGCGGCATTCTCGCCGTGTACGTCGACGGCCTTTTGGGGCATCACGGTATCGACGCCGTACGGCTTGCCACCGACGTGTTCATCGATCCAGTTGAGTTCGACGTCGAGTTGCTCCGGGCTGAAACCAACCGCGCCAAGCACCCCCAGGCCCCCGGCCTTGCTCACGGCGGCGACAACATCGCGGCAGTGCGTGAACGCGAAGATCGGATACTCGATCCCGAACATGTCGCATAGTGGTGTGTGCACGGTTGCCTCCAGGCCATGAGCGCGATTGCGCGCGGTGGACGACAATAG
>JBBRPC010000369.1:0-2367 GCA_038228615.1 Acidimicrobiia bacterium | reverse complement strand
TTATCGTCGAGAATTGCTCAGATGCTCGTTTTGTTAGCCCGTCCCCGCGGCTTCTGCGCCGGAGTCGACCGCGCGATCGAAGTTGTAGAGCGTGCGCTTAAGCTTCATGGCGCTCCGATCTACGTGCGGCATGAAGTCGTCCACAACCGATCCGTAGTCGAAAACCTGCGCGTCAAAGGCGCCATATTCGTCGAGCAACTCGACGAAGTACCAACGGGTGCCACTGTAGTGTTTAGCGCACATGGCGTATCCCAGACGGTGCGCCTGGAAGCAGACAGCCGAGGGTTGCGGGTGTTCGATGCGACATGTCCGTTGGTGACCAAGGTGCATGTCGAGGTGGCGAAGATGCGGGAGCAGGAACGCGAGATCGTCATGATCGGCCACCGTGGCCATCCAGAGGTCGAGGGAACAATGGGACAAGCTCGCTCCGGGATGCATCTAGTGGAATCATTGGGCGACGTCCAGAAGCTCGACATCGCTGACCCGCAGCGCGTTGCATTCGTCACGCAGACCACGCTATCTATGGACGATGCGGCCGCAATCATCGGTGCGCTGAAAGATCGTTATCCGGCGATAGTTGGGCCCAAAAAAGACGACATCTGCTACGCAACGCAGAATCGCCAGGACGCGGTCAGAGCTTTGGCTCTCGAATGCGACGTGTTGATCGTAGTCGGTTCTACCAACAGCTCGAATTCCAATCGTCTGCGCGAAGTTGCGCAGAATCTTGGTCTTCCAGCGTACATGGTAGATGCACCCGAGGAGCTCGATCCGGCCTGGGTTGAGGGTAAGCACAGGATCGGCGTAACGGCAGGCGCCTCGGCCCCCGAGGTCCTCGTGCAAGGTGTGGTGGCTCGCTTGCGCGATTGCGGCGCTACCGAAGTCCGTGAATTAGATGGGGTTGCAGAGACTGTCGTATTTCCGCTGCCGCGCGCACTCGCGAATGCGTCTGCCGGCGATTAAGCGAACGAGTCGGTGCGCTCCCAGCGCACTCCGTCGACACAAAAAAACCCGCCGGTAGGCGGGTTTTTTTTCGGGCGCACGTTCTGATTACTGCGTCACTTCGCGCCACCCCATCCGCTTTCCAGACGCCGGGCTGGCGCCGTGATACAAAGGTCCAGACTCTGGCTTCCCGCTTGTCGGAATGTAGGTGATGACGGGTTTGCCGTTGACCGAATACACCACGACACCCGCGATTCCGCTTCCGTCCCTTCGTATACCGGCGACGTTACTCGGAGAAGTCGATACGTATGTGCCGCTCTCGATTGCCAGCTGATAGTCGAAACTATCGCCCAGCGGTTCGCACGCATCGCTTTTTGGGACGTTGGTTTCCACGATCACGGTGCCAAGATAGATCTGAGGATCGATAGTTACACGTTCGCCAGCCGACGTTCCGCCAGGATTAAAATCGATGTACCAGCCGTTCTTTACCGACCAGTCGACGGCTGTGCTACTGGTTGTGCGTGTGTTCGTGCCTAGAGCGATCAACGTTTGCTGTTGAAGGCCGTAATTGACGCGAAGGTTGCCTTGATTACTTCCAGGATCTTTAAACGCGTAGAACGACTGCTGGTACGCAATGGTAGACGCTGGCGTTAATGTCGCGGGATCCTGTAGGTCGCTGCCGCCGAGATTGCGGCCGGTGCCGAAGAAGAGAACGCGGTTTCCCTTGATCGACGCAAGCTCCGGTTTTGTCGTGACCGACTGCGGACGCCCCGACGCGTCATTCAATGTACCGAGCTGGGTGGCGGTCGTGGACGAGCCGCTGGTGAAGTCGAAGCGCCATATGTTCCCCAGCAGATCGCCGCCGTAGACATACTTCACCGAGTTGTTGTTGCCGAAATCGTCGAACCAGCCGTTGATCTTCGCAAGGCCGCTTGGTGTCGTGGTACTGCCCGCGCCGGTCCCGATTTTCTCCAGCACCGCTCCAGTAGCCAGGTCGAGTACGAATAGAGCACCTTTGCCATTGCCCGGTGAGACGTTGTTATAGCCGCTGGTAACGATTACAACCCATTTGCCGTCTCGAGCTCGCTTGGTGATAAGCGGGTTCCCGTAGGTGTAACCCATGTCCGCATCCGAGTTAGCGCAGAGGGTGCTATCGCTGCAAAACTCCCAGAGCGCTTTGGGAGCAGAAGGCGTGGTTACGTCGAGCGCATAGTAACCGCGGCCGCCATTGTTTAGTCCGGCGACAAGGATTGTTTTCCAGACGCCGCCGAGCAAAGCATCAATGACCGTCGGAGTGCCATCCACGAAAAAGTTATGTTTGCCCGCGTAGTTCACGTCCGCGAGGGTATACAGCTTCGGCATCAGCATGCGTGGAACGTAGGCCCACAGTTCTGCACCGGTACCGGGAACTGTGGCGTTAAAGGCGTG
>JBBRPC010000368.1:0-2374 GCA_038228615.1 Acidimicrobiia bacterium | reverse complement strand
GCTCGTCGCGCTGCTCGCGATTTTGAAATGTGGTGCCGCGTACGTGCCGCTCGACCCGAGCTTCCCACCGGATCGACTCGCGCTCATGGTTGACGACTCGGAGTTGCGGTTCCAAGTCACCGAGTCGAGTCTCGCGAACAGCTTGGCATTGGCGGAGTCCGTGTGCCAGGTGGTCATCGACCAAGACGCCACGCTGATTGCATCTTGCAGCGCGCACGATCCATCCGTCGGGACCGATAGCCACAGCCTGATGTATGTCATTTACACATCCGGATCGACGGGCAAACCGAAAGGTGTGATGCTCGAACATCGCAGCGTCGTGAATTTTCTCGAATCCATGGCTCGCCAACCCGGACTTACCGCCAACGACCGGCTTCTCGCCGTGACGACGCTCTCGTTCGATATCGCTGTGCTCGAACTCTTTTTGCCGCTCATGGTTGGAGCGACCGTGGTCGTCGCGCCGCGTTCTGTCGCTGCAGATCCCATCGCGTTAATCAACGCGATCGACGTGCACGACGTCACCGTCATGCAAGCGACACCAGCCACATGGCGCATGTTGGTGGAAACAGACTGGCCGGGACGGGCATCGCTCACTGCGCTGTGTGGCGGCGAGGCGCTGCCGCAGACACTGGCCGAATCACTTTCGGCACGGGTCGGCACAGCATGGAACATGTACGGGCCGACCGAGACCACGATCTGGTCGACGTTGCAACGCATCGTCCCACACGCACCAGTTTCGATCGGACGAGCAATCGCCAATACCACCCTGTACGTGCTCGATCACACACTCGCACCAGTACCGATCGGTGTCGCGGGAGAATTGTTCATCGGCGGTGACGGCCTCGCTCGCGGATATTTGGGTTTGCCTGAAATGACCCGCGAACGATTCATCCCCGACCCGTTCGCGCCGGCGAATACCTCCGGGGCCGACAACGGCATCGATATCCCTCGGCTGTATCGCACTGGAGATCTTGTGCGCTACCGCGCCGACTCGCGGATCGAATTCATAGGGCGGATCGATCAACAAGTGAAGGTTCGCGGCTTTCGCATCGAACTCGGAGAAATCGAGACTGTCCTCGGTCGTCACCCGGCCGTCGAAGAGGCGATCGTGCTCGCTCGACCCGATCCGTTTGGCGATACGCGCCTCGTCGCATACGTAACACGACGTGCTGGCTCGGCTGCGACCTCGTCGAGCGACTTGCGTGCCGCCACTAGGGAAACGTTGCCGCACTACATGGTCCCGTCGCTCGTCGTGTTCCTCACGAACATGCCGCGCACACCAAATGGCAAGACGAACCGCAACGCGATGCCCGAACCGAACTGGACCCACGTCGAGCGTGACACCGAATTCGTTGCACCAAGGGACGCGACCGAACGTCGCATGTGTGCGCTGTGGGAGGAGCATCTGAAGATCGATCGCATCGGCATTCGAGACGACTTTTTTGAACTCGGAGTTGAATCGATTGTTGCGGCGCGACTGTTCGCCAAAATCGAGGACGCCTTCTCAGCAACACTGCCCGTCGGCACCGTGTTCGCGAATCCCACCGTGGAAATGTTGAGTTTGATTGTCAACGGTCACGGCTCCAGCACGCAAACATGGAAATCGCTCGTGCCGATCCACACCGATGGCGATCGTCGACCGATCTTCGCCGTACACGGCGGAGCAGGAACCATCTTGTTGTTCGGGGAACTCGCACGCCGAATAGCGCGCGCCAATCGCCCGTTTTATGGTCTGCAAGCGCAAGGCTTGTATGGAATCGACCCCGTGCATACTTCGGTACAAGCCATGGCAGCTGCCTACATTCCCCAAATACAATCCATACAGCCGCACGGCCCGTACATCGTCGCGGGGTATTGCTACGGAGCGATTGTTGCGCACGAAATTGCCAACCAATTGTTGTCGAGCGGAGAAACTGTTGAACTGGTCGGGAGCTTCAATGGCCCAACGCCTGCGTACATTCACCGCCACGACCCAGGCGGCTTATTGGACCAGGCCGAGTACGCCGCATCAAAGCGCGAGGCGCTTGGGATCGCCGCCAGAGCACGAAACGCCATTCACTATCGTGTCCGCAACCTCCAACTGCGAGGCGCGATCGCACTCAACCGACCGTTGCCCGAGGTGATGCGGGAGAACTATTTCTTCCAACGACTTTCGATTCGGGCTCAATTCCGGTTCGAGCCCACACGCATCAATGTTCCGATGGCGACGTTCTACGCTCAAGGCCTGTACGAGGAACCAGATTTGGGTTGGAACGAGTATCTCGCTGAGCCAGCACACACCTTCGAGGTGGCCGGGCTGCAGCAACGCGCCCGTCAAACCATGACCGAACCCACTGTTGGCTCCGTCGCGGACAATCTCATCGCACTGCTCGAT
>JBBRPC010000367.1:0-2449 GCA_038228615.1 Acidimicrobiia bacterium | reverse complement strand
GCAGGCCCTCCCAACATTCACAACCCTCGGCCGTCCAATGTTGCTCGCGCTGTCTCGCAAAGACTTCATCGGCGTGATCACCCAACGTCCTCCACGGGAACGACTCGCCGGCACGCTGGCGGCAGTCGCAATAGCCACCGCTTTGGCACCTGCGTCGATACTTCGCGTCCACGACGTGCGGGAAGTGCGGGAGTTTCTCGATGTCATCGACGTGCTCGAGGGCCGCAGCACGATCGATCGAGACGCCGTCCTGTCCGACGCGTTGCGGTGGCAAGCCCGACCAACATGACTGCCAAACCTCCCAATCAGGCGACCCCGTCGCGAAAGCCCGACCCAGAGGTTCTGGCACGCCGAACCCGAATCAGGACCTGGGTTGCGATTGGCAAACGCATTGGATACGGATCCCTCGGCGTATCGGTGGTCGCGTTCGTCCTGGCAGCAGTTCTCGATTTTCCAAATTGGACGGTCACGATCGCGACCACCGGCTTAGTGGTCGCATGCATCGCACTTCCCGGCGCCATCGTATTCGGCTACGGCATTCTCGCCGCCGAACGCGAAGAACGAGGCGGCGGATCCTTTCACTGAGGAGTTTTTTGGTGAATGAGTGCCACGTCGCCGTAGCATCGCAACATGCGTTTTCGGCGGTTTGGTTCGAGTGATCTGTTGGTTTCCGAGGTCGGCATTGGCACGTGGACCCTTGCGAGCGATTGGTGGGGAGTCGTCGCTGATCCACTTGCGCTCCTGCACGCAGCGCTCGATAGCGGCATTAACTTCATCGACACGGCGCCCGTCTATGGCGACGATGCCATCGGTGAGACGATGCTCGCAGATGTCATTCGCGGCCGTCGCGACGAGATCGTGCTCACGACCAAATGTGGCTACGACATCAATGCTCCCCGCATCAAAGGCCAAGGCGAACGTCCGCAGGATTTTTCTCCGGCGGGAATCCGCGCGCAGCTTGAAACGTCGCTGCAACGACTGGGAACCGACTACATCGACCTCTACCAACTTCACAATGTCCGGATCGAACCGGTGCGCGCCGATGATCTTTGGGCAGAACTCGAAGCGCTTCGAGGTGCCGGCAAAATTCGCGAACTCGGCGTAGCGCTTGGGCCGGCGATCGGTTGGGTCACCGAAGGTATCGAGTCGGTTGATCAACGACCAATCGTCGCACTGCAAACCGTGTTCAACATCATTGAACAAGAACCGGGCTTGCGTTTCGCTGCATGTGATCGCGTGCAGCGCGGGGAATGCGGACTGATCGCACGAGTTCCGCACGCATCCGACACGCTGTCGGGCAAGGTCACACCCGATACGGTCTTTCCTCCTGGCGACCATCGTGCACATCGCAACAAGGACAACATGCTCGACAACTTCGAGAAGGCGGCCACGCTCGACTTCTTGTGGGCACCAGAGACAGGGCGCACAATTGGCCAAGCCGCAATTGCAGGAATCCTCGCAAATCCTGCATTCACCACGGTGCTCCCAACCGTTGTGACTGCCGACGAGGTCCGCGAGTACGCCGCAGCTTCAGAAGTTCCGCTCAGCCCCGAAGAGGCCACCGCCGTGACCGCACGTTTTGATCGCAACTTCGATCATGTAGATCGTTTTGTGATGCCCCTGAAATCCAGCGTCTGAGCGTTGCCGCGATGCGCCTTCCAGCCGAACAACGGCGCCGGCAACTCCTCGATATTGCGCGAGAAATCTTCGCGGATCGGGGCTTTCACGCCACCGCGATGGACGACATCGCCGCGGTCGCCGGCGTCACCAAGCCCGTGTTGTATCAACACTTCGACAACAAGCGAGCGCTCTTTTGCGAGTTGCTCGACGACGTTGGCGAACAACTCCTTGGCGAACTCGAAATCATCCAGGCACCCGAACTCACTGGTCGTGCCAGAGTGGAAGCGGGTTTCAGCGCATACTTCCGTTTCGTGACGGCAAATCCAGCCGCGTTTCGTTTGCTGTTCGGCGCAACAGTCCGTAACGACCCCGACTTTGCCCAACGAGCCGACGCGGCACTTCACGCTGCAGCGATCACCATTTCGACACTGATCGAACTCCCAGTCGATGATGAGCAACGCCTGGTACTCGCCAACGCGATTGTTGGAATGGCCGAGGCAACGAGCCGCCGTTCCCTTGCAGGCGAAGACCGGGCCGACCACCCCGACGGCGATTCGCTCGCGCACTGGCTCGCCGAGCTTGCCTGGTTCGGGCTCAGAGGTGTCCGCAGCAACCCAACCGCATAGCCGCTTAACGCTTCCGTAACTTGATATTCGCAACCGCATGGGCATGGTCTTTTTCGAGTATCAGATCTGCACGAGATCGGGTTGGAGCGATGTTTTCGCGCAGGTTGACACCGTTGACATTCGTCCAGATCATGTCGGCAAACTCGAGTACTGCAGCGTCGTTGTACGGCACCAGAAATCCGAAAAACGACGACGGGTCTGAT
>JBBRPC010000366.1:0-2497 GCA_038228615.1 Acidimicrobiia bacterium | reverse complement strand
GGAATTCCATCGGATCGTGTAGTTGCGAAATCGTTCAAGGTCCTTCGGTCGAACTTCCGGTTGCAATAGGTAGCTCTTCCAGGTGACAGCCAAGCGATCGGTGAACTCGGCCTCAAGGTTGGCGATCCGCAGAGCGCCCACAAAACACCATGGGCAGAGGAAGTCGGACCAGACTTGCAGCTGCACCGAATCTGTCATGGACACCGAAGTTATCGCTTGTGTGTGGAGGCCATCAGCGCGTAGGCATCGCCGAGCGCGAACTCGGCGAGCGAACGGATCGTGCGATCGGCCTCGCTGAAATCGAGGGCCCTCGTGAGGCGATTCGGTACTGCAACACATCGCAATCCGGCCGCCTTCGCGGCCCGAACACCGTGGAGCGAATCTTCGAATGCGAGCGTGTGAGCAGCATTGACTCCCAGCGACTCCACCGCACGTAGGTAGATATCCGGTGCAGGCTTTGGCGGGTAGCCAACGTGTGCACCCTCCCAGGTTGTCACGGTGACAAAATGACGATCGATGCCGTGGCGAAGTAGGTGTGGTTCGATCCAAGCCCGATCCGAACTCGATGCGATCGCGACGGGAATTTCTGCCGCCGCTGCCGCGTCGAGCCAGTCGATGACGCCTGGTAGGAGCGGCAGCGTGGCCACCATCGCGTCTTGGCGTGGTTGTTTGATTGCCCGCAATTGTGCATCGGTCGGTCCGATGCACTGGGTTTTGCCGTAGAGGAGCTCACCGAAGTCGATCCCACCGCGAGTTCCGATACACGCCAAAAACTCGTCGGTGCTGAGTTCGGCATTGTGCTCGGCGAAGACCTGGGCCCAT
Source organism: Acidimicrobiia bacterium (assembly GCA_038228615.1). GTDB lineage: Bacteria > Actinomycetota > Acidimicrobiia > IMCC26256 > PALSA-610 > F1-120-MAGs023. The sequence goes on along the minus strand of JBBRPC010000366.1, from coordinate 1,675 downwards.
GCCGTATACGACGACCACTCGGTTTCGACCATGAGACCGTCGAAGTCGAACAGGATCGCTTCAAGCACGGGCCAGTCTGGCACAACCCAACAGCAAGATGTCCGGTTTGGCCCAAGCGGCGCAGCGAGAGCAAGTACCTGCTACCCTGATCCCGGGACCTCGGACTCGCAGCGATGCGGGGAAGGCGAAGTCACTCGTACATGTCCCGCGGACGCTCGTCCAAGCAGCACATCGAGTCGTGGTGAATTCATCCCGGGTGCGAACAACTACATAAGCGCAAATGCGTGAAGAACAATTCAAGGAGCAACACCATGGCAACCGGCACCGTCAAATGGTTCAACGGCGAGAAGGGCTTCGGCTTCATCTCACGTGAAGGCGCCGACGATGTATTCGTCCACTTCTCGGCAATTCAGGGCAATGGCTACCGCACGCTCGAAGAAGGCCAGAAGGTTGAATTCGACACCGCACCCGGCCGTAAGGGCGAAGAAGCCCAAAACGTCCGCGTGATCTGAGTTTGTTGCCCGCGTTCGCGGGTTACAGCACACGCCGTATCGCAGGCCCGCAAATCTGTTCCCGAATCTGGTATTCCAGAATTCTGGTTCGGGGATGCGGGCCTGTGGCGTAGCAAACTGCGGTATGGAAGAAATACGTTTCGAACGAGTTGGACCAATCGGGCGGCTCTCGCTTAATCGACCGGACAAGCTGAACGCACAGACTCCCGCGATGTGGGCGTATCTCGGCGACCTCGGGGAGCGACTCTGTGCCGACACTGAACTGCGGGTCGTTGTTGTCGACGGGCCTGGGCGATCGTTTTCGGCGGGTATCGACATCAGTACGTTCACCGGAGCCGATGCGACGACGGCTGCCACAACGGCTCCGGGTGAAACAGACGCGGTGAAGGGGATCTCCGACTCGGATGGGATCGTGTATCTGCAACGCGCGTTCACGTGGCTTGAGTCAGCGCCTTTCTTGACCGTTGCCAAAGTGCAGGGCCACGCGCTCGGCGCCGGAATGCAATTGGCGCTGGCCTGCGATATTCGCATCGTTGCCGACGACTGCCAGATGGGCTTGCTTGAGGCTCGCTGGGGTTTGATGCCTGATCTCGGCGGCACGGTGTGGTTGCCGAGGTTGGTCGGTCCGGCGCGCGCGCTGGAGATGATCGTGCTCGCGCAACGACTCACAGCGCCCGAGTTGCTCGCCGCGGGAATTGTGAACCGAGTCGTGCCGCGTGACGAACTCGACGCCGCTGTCGACGAATTTGTGGCGTCAGTTGTTGGCGCGCCGCCCCTTGCGGTGCGAGGCGCCAAGGCCGCAGTGCGCGCCGGCTGGGGTGCGACGACCGCCGTCGGAATGCGCGCTGCAGCCGAGGCGCAAGTGCCATGCGTTCGGAGCGTCGACTTTCGCGAGGCAGGGGCCGCGTTCCTCGAAGGGCGCGCACCGCAATTCCAAGGTAAGTAGCAACACGAGTGCGAGGGAGTGACAATGAGCGACGCTGTGATCCAGACCGTTCCGCTGTCGATGCAATGGCCGACGTTCGATCCGTTCCTCTTTTGCGCCCACCACGACGATGCCTATCCCGCTGGTGACGGCTCGCTCGCGCCTGCAGTGTCGATTGCTGGCCGAGACATCGTTCAAGACTTCTCGCATCTCGACGGCTGGAGCATGTATCACGGTC
>JBBRPC010000365.1:0-2504 GCA_038228615.1 Acidimicrobiia bacterium | reverse complement strand
TGTTCTCCGGATGGGTCGACGTTGATCTCACCGCACAAGGCCGCACCGAAGCGAGTCGCGGCGGTCAACAACTCCAGGACGCAAATGTCCTGCCGACAGTCGTACACACGTCGCTGCAGGTGCGCGCGATTCGAACCGCGGAGATTGCCCTCGACGCGATGGGCCGCCAATGGCTTCCGGTACGCAGAAGCTGGCGCCTGAATGAACGGCACTATGGGGCGCTCCAGGGCAAAGACAAAAAGGAAACTGTCGCACAATACGGCGACGATCAGGTGATGCTGTGGCGTCGCAGCTTCGACACTCCGCCTCCCCCGATGCCACTCACCGATCCCAACTCTGGCATCGACGATCGGTACACATCATTGCCGCGCGACGTACTGCCCACAGCGGAATGTCTGAAAGACGTCATCGATCGCATGCTGCCATATTGGTACGACGCGATCGTGGCCGACCTTCGCTCTGGCCACACGGTGATGGTTGCGGCACACGGCAATTCGCTGCGGGGTTTGGTGATGCACCTTGATGGCATCAGTGATGCCGCAGTCATCGACCTGAACATTCCCACCGGGTTACCACTCGTCTACACACTCGACGATCAACTGCAACCCACCAATCACGACGCCGACCTCGGCGTGCGCGGCAGATACCTCGATCGTGCCGCGGCTTCGCTCGCGATCGAAGGAGTCAAAGCCCAGACCGGATAAGTGGAGCGACGGCACCGTTCGCCCCTTCGAAGTCGGCGATCGACATCGAATATCGGTGGTGGTCCGCCTCGTCGTCATCGACGTCGCGGGCCACAACCGTTTCGATGTATTGGAATCCGGCCGACGAGGCGAGGTGTTGCGACGCAACATTCGCGACCTTGGTTTGGAGATTCAAGACGTCGAGTCCCAGATCCGTCAGTGCGTACTGTGAGAGCAGGGTCACGGCCCCACGCATCATGCTTTGCCCCCGAAACGGCGCGGCGAGCCAATATCCGACCTCAGCCGGCAAGAACGACGACCGGGGCTGCCACGTTGCCCCAATGCGGTACACACCACAACAGCCAATGAGCACGTCGCTGTCGGCCGTCGTGACCGCGCACACAAGTTCGCTCGTACCTGACCGCGAGGCGTCGACCTGGCCCAAGAAGGCTGCGAGATGACCACGCGTATAGGGCCACGGGATGCGGGTCCAGTGCGCGATTTCTGGGTCGGTCGAGAGGTAACCAAAGATGGCTTCACCGTCACGGTCCACGACTGGTCGCAACGCGATCTTGTCCCCATGCAGCCGTTCCTCCAGCAACGCCATGCGCTCAGCCTGACATATTGCCCGCCGCCAACACCAGAAATATCGACCATCCTTCATTTCGCCCCAAAGATGGCCGAAACTTCGCAAATGCAAAATCGTGCGCTCGCGCGCTTCGCGCTCTTCGTCGGTGGTTTTGCCGCGGTCGTTGGCTGGTGGGCATTCGCGGCGCAGCACACCATTTTGGATCCGACTGCGACACGCGACGCCGCGTTTGGGTTGCTGCAAGCCAAGCCCATTCAGTCGAAGGCGCGCGATTCTCTGATCAATCAGATCAATCAATACATTCCACCCTCACTCGTTGGAGCATCAACGACCAAGGTGCGCGCAGCAACAACCGCGGCGTTGAGCGACGACAGGGTGCAACAGGCATTCGCCGATGGGATCGGTTCGTTTCACCGCCAACTCCTGACGAATGTCGGCACACCACAAAAGCTGTCAATCGACACTGCTGCCGTGACGGCGGCGGTACACGATTCGCTGGCACAGCAAGACCCAGCCCTCGCGAAATGGCTGCGAGGCAAGTCGCTCAGCATCGAGTTCAACACGTCGAGCGTCCCGAACCTTCACGGGGTGACTGGAGCGACACCCCTCATTGCGTTGATCGCCTCCCTGACGGCCATCGCCTTGTGGGGTGCCGCAATCTTGCTGCACCCCGATCACCCCGTCGCCGTCCGCAAGATCGGGCGAAGACTCATCGGCATTGGCGCGATGCCGGTGGTGTTTTGGGTCATTCTTCCAGCACTGCTCGAGCGGTTTCACGCGGACGCAGCGCAACTCTTTAGCCCACTGGCAAGAAGCTACGGCAAGCGCCTCGCGCTACCAGCGGTCATTATTTTGCTCATCGGATGTGGCGTCTGGGTGGGCGGCCGGCTCGGTACCCCAACCGGCGGTTCAACACCGTCTCCGTCGAACCGCGGCGGCAGCGCCGACGATGCCAGCCAGGGTCGGGCGCCGACCCGCGGCAAACATCGCCGGCTGGGGCGCGACAATGTCGGGGTGAAAGAACGACTCGATCTTCGATTGTGAACACATTGGACGATGTTCCACAACCTGGAGCCGAGCCAGAACACGCCGAGATGCTTCCAGATAGTCGCGCGGCTGCTCGACGCAGACGCGCCAACGCCCGACGCCACCGGATGGAATGGGCATTCCTCGTAGTCGGAGCGATTGTCCTGGCTGGTGTTATTCGAGGCACCGTTGCACAGGCGTTCTAC
>JBBRPC010000364.1:0-2606 GCA_038228615.1 Acidimicrobiia bacterium | reverse complement strand
GTATCGAGATCAGACGCGGGAATCTCCCCCAATGACCGCGGTCTTGTGGCCCGCGTCTTTGATTGGGCGGTTCGTCGCAAATTCGAGCGGACGGCGCGGGCGTTGCAAGTGCAACGACGATTTGTTGATTTACGAGGCGATCAGCTCGCGGCCGCCCTGACCCTGAGGTGTTTCGTCGCGATATTTCCGTTGGTGCTGGCTGGCATCGCGATTATCGGAACCGTAACTGCGAGCTCAGCAGACTTTCCAAACCGACTGATCGACGCCCTCGGCTTGCACGGCAGCGGTGCGGAAACTGTTCGGTCCGCCTTGGCTACGGCGGCGAAGAGTCGTCGAGTTACTGGAGTGATCTCGGTGCTCGGATTACTCTGGACCGGATTGGGTGTGACGACGTCGCTGCGCTCGGTGTGTAACCAGTGCTGGCAGGTAGAAGAGGCTGGTCCACGCGACAAAATTGTTGGAGCGGTGTGGGCTGGGGGGCTCGCCTTCGCCATGATCGCCCAGGGAGTCGCGGCCTCGTGGCTCGGCTCGGGGTCATCCATCCTCACCACGTTGGCGACGTTGATCAGCGGGGTGATGCTCGTCGTGCTTTCCCTGCTCACGCTGATGGCGTTTACCAATGTGGTGCTTCCTGCGCGGCGACACGCGCCCGGCGCGATTCTGCTCGGGGTCGGCCTTGCCTTGCTGCAAGTGATCGGCGCAGTGGTCGTGCCAAGATTGGTGCTATCGGCTTCACAGCTTTACGGAACGCTCGGGGTCGTGTTTGCGCTCATTGCCTGGCTACACATTTTCGCGCGAGTGCTCGTGTACGCATGTGTGTTGAACGTCGTGCTGTACGAGCGAAATTGCGGCGTTGCTCTGGCGATTGCGACTGTACCGAAGCTGCCCGGAGTTGGCCGTCGGGTTGGTCGCTCGGGAAGAGCGCAAAGCGCGGCGTCGAAGTGATGTGCGCGAAGTCTCACACCGCCTCAGGAAGAACAACCCGTCGATGCGAAGCGACACCAGGAGTGAGCCACAGATCCCAACCGTGTAATGAGCCCCGGATCTTTGTTTCCATCCGAGGCAGACGGGGTAGAGGATTGAACGAAGCGGGTCGCATCAGAGCCATGCGAACGCCCCAACCCAGGTCGCCGTATGGATGAATTACGCACAGAACATGCCGAGTTCTCGGTCCCGGCTGACTCGACCGGCCCCACCTATGTGCGACGCGTTCTTGCAGAGATGCTCGTAGGTCGTTCAGTGGCGGTGCGGAATTCGGCTGCGCTCGTAGCGAGCGAATTGGTCACGAATGCGATTCGACACTCACGGCCACCATTGCAGGCCATTATTGATTTTGATAGCACGATGATTCGTATTGCGGTGAGTGACCCAGTTGCTGATCCGCCGAGCATGCGCGATGTTGCTGGTGCTGATGGCGGGTTCGGTATGCACATCATCGACGGACTGTGTCAGCGATGGGGCAGCGACGCGAACGGCGAGGGTAAAACCGTTTGGTGCGAGCTCCGCGACGTGAGCAAGTGATGTCCGCTCGCAGTGGGTTCTGGTCCGGATCGGTTCGGTCATAGTCTCGGTGAGCATGTGGACTAATCGTGCGAGTCTGTCGGGCTGTTCGCGTGGTTGACCCATCGCTTGCGCGCTTCGAGCGATTGTTCGCGAACTCGGCAGTTGCCGTCGTGGTCATCGGAGCAGATGGCACGGTTGTGCATTCGAACTCCGCGTTTCAGGCGATGGTGGGTGAAACGTCGCACAGTCCATCCGGGCCATCGTTCGTGGCGTTTTTCTCCGAGCCAGAGCAACCACGCCTTGCCCGCATCCTTTTGGACCTGCACCGTGGCGTCGGGGACGAGGCGCAGGAAGAATTGAAGTTTGTCCGCGCTGACGGTGGTGTTGGCGTTGCCGTCGCTAGTTGCACTGCGATGACAGACCGCGCCGGCGCTCGGTATGTCGTGGTCTTGCTGCAAGACATTACTGCGCTACGGCAATCGGAGCGATCGTCAGCGACGTCGCTCGAACGGCTCGCGTTGCTCGGCCGCTCCGGAGACCTCTTGAAGTACGAACTCGATGTTCAAGAGCGTATGCAGGCCTTTGCAGAAATGAGCGTGCCCGCGTTCTGTGATCTCTGTGCGGTGTTCTTACGCAACGGCGATGATCTTTGGCTTCGCGGTTTTGCCAGTACCTCCGAACAGGCCCGGGTTTCGCTCGGCGCGTTGACAAGGCTGCCCATCAATCTCGAACAATCATCGCCGCCAGCCACGGCGCTGCGTGAAAATCGAATTGTGCGGATTGAACACTTAGAGTCAGAGCTCGAGAATCTTGTGGATGATGTTCGACGCCAGGTCGCGATAGCCGCGACCGGCGTCACCTCGGTAATTTGCGCACCGCTCGCGAACCGGGACAATGTCTTCGGCACGGTGCTCTTCGGATATACCTACGCGGCGGACCTCAGATACTCAGAAGACGACGAATGGTTCGCGTCCGAATTGGCTTCGCGGGCAAGTGGATCGCTCGCGAATGCGTTGCGATTCGAAGACGAACACCAGTTGGCGACCCGACTCCAATACGCGCTGCTCCCCGGAGGTCTCCCGGATCTGCACTGTGCGGAAATC
>JBBRPC010000363.1:0-2608 GCA_038228615.1 Acidimicrobiia bacterium | reverse complement strand
ATCATGAACCGGCCATCCGCGGTGACGTATTCACCGACGAGCGGCGACATCCCGCGCAGCTCCCCACCGTGGCGCGGGGGTTCCTGGCCCATGATCGACGCGTACGCCATATCGGGCCCAAGGGTCCACATCGCGCCACCCATGAGTGACGTATCGACAACCACTCCTTTGCCAGAACGGGTTGCGTGCACAAGGGCGGCGCACACTCCTCCGGCCATGAACAAACCGGTCGGCACATCACCTTGCGCGGGACGTTGCATCACGAGCCGTTGCGCATCGGGCGAGGTAAGCATGTGAGCGACGCCGCCGCGCATCCAATACGAAACCGAGTCGAAACCACCAGCTTCCGAATCGATTCCCCGCTGGCCTTGTCCATGACCTTTCGCGTACACGAGCGTGGCGTTGATCGCGAACAAATCATCTGGTTCGGTTCGCAGCTTTCTTCGCACCCGAGGCAATTGGTTCGTGATGTATACATCGGCCCATGTAACGAGTTTCTCGAACACCTCCCGCCCCTCTGGCACCGTGACATCGAGCGCGATACCACGCTTGTTGCGGTTCACGAGCTCGAACAAATAGTCGGTGCCGTCGGCCTGCGCGACGAGACCGTTTTTGATGATCGAACGCATCGGGTCACCTTGCGGCCGTTCGATCTTGATCACTTCTGCGCCCCAGTCCGCGAGCGCCGCCGCTGCTGATGGCACGAAGCCGTGCTCAGAAAACTCAAGGACTTTGATTCCCAGAAGCGGAAGTGTCATAACAAGAGGCCCTTCGAGAGTCGGCGGTGCCCCACCAAAGCGGGGTATGCAACGATGCTGCTGGGGTCGATGTCATCGATCAGATTCGACGCATGGAACACAGCAGCTTTTTGCGGACACTATGGCGAAGAGATCAAGCGGCGCACCCCGAACTCCAACAAAATCCCGACACGACACACTGCACGACACACTGCACGACACACGGCACGACACACTGCACGACACACGGCACGACACACGGCACGACACACGGCACGACACGCTGCACGACACGCAGCGACCTACCCGCGATTTCATAACCCCGCTTGGCGTATCCTCACCACACGTTCACATTTCGCGACGCGACGATGACACCAGGCATCGCGGCCCGATCCCTCACCTAGGAAACATAGCCATGACAAATACTGCTGATGTTCACCCTGAGATCGCGGCAATTGGGCCGCTGATTCCTGCATTCATATTCACTCGCGAGGGCCTGAGTGAGGTGCGGGTGCAACAGGACGTTGGCTTCGCGGCGATGGCCCCGCCGCTATCCGACGATGTCGAGCGGGTTGATCATCTTGTGAGTTCCGACCCGCGCGTTGTGGTGCGCGTGCATCGCCCAAAGAACCTCGCCGCGCCGGCGGCATGTTTGTACTCAATCCACGGCGGCGGCTACATCATTGGCAGTTACTCGATGGACGACGCGAAGTTTGATCACCTGTGCGTGAAGTTTGGGTGCGTCGGAGTCTCCGTTGAATACCGACTCTCGCCCGAGACCGCCTATCCGGGCCCCCTGGATGATTGCTACATGGGCCTCGCCTGGACGTTCGCGAACGCAGCCGACCTTGGCATCGACCCGGCGCGGATCGGGATCACCGGCGTCAGCGCAGGTGGTGGTCTCGCCGCCGGGCTTGGTCTTCTCGCCCGCGATCGCGGCGAGTACGCAATCGCGTTTCAGCTCCTCGAATGCCCCATGATCGACGACCGTCAAATTAGCGTTTCAAGTCAATACGACGATTTATTGATCTGGTCGAAAGCCAGCAACACGTTTGGCTGGCAGTGCTATCTCGGCGACCTGTACGACACGAACGAGATCCCCATGTACGCGGCTGCGGCGCGCGCGAAAGACCTTGCCGGATTACCCGAGACACTGGTCATCACGGGCGGCGCTGATGGCTTTCGCGACGAAGACATTGAGTACGCCCGCCGCCTTGGCGCGTCGGGGGTACCGACCGATCTCTGCGTGATTGCAGGCGCACCCCACGGTGCACAAATGTTCGCGGGGACGACGCCCGAACGACGATGGAGTCGAGCGGTTGACGAGTGGCTCACACCGCGCCTGACTTCGAAAACCGGATAGGCGCGTTCGCGAAGAGGCGAAGCCCTAGAACTCGACAGGCGCCAAGAGCGCAGGATGGAAACAACCTTGCCTATCCGCGCCGTCCCAACACGCGAACGACAATAGGTTGCAACGCGCCAAACGCGAAGGGTCCGAACCCTGCGCGTAGGGTCGGGGCAACAGGAGGTCGCGAGATGCGAACAGTGATTATTGGGGCATCAAGTGGGTTGGGACGTTGCATCGGTGTTGGGCTTGCCCAACGCGGTGCCCAAGTGGCGCTGCTTGCTCGACGCAAGGACCGCCTCGACGGCGCGGCAGCGGAAGCCGGGAACGGCGCCGTGGCAATCCATTGCGACGTCACCGACGAAGCGTCCTGCGCCGCAGCTATCACCGAAGCCGCTACAACGCTCGGCGGCATCGATGCCATTGTCTATGCAACCGGAATCGGACCGCTCGGACATATCGAATCCATCGATGCCGCGACCTGGCGTAGTGCCTTCGACACAAATGTCATCGGAGCGTCCCTCGT
>JBBRPC010000362.1:0-2615 GCA_038228615.1 Acidimicrobiia bacterium | reverse complement strand
TCTCCATCGAGTGCAACTCGCTGCGAGACGAACAGCTTCATCACACTCGACTCTGGTCCGAGTGGTTTACCTGCCAACGCCGAAGCACGGGCTCTGCCACCCAACCATTTCAGCAATTCGAAACGTGTGTAGCTCTGCGCGAGCGCTTGACGCGTGTTGGCATCCGACGTCACCCCACATTCCGATGCGAGTTCGTGAATTGCTTTGAACGTGACACCTCCACCGCCCCCACCGATCATGGAACGCTCGTGCATCAACGTGGTTTGGGTGACGCGCCAACCGTCGTCGACGTCGCCGAGGACGTTCGCAGCAGGAATCCGCACGTCGGTGAGGAATGTCTCGTTGAAATGCGCATGCCCGGTGATCTGCACAAGCGGGCGGACTTCCACACCTGGTGAGTGCATGTCGATGAGCATGTAGCTGATGCCGCGATGTTTCGGTACATCCCAATTCGTGCGAACTAACAAGATGCCCATGTCGGCGAAATGCGCGCCCGAGTTCCACACCTTTTGACCATTCACCACGTATTCATCGCCATCGAGATCGGCACGGGTGGTCAAGCCGGCGAGGTCCGAACCTGCGCCTGGCTCAGAATAGAGCTGACACCAGTAGTGTTCGCCGCGCAAAATCTTCGGCAAATACTCAGCTTTTTGCGCCTCGGTGCCGTGAGCCATGATGGTGGGACCAACCATCTGCAACGCGACGCTCAGCATCCCGATCGACACGTGAAACTTGGTTTCTTCCTGCGCGAAAATCCTGGCGAATTTGGCGCTCAATCCCATGCCGCCGTATTCCTTCGGCCAGGTGATGCCAGCCCAGCCATGTTCGTACAACGTCCGTTGCCAATCTCGACTGGCCTGCACATGTGCAATTTCTGCGGCCTTGCTGGTATCGGTGTTGCCAAGCGTTGTGGAGAGGTCGAGATTGCCGATTTTCGGCTTCGCGACGCTCTCCAAAAACGCCCGCGCCCTGGCGCGAAACGCAGCCTCGTCTTCAGGTTCTTCGATCTCGTGATCGGCCATGCCGGCGGCTCCATTGCCTCGTGCCTGTCGGAACTAGAACAGATTCTACTTCTGGTCCTGCGATATCTCCGAGACCGCACCGCCTAGATGATCAGTGCGGACGGTCGAGGGTGGCGACACCGTCAGCGCCAGGGATCTGTTCGAGACGATGATGCGCGTTGGTCGTGTCGATAATCATCGCCGCGCCAGATTGGCGTGAAATCAATGCCCAGCGCCCGTCGAAATCGAGATACGTCCCGACGCCCTCACCCGGAACAAGCGACACACGCACGAGCTCGATCCCGGTACGACTTACCACGACGAGTTGCCACGGAACACTCGGGTCAGGACCCGACGCGTTCGCTGGCGGCCCGTCGAGATACGCAATGCGACTGCCGTCGGGACTTACGACTGCCGACGTCAGGTCGTACGACGGATACGGGAGGCCCTTGGCGAGGTCTGGCCAGCCTGTTGCCGGCGTGCCGTCAAGATTCGTATAGCCAATTCCCTCACCAAGATCGAGCGACTCAGATTGCACGACGACCTTGGCACCAATCGACGCGCGCGACGTCGAGGAATCGGGACCAGCGCCGAAGCCGAGCGTGCGTACTGCACCGGTCGCCACGTCGTACAGCGTGAGCGGCTCCGTCTCCGATTTCGATGTGGGTACGAGGAGCAAGACGTCGTGACCCTGCGCGAATCCGACCCCAACGAGCTCGGCGTCAGCGTATTGGCGAAACGCGACAACTTTGCCTCCCGGATACCAACGTGCGAGAGCCAGGAACGACGTCGCCGACGCGGCGGCATCGCCGGTTTGCGTCACGATCGATCCATCCCGCAGTCGGTAGGCAAGATGAACGTGTGGATCTTTGATCAGCAGGTGCGTCGCACCGGGCTGAACTGAACGAACGCCGACGCCATCGCCCGCGGTGAGGATCGCTGGGAATCGCGTCGCATCCGGGAGCGCAACGACATCGTGGACGGTCGTGGTAGCGACGATCGACGTCGGCGTCACCGGAGTCGACGCGCCAGTTACCTCGGTCGTACCGGCGCGCGTCGACGGCGAGCGGGCCGTCGAGCTAGATCCGGCCGAACAGGCGGTCGCAGCGACAAGGAGCGCGACAACTGCAAGTTCCTCACAGCGCCAGCGTGCCCAACACGCGGATTCGTTCATGACGCGCGTCCGATCACTGCACTTCAAAGCACCGCCGACTCTAATGGCACGTTGTCCTAGCTTGGGCGTCATGCTCGACGGTGATTCCACCAGAATGTGGCCTCGGTCGGTTCGAGCGATGGCATCGCGCGACTTTCGTATCTTTTTGACGGGCGGGCTGATTTCGAGCATTGGGTCAAACATGCAGTTCGCGACGCTCGCATGGGTTGTGCAAGCTCATACGCATTCAGCGGTGCGCACGACCGGCATCGCGTTCATCGGCATCATTCCACTACTCCTTCTTGGCCCAACGGCTGGCGTGCTCGCAGATCGGCTTCCGCGCCGGAAATTGCTGATCGCCACAAACTTCGTCAACGGACTCCAAGCTTTCGCGCTTTGGTTGGTTTGGGTTGCAGGTTCTGGTAACAACTATTGGTTGTTGTTTGCCTTGTCGTTACTGG
>JBBRPC010000361.1:0-2632 GCA_038228615.1 Acidimicrobiia bacterium | reverse complement strand
GCGATCGCGAAGCAGCACAACGTGATCGTGGTCTTCGACACTGCTGGCAACCGCGTGCGCGTGATCTGGGATTCGAACAACAACGGCCAGTACGACGACGGTGAGCACACGCGATTGGTGTTCCTTGGCGACCGTGTGCGCTTTGGCTTGAGCGGTGCACCCGCGATGTCGTTTGGAGCCGGCACGATCAACTTCACGCAGACAGAAGGGTCAAGCGGTCTTCCCGCCGTCACGTTCTCAAGAAATGGAAGCGCGAGCGAAGCCGGCGGCGCGTACATCACGTCGCTGCGCGCAATCGGCGATCCGAAATACATCAGCGACGATCGCGCAATGCGGATCGAAAGAGCGACCGGGCGCGCGGAATGGTGGCACTACGATGGAACGACTTGGCTAAGAGGCTTCTGATGCGAAATCACAAAGAGGGATTTTCGCTCGTCGAGATCATGGTGGCACTGACAATCCTGGCCATCATCATTCTCGGTCTTGCGAATACGACCGTCACGTTCCTGCACGAAACGACGATCGACACGGTGCGCGTTCGCGCTCAGTCGTTCGCGGACATGCGAATCGCTGAAGTGCATGGCTATCCGATCTACGATTCGCTGACTGCGAAGTTCGCGGGCAGCGACACTCCGGATGCTGGATTCAGCCGAACGACCACCGTCGTTCACGACAAATCGGCGATCACGACGTGCGATAACCCGAGTGGTTGTCCGAAAAACGACATCACGCGGGTCACGGTCACTGTCATTAACGCCGGACTTTCATCGCCTGTGTCGCGGACCATCGCGATCGCGTTGTACTAGGAGACTCGAATGAATACTCGATCGCGAAAGGGTTTTTCACTCGTCGAGCTGATGATCGCCATGATCGTGATGGCGGTAGTTCTCGCGGGGACGATGAACTTTTTCATGGGGCAGTCGCGAACCTTTCGGAAGGCCACCACGGACATGGTGCTCCTCCAGAATGCCCGCTTTGCCAACGACTTGCTCAGCCAGCACTTTCGCTCGGTTGGCTCGAACCTGACGGTGGGCCAACCGGCCGTCGTCTACATCGATCAGAATACCTTCGCGTTCAACGGCGACTACGCCACGAAAGTACAAGGCGATGTCAATTCGACGTACTACGAGCCGAACGCTCCGCTTGAGGAAACGCGGACGCTTCTCCAGGCGCAGCACAAGAATCTGCTGAACACGACGCTCGATTATCCCCTCGGAGATTATCTGGACCCGAACGGTGCGCCGAGTCCAGCGGAGACGATCACGTTCTCCTTCATGCCCGACACGGAGACTGCTCGTCCGGACGATTTTGTGCTCCTGAGGCAGGTGAACGCGGCTGTGCCGGAGGTCGTCGTTCGCAATGTGCTTCCCGATTCGACGTATCCGTTTTTCCGGTACATGTATCTGAAGACGGACCCTGCGGGCAATCAATCGATCGACACCGTACCGGCGGCTTCTCTGCCGATGAACTATGCCGACGCGGCCAAGGTCGTTCCGAAGGATCTGCTGCGCGGCGTCATCGTGTCGTTCAACGTCACCAATGGACTCGCGGATACAGCGCAGCGCACGCGTCCCGTCTCGGTCATCGCATCGCTGCCGAACGTCGGCATGCGTGAGCTGCAGACGTGCGGCGCAAAGCCGCTTCCGGTGCCGAGCTCCGTGATTTCTAAGGGCGGGTCCGGTGCGCTCGTGGTTACCTGGACGGCGAGTCCGGACGAAACAGGTGGCGAGCGCGATGTCATGCGCTATCAGGTCATGCGAAGAGACAACTTCGACACCGTCTGGCAGACAATCGCGTCCGTTCCTGCAGGTGGTACACCGCCCTACACCTACACCGATGGCGGGCTCAATCCCTCGGTCACGTACTGGTACAGCGTTTCAGCGCAGGACTGCACACCCGCAAGCTCCCCCGCCGCATCCACCGGCGGCTTGCAGCCCAATCCATGACCTCCTCAGGAGATCCCTCTATGCCTCACACGCGCGTGCGTGAAAAACGCGGCGTCGCGCTGATGGCGGTACTTCTGGTCACATTGGCAATCGTCGCCATCGTGATCGTCGCATCCACCACAACGCTGAACGCGCGATTGATTTCGCAGAACAGCGAACGAGCCACGGTGCTGTACAACGTGGCCGACGGAGGCGTCGAGGAGGTTCGCAATATCCTCAACACGCACCCCGGAGATTCGACGTACTTTCGCGACAGTGGCGAAGTAATGGTCGAGAATCACGTGCCGGTTACCGATGCGAGTGGAACGGTAGTTCCACACGTCTACCGTACGTCGTGGGCTGGCCCGAGCTTCAGCACAACGGGTCAGTACGGCATCTACGGAACGATCATCGTGAAGGCCGAAGATGATTTCGGCAACGCCGTCTATCATCGCGGCACCGTTTTCCAGGATACCTTCGCCAAGTACGCCTACTTCTCGAACAGCGAGAACGGCATTTACTTCGGCGGCGGCGACCAAGTATACGGTCCTGCGCACTCGAACGACAACATCAGCATCGCGCCGTCCGGCGTCGAGTTCCACGACGTCGTGACGACGGCGAAGGCGATCTCCGGAATCTCGAGCGGTATTTTCGACAAGACGTACACACAGCACGTGCCGAACATTCCTATGCCGACGACCAAGGTG
>JBBRPC010000360.1:0-2684 GCA_038228615.1 Acidimicrobiia bacterium | reverse complement strand
TCGGAAGGTGTCGGCCGTCTACACGTTCGACGCTGAATGATCTATTTCACGCCGCCGCGACGCAACTCGAACCGCTTTATCGCCGGCTACTCAAGTTGATTTCCGAGCGCGACATCGTGCAGGCCGACGAGACGTCGATGAAAATGCAGCGACCGTCGAAGCGCGGCTTCGTCTGGGCGTTCCTGTCCGAGGATCTGATCGCATATCGCTTCGCGGAAGGTCGCTCGGGAGAAACCGCGCTCGAGGTCCTCGGCGGAACGAAAGGTACGCTCGTCGTCGACGCGTACACCGGATACAACCGAGTAACGGACGTCGAGGGGCGCGAGCGCGCAGGATGCATTGCGCATGTGCGGCGAAAATTCTTCGACGCACTCGGCACTGCACCAATCGAAGCGCGGCAAGCGCTCGATCTGATCTTGGAGATCTATCGCGTCGAGCACGAAGCTCGCGCTCGCAAAATTCTCCGCAGCGACGAGCATCTCGCACTCCGTCGCACTCAGTCACGACCGGCAATGGATCGCCTTCGCACCTGGGTCTTGGATCAACAAGGTCGATATCCGCCCAAGAGCCCGATGGGCGAAGCCGTTCGGTACGCACTCAATCAATGGAACACGCTTCTCCCATTTCTAGACGACGCACGCATCCCGGTCGATAACAACGCCAGCGAACGGGCGCTGCGAGTCGTCGCGCTCGGCCGCAAAAACTTTCTCTTCGTCGGCGACGAAGAGTGCGGCGCAAACCTGGCCGGCCTCTATTCGCTGGTCGCAACCTGTGACGCCGTCGGTATCGAGCCAGTCGAGTATTTGAAGAACGTGCTCATGCGCGTCAGCACGCACCCAGCATCGCAAATCGACGATCTGCTGCCACATCGCTGGCTGGCTCCGCCGACCCAAGACCCGCTCGACTGAGTCCTGTCAACAGGGCCCACCCCGGACGGTTACAGCAATCTTGAACCGTCAGAGATCACCCACACTCGGAACCCTTGGTAGAACACCATCCGAAGCATGAATGGGTTCTGCTGGATGAAATATCTCTGCGGCTCGTCGATGAAATCGCACTGGAAAATCCGTGGGTCCCAAGTGTCAAGGGGTTTCCATCCAGGTGATGTCTCGACGAGCGTCGACATCACCTCGTAGGGTGCGGTCATCGTTTCTGCGAAGCCGAGATCAGGCGAGACCACAACCATGTTTTGGAAGTCGGCCACCCCGACACGCGTGCGGTGGTACCAGAGACCAGACGCAATACGCTTCATGGAAAGCTCGAATCGATCAAGATCCAGTGTGAAAGCACCAGCACGACCCTTCGGGGTTTTGATGGGCGTCAACCCCTTGAGCACCGTCGCAGCAAGTCGAGGACTTCGCTCAAGTGCCGCTATGACCTTTGTGTTGAAATGCCTCATACCGATGGGATGGTGGCCATCAATCGGGTCGCTGTGGTTCGCGCCACAAACGATCGCGTACGCAACATACTCGTCATCCTGGGAGTAGTCTTCGTTGTGCGCCTTGCACGCGGGAATCGTGAGTAGGTTTTTTCGAACGTCCTCCCCGACGTGTTTGATCTCGGGGAAAAACACCTTGGGCGGCACATGCTCGACGGACGTCGCAGGTGCTCCACATTGGTAGCAACGATCGCCGAAACGTCGGTGGCCTAGATTTGATGTCACGCTGCTACGCTGGCCCCAGACAACAACTTATGGACCCGGTGGATCATCTGCAGCCCGACCTTCATCGACGCCGCATCGCCCCACACCCTGCTTGGGATGGCAATGTGGTTGGTTGTCAAAAGCATCACGAGCCGATGCGCGTTCGCGACTGAGGCGCTATGAGCGAGGGAGTCGTTGTTCTTCGGCTCAGCGACAAGGCTTCCGGAATGATCTGTCATAGGCAACTCGTTCTCGTCGCTGTCTGCCATTCCGGACGCGGTCTGTGCCAGGGCCAGGAACACCAACCGGAGTTCCGCGAGCTCGGCCGCTGAGAGATCTGACAGCACGCACATCATGCCGCGCAGGTACGCATCAGGCGCCTTCTTGGCGTCGAGATATTCCCGCATGAGCTTGCCAAGCGTCGGGACGACGGCTGGGTCAAGCGTTTCAGCAAGCCGTCGCATTGTCTCGCGGATCACCTCCCGACCGCTTTCGCTGGCGCACGCTTCTTCCATCACGAGCAGGACGTCTTCATCCAGGACGTCTTCATTCGGAGCTTCGTCGCCTCGCGCCGCGCCCGCGAGGAGAAGTTGCGCTCGCCGAACGTCGGTTGAGCGCACCGCGCCAATCATGACGGAGATCGCTTGTGCGAGGCCAGTGGCGAGTCCTTGCTCGATGGTAGCGCCTGCGAAGATAGCCGCGCCTCCTTGCACTCCACCAGTCACCACTGCGAGCTCGAAAGCTCTGCGAAGGCTGCTCTTTTCATCGCTCATGGGGCACCTCACCCGCGAACCTAGCAGCAACCTGTGACATTGCAGGTCGCCCCGGCTATGCGCCACCGCGAATCAAGGATCTCCGCAGCCACCGGCGCGACGCGCGCAGCGCAATCAAAACCAGGGCCAACCGGAGAGGCCAAGCCCAAATGAATCGCACCTCCCAAGTGCGGCCACAACGCGGCGCCAGCGGGTGGGGCTTGGAAGACGGCATCGACGGCGGGTTGTTGTTGCGACTTCTTTGCGTCTGCGGTTGTTCGTCGGAGCCG
>JBBRPC010000359.1:0-2698 GCA_038228615.1 Acidimicrobiia bacterium | reverse complement strand
GGCACTGTTGCATTGAGCCAACACCTCACCGTCTGACCCGCGGCGCGCATCGGTATGGGTGATTTGCTCTGACCGAAGCACGGCGTGTTGTTCGGTTCGCGCACCAGATCGGCCCGCTCGAGAGGCTCAAGGCGTGTCCGTTTTGCGCTAACGCAACAGTGCCGGTTATCGACACCCACAGGGCACTGTTGCATTGAGCCGGCGCGCAGTCGGCCAGACCGGGAGTATTAGATGGGCGGTTTGCGCCGCCCGCGATCGGCCGCCTTGTCCGACTTGCACACACGATGAGTCGTCGCGAGCGTGGCCATCGTGTCCGATTTGTGTCCAACGCAACAGTGCCGTGCAACGGGCACTTAGGTCTCGTCCACGAGCCAGCGGCCACCGACCGAGTGACGACACTTCCTTGCCGCGTCCGCAAACAGCAGCGTGAAGCAGCTGAACCCACCGGTACACCGTGACGTGATCGACTCGATCCCGCGCTTCGTCAACAGCTCTTCGACATCGCGAAAGGGGAGCCCATACCGCTGGCACCCGCGCATCGCGAGCACGATGATCTCGAACGGGAACCGAAAGTCAATAACGACGAGGCATGCGTCACCCACGCCCCCACCCCGACCCTGCGCCAATGCAACAGTGCCCTCGATTGTGACCGTCGCGGCTGGGAGCGGGAGGTCGTCAAGTGGCTACTGCTTGGTGTCGATGAGAGCGGTATGGCGGACCCCTGTATTCGCGACGGCGCGCCGGTTGCCGATTCTGTTCGTAACCCGGGTGATCGTGCGCGGCGGGCGGCGGCGCTGGCTGGCGCGCTGCATGGGCGCATCGACGAGATCTCTCGTGCGGTGCTGCTCAGATGGCATGAACGTTCGCCCGAGTCGGCGTCGCCGGCCGATCTGCGAGTACAAAATGAGATCCTGCGTCTGAATGAGTTCTCGTCCCTCGCGATCGCCGAATTTCTCAACAACGGGAAGTTGCAACGCGAAGATCATGCTCGCGCCATCGCTGAGACGGGCAAGGCGCCGCTACGTGACACGATCGCGCTTGGCGAGCTGATCAAGCTCTACCTGTATTGGCGTGACATCACAATCGCGGTGCTCACAGAAGAATCCGATCGGCTCGACCTCGAACGAGATGTCCTGAACGAGGCAGTCACGTTCGTGCGGGCCGGTTCGGACGGCAGTATCGTACGCATGGCAAAACAGTTCGACGCAGAACGCGGTCGCTTGCAACGCGACCTCGCAATCGAACAGGCAAGACTGGAACACCAGGCATTCCACGACGCGCTCACCGGACTCCCGAACCGTCGGCTGTTCTTCGATCGACTCTCACACGCACTCGCGCTGTCACAACGACACCACAGCGGTCTCGGCCTGCTGTATGTCGACATCGACGAATTCAAGTCCTGCAATGATCGTCACGGACACCTCGTCGGCGACCACGTGCTCCGCACCGTTGCTGAACGACTCGTGACCGCTGCCCGTGCGAGCGACACCGTCGCACGGCTCGGTGGAGATGAGTTCATCGTCCTGTTCGAACAATTCCGCGACCCACAAGACAAAGGCATCGCGCTCGCCGAACGTATCGTCGACACTTTCGCAGAGCCCATCAACGCGACTGACGGGCAAGTGCGCACGTCAGCGAGTATCGGGATCGCAGTCACGACGGAGGGTGGCGACGCCGATCTCCTGATCGGCCAGGCCGACAACGCCATGTACCGCGCCAAACGCCACCGACGCGGCAGCTATCAGCTTTGCGAAACGCCGTAGGCACCACGACCGCTCAGTAGTGAAAAGGCGCTCGGTGGTCGACCACGCGATATCAGGCTGCGGGCTCACGACGATGCATGATTCGAAGTCGCACCGATTGCCCACGTCAATGAGATGCTCATGTAGCGTCCATCTCCCGCAGGTAGGAAGTGACCGAAAGGCCACCCACCCGATGCGCGCCGAAATCGTGCGCCAGCACCAGGAGCTGGATGAAAGGCAATGAAAATGACGCAGAAGCTGCGGTTTGAGGGTCTCACCCTCACCGTCGAGAGCGTTGCGAAGTCAGTCGAATTCTACGGCGGGGTGCTCGACCTGACGGTGGCGTACCACTCTGAGCCGGCATTCGCGCTGATCAAGATCGACGGGGGCGGCTCCATAGGACTGCTGTCGATGGAGGAGGCACGCAAGGAGGGCGCCGAGGACATGACGCCGGCACAGCGACGGGCCATCCACGTCGAACTGAGCGTCGACGATCTCGACGGCGCCTACCAGGAACTTTTGAAGCGGGGCATGACGTTCCACGCCCCTCCGCACGACGAGCCCTGGGAGCGGGTCATGACCGGCTTGGATCCCGACGGCTATTCGGTGGAGATCGCCCAGGGCCGACGCGGCGAGAGCGGCGATATCTGGGCCAAGAGTTGACGAACCGCTGAGCCCCCACGCCCTTCCTCGTCACCGGGCCGATGAGCTACCCGGGCGAAGCGAGCGTTGACGCCGTCGGACTGACGCTCCGGCGCGAGAGCCGTATATCGTCGCAAAGGGTGTAGGTGCCTGTAGGTGCCGAATAATCGTCGACGTCGCCGAGCAGGCCGTTCGCGCGTCACTCGCCGGTTCGCAGTCGGTGTCGCTTCCGCGGACCGAATGTTACAAAAGGTGCGAATATCAAGCGACGTGTTGCCCGTTCGATCGCCCCGCGTTGTATTGCGCACGTGCGG
>JBBRPC010000358.1:0-2699 GCA_038228615.1 Acidimicrobiia bacterium | reverse complement strand
TCCCGACATGATGATCGAGATCAGTGAAAAGGTCCGTATTGCTTCCGGTATCGGTGAGGACGGCGACATGATTGAGATCAGCGAAGTCGAAGAGGAGTTCGAAACTATCGACTAGTGCCAGTGCTACGAGGCCGTTTCGACGTTCGTAGAATGGGCTGGTATGTCTGAGCCTCGCCGATATCTCATCCAAACCTTTGGGTGTCAGATGAACGAGCACGACTCAGAACGAATTGCTGGCTTACTCGAAGCGGACGGCCTCGTCGCTGCGGCATCGGTCGACGATGCCGACGTCGTGGTCCTCAACACGTGCTGTATCCGTGAGAACGCCGACAATCGGTTGTATGGCCAACTCGGTCATTTGAAGTCGCTCAAGGAATCTCGCGAGGGCATGCAGATCATGGTCGGCGGATGCCTTGCGCAGAAAGATCGCGCGCAGATCATCGAACGAGCGGCCTTTGTCGACGTGGTGTTCGGGACCCACAATCTCGCGAGTGCTCCGAGTCTGCTCCGCCGGTCTCGAAGCGAAGGCTCGCTCATCGAGATTCTCGAAGAGCACGAGGCTTACCCGAGCGCGTTGCCAGCGCGCCGCGATTCGGACCACAGCGCGTGGGTCACGATCCAGATCGGCTGCGATAACTCGTGCGCGTTTTGCATTGTTCCCAGCGTTCGCGGCAAAGAGGTCAGTCGGCGCATGGGCGACATCGTGCATGAGGTCGAAGATCTGGCGCGAGACGGCGTGCGCGAGATCACGCTCCTTGGCCAAAATGTCAACTCGTATGGCCGCGACCTCGGCGCTGGGCAGTACCGTCCCGAATTCGGTGATTTGCTCCGTGCGCTCGATGCGGTCGAAGGAATTGATCGCATTCGCTATACGTCACCCCACCCAAAGGATTTGCGCCTGGAGACCATCGCCGCAATGGCTGAGTGCGCAAGTGTCTGTGAACACCTGCATCTACCGCTGCAATCTGGCAGCGATCGCGTCCTAGCGAAAATGCATCGCGGCTATACGGCGCAACGCTACGCGGAGAAGCTCGCGCTCGCTCGCGCCGCGGTGCCCGACTTGGCAGTGACCACCGACATCATCATTGGCTTCCCTGGCGAAACCGATGAGGATTTCGCGGCCACATTGGCGCTCGCCGAGGCCGCGCAATACGACTCGGTGTACACCTTCATCTTTTCTCCGCGGCCTGGCACCGAAGCGGCGCTGATGGTTGATGAATTCGTCGCTCCTGAGGTGTGCGCCGTTCGGATGCGCCAACTCACCGAGATCGTTGAACACTCCGCGTTGTTGCAACACGAAGCACGCGTCGGGCGTGTGGAACGCGTCCTGATCGAAGGACCGTCAAAGAAAGATCCGTCGGTTTGGTCGGGACGAACTCGTCAAAATAAGCTCGTGCACTTCGCATCCGCGGAAGTTGCCGTCGGCGATCTTGTGGATGTGCGGATCACCAAGGCAGCGCCGCACTGGCTGCGCGCCGAGTTTGTCGCGAAGCATTCGAGTGCAAAACCGGCCCGTACTCGATTGGCTGTCAGCGCAATTTGACCAAACATCTCGCGATCGTTGGTCCGACTGCTTCCAACAAGAGCGCGCTTGCGATTGCGTTGGCGAATCTCGACGGCAATTGTGAATTGGTATCCCTCGACTCGATGCAGGTGTATCGCGGCATGGATATCGGCACGGCGAAACCAAGTGCGACAATTCGAGCGGCTGTACCGCATCACCTCATCGACGTTGTCGATTGTTCGGATTCCTGGACGGTCGCCCGCGCCCAAACCGAAGCCCGTGCGGCAGTCGCTGATATCGAGGCCCGCGGGAAACGTGCGATCTTGGTGGGTGGTACCGGGCTATATGTGCAGGCGGTGATCGACAATCTTTCGCTGCCGGGCGAAGATCTTGCGGTTCGTGCCGCGCTCGACGAATCGACCAGCGAACCTGGCGGCCTGCAGAGGGCGTGGCAAGAGCTCTGCTCAGCGGATCCCGTCGCGGCATCCCGTATCGACGAACACAATCAACGACGCATAGTGCGAGCCCTCGAGGTGACTCGTTCGACCGGCAAGCCCTTTTCCTCATTTGGGGCCGGAATGTTTCACGAGGCACCAGCCCTCGATGTGCTGATGCTCGGACTGTGGTGGCCTCGAGACGTGTTGGCTCGTCGAATCGCGACTCGTTTCGCGGCGATGCGCGACGACGGCCTGGTCGAGGAGGTGCGGGCCCTGGCCCCACGTATTTCTCGTACGGCCGCCCAAGCCATCGGATACAAGGAGCTGTTACAAGCCGGTCGTGTAGGAGTGGGCGACGCGGATTCCCGCGACGCAACCGATTCGGCGCTCGACCTAGCTGTGCGGCGGACCCGAAGTTTCGCTCGTCGCCAGCGGATGTGGTTTCGGCGCGATCCCCGGATTGTGTGGTTCGAGTGCAGCGATCAAAATTCTTCGGCCGTGACCGCCGCGACCCTGGCATGCTGGAGGGCATCAGAATGACTGAGGTCCAACTTTCCAAACTGCATGCGACGGGCAACGACTTCTTAGTGCGCCTCGTCCTCAACGGCGAAGCCTCGCTGAGCGCCGCCGACGTGGCGCGCCTCTGCGACCGACATCGGGGCGTTGGGGCCGACGGACTGATCAGCGTTGGGCCGCCGGAATCGCCTGGTGCCGACTGCACGTTTCGGCTGCAAAATGCCGACGGAGGCGACGCGGAG
>JBBRPC010000357.1:0-2707 GCA_038228615.1 Acidimicrobiia bacterium | reverse complement strand
TATTCAGTTGCCGGTATTCAGTGCCCGGTATTGAGTGGAAGCAGTTGCACGGCGAGCGTTCCCGCCGCAGCCCCGCATTCGAACTGCAATCGATCGTCGCGCGCTGGGCGGCCCATCGAGGTGATTGTCAGCCCGGCCCGATCGAATGCCGCGAAGACATCTGGGATCTCGACGGCGACCACCGCGTGACGCGCATCGATTCCGAGCTCGATGAGCGAACCGCGCAGGTCTGCATGGTTCGGCCCATCGGGAACTGCGACTGTGGCGCGTCGTGCGCACGCGACGGTCAGGCCGGTTCGTGTGTGGTGTGAAATTCCTTGATGGCGCGCACGGGGATCGGATGTGCTGGCACGAAGCGCCGCGATCGGAATCCCGCCCAATGCGCCGACTGCGTCGAGTTGCGCACCAATATCGATGCCCGATGTTCCGAGCGCGGTGTTTGTTCCAACGATGCCGGGCCCGGGGGCAATGATTGCGACGTCGGCGCTGGCGACGTGGCGGGCTATCGCGAGTGCAGAATGCAGCGAAACGGCTTCAAACATGCCCCCGAACGCGTTCGCAGCTGTAATTGTGGCGTTGATCCAACCGACCGCTTGTAACTCCGCGACGAGTTCAGAAATCACGATGGGCAATGCGGCACCGTCGGACATGATGTAGGCCACGTTTGCATTGGGCGCATTCGTGCGAATCGCGCCGGCAATCGCCGCTACTTGACTATGCAATCCTGCAGTCACGACTGGCATCGCTGTGATGGAAAGGCAATCGGCAAGCACCGCTTGATGGAGTTCTTCTGTCGCGCCGACGTCGCTTTGTACGCTCGTGTAGCGGGCCTTCATGATGTGTCCATCGCCCGGTTGTCGCCAGCTGGCGCGCGCAAGGTTCCAGTGGACGACGTGGGAGCCACCTGTCCCGAGTCCTAACTCAACAGCTGTGGTGTTGAGGATGAGACGATCGCCGACGGCGACGGGACCGGTCGTGTCGGTCAACGCGTACGCCGGGCAACGTGCGCCGCTGGCCATCTCCACGACCACGCGTTGGATACCGGGCCGTGCTGAGACCATCTCGACGACGACTCCAGTTTCAAACGACGGCACCGCCGGACGTTACAGGGAAGCGATGAGCCGCTCCACGCGTTCGTCGCGACTCTTGAATGGGTCCTTACACAAGACCGTCCGTTGTGCCTGATCATTCAGCTTGAGATGTACCCAATCGACTGTGTAGTCGCGTTTGCGTTCCTTGGCGCGTTTGATAAAGGCGCCCCGAAGCCGTGCCCGTGTCGTTTGCGGCGGCGTATCGATTGCGGTGGTGATTTCGGCATCGGTGACCATACGTTCCACCAGACCACGACGTTCCATCATTGAGTACAACGACCGCGACTTCGTGATGTCGTGGTACGCCAAGTCGACCAACGCGATGCGCGGACTCGCAAGGGCTAGGTCGTGTTTCGCTTGGTATTGCTCAATCAGGTGGTATTTCATCACCCAATCGACCTCAGTCTGCAGCTTCAGCGGGTCGGCTTCGATACCGGTCATCACGTGTTCCCACATATCGAGCGCAAGTTGTTCTTGATCGGTGAGGCCGTGACGCTTCGCGAACCGAAGCGCCCGCGTCAGATATTCAGACTGGATCTCGAAGGCAGACAGCTCGCGACCATTCGCGAGGCGGACTTTGCGTCGACAGGTGATGTCGTGACTGATTTCGCGAATGGCTCGAATCGGGTTTTCCAAGGTGAGATCGCGCCAGGGTGCTGCATCCTCTTCCAGCATGCGTAACACGATGGCCGTCGTCCCGCACTTCAAATATGTGGTGTATTCACTCATGTTGGAGTCGCCGACGATCACGTGCAAGCGACGGAATCGTTCGGCATCGGCGTGTGGCTCATCGCGCGTGTTGATGATCGGGCGTGACCTCGTGGTAGCCGACGACACGCCTTCCCAAATGTGTTCGGCGCGTTGCGCGATGCAATACATCGCGCCGCGCGCAGTTTGCAGGACCTTTCCGGCTCCTGCATAGATCTGGCGCGAGACGAGAAATGGAATAAGGACATCGGTTGATTTTGCGAAGTCGCCATCGCGTTCCACGAGGTAGTTCTCATGGCAGCCGTAGCTATTACCAGCCGAATCGGTGTTGTTCTTGAAGAGATAGACCTCGCCCCGAATCCCTTCTTCACGCAGACGTTGCTCGGCACTCAACACGAGGCTCTCGAGGATGCGCTCCCCCGCTTTGTCGTGGATCACCAAATCGCGCAGCGAATCGCACTCCGGGGTTGCGTACTCAGGGTGGCTACCAACATCGAGATAGAGCCGAGCACCATTTTCAAGAAATACGTTGCTCGAACGACCCCACGACACGACGCGTCGAAACAGATATCTGGCTACCTCATCGGGGCTCAGTCGACGCTGGCCACGCAGGGTGCAGGTAACGCCGTATTCATTTTCGAGTCCGAAGATCCGACGATCCACCGGCCCTCCAGGCGGTAGGGGTGTCGCAGTGTATTGCCGTGGCACGCTCTTCGATCGGCACACATTGCGGTTCGACCACCATCTTGGCCAGAATGGGACCATGGCCGACGCAACCGCGTTTCCAATGGTGTTGCTCACGACCGTGACCGGCCGGTTCTCCGCCGACGTCCTGAAGGCCCGTTTGGTGGATGAGGGCTTCGACGTGCGGCTGCGTTGGAGTAACGGCAACCCGTATCTCTTGACCG
>JBBRPC010000356.1:0-2720 GCA_038228615.1 Acidimicrobiia bacterium | reverse complement strand
GGTCGGTACCGGCCGCCGAGACTGTGAAGGTACGAATCGACACGGCGAGGTCCATTACTTCGCGATCGCCGTCGATCCATCCAATCGCGCCGCAATAGAAGCCACGCCTGACCGGTTCGAGTTCTTCGATGATCTGCAGAACGCGCGGTTTCGGTGCTCCGGTGATCGAGGCTGCTGGAAAGGCTGCTCGAACAAGTTCGCTGAGACCGACCTCGGGGCGCATCGTGGCTTGAACAGAACTCACGAGATGCACGAGTCCTGGATGACATTCCACCCTCGAAAGTTCCGATACGCCGACGCTGCCAAATTCGCTCACTCGCCCTAAGTCGTTGCGCGCCAAATCGACGATCATGATGTGTTCAGCGTGATCCTTGCGGCTGTGGATCAGCGAGCGTGGGTCGTAGGCGGTGCCTTTGATGGGGCGAGTCTCGACTCGGCGACCGTCGACTCGTAGGAAGCGTTCAGGCGACGCGCTCACCACCGCGAGACCGTCGATAGAGAACAACGCGGCATGGGGCGCCGGGTTCACCACGGCGAGCGAACAGAAGAGCTCGACGGGATCCGCTGGTGTTGGTGTGGTCAATCGGCGCGTCACATTGACTTGGTAGCAATCCCCGGCGCCGAGGTGGTCGCGAACCGCACCCACGGCGGTGGCGTGCTGCGCGGCATCAAGTGAGCTCTGCATCTTGCCGAGCACGGGTGGTCCAGTCGGGTGACCGGCCGGACGACGATCGTCGGGTTCGCCGGTCTCGTCGTCGACCCGTGCCCAGTTGGTTGCGAATGCGCGCAATGCCGATCCCGAGACGCGTTGCACTCGACCGAATCGCGCAAACACGGCGTCGGGAAATCCACGATCGTCGCGACTGTGCGTTGGGATGCGTTCGACACATCTGGCCAGGTCGTAGCTAATAGCGCCCGCCCAAAATCCACCTCGTCGCTGAATGTCCGCCAGTGCAGCGAACGCCTCGTTTCCGTGCGCCGACACGACTTCTTCACAATCGCTTGCGATGAGGAAATCTGCGCCGTCGCGCACGACAGATATCGGCGCGCTCGTAGCGATACCAGCACCGCGAGCGGTGCTCAGCGCCAAAAAATGATCGTCAGAACGCCACATCTCGCCTGAGGCTACCGACCAGTCTGGCAGCGTGCGGAGCCGAATTCGATCGTGCTGTGACCGTGACTTTCGGTGCGGCTGCCCTACCATCAATCAGCGGTGCCTTCTGCCATTGCTGTCCGGTCATTTCTGGCGCGTTTTCTGATCGCACTCGTTGCCGGTTTCGTGCTGCTTTCGGCGATGCTGTGGGGTGAAGATACCTACGCGGCGCACACAATTGATGGCATGCGCCAAGTGCATTTTTCTCAAGGTGTGTTGCAGGACCGCGGCGCCAAGGATGCTGATGGGAAACCCGCGAACTACCTGATTGTGGGGTCGGATTCGCGAGCCTTTGTGACGGATCCGGTCGACAAACTGCACTTCGGCGACCCCAGCTCGCAGAGCGGCAATCGCTCCGACACGATCATGATCGCGCACATCGATCCCAACGCGCATGAGGCCTTTTTGGTTTCGCTCCCGCGCGACACCGGCGTCACGATTCCCGGTGGTTGCCACGAGAAGATCAACGCGGCGTTCAATTCCGACTACAAATGCGCCGGGCAGCACGGCGGGCCCGACATGCTCGTCGAGACGATCAAGGAGAACTTCGATGTCGACATCAATCACTACCTCGAAGTCGACTTCGTAGGGTTTCGCAACGTGATCGATGTGTTGGGAACCGTGGATATCTATTTCCCGGCCAAAGCGCGCGACGCGTTCACCGGCCTTGATGTCGATGGCGGGTGTCAACATCTTGATGGTTTGATGGCGCTGAACTACGCACGGTCGCGCCACTACCAATACTTCGACTATCAGCAGAACCGTTGGCGTGAGGACCCCACGTCCGACTTCGGGCGGATCCGTCGCCAGCAGTACTTGATTCGCACGCTGCTCCAGGCGAGTGTCAATCAGGGCGTCGGCAATCCGCTCACCGCCAACGCACTGATTTCTAAGATGGTCAAGAACATCGGTCGTGATAGCGAATTCAACGTTGGCGACGTCCGCCGATTGCTCAACTCGTTCAGCGTCACCTCGCCGGCCTCGGTGCCAATGCTGACGTTGCCGGTGACGAGTGGTCGCAACGGCAATCTGGCGTTGTTACAACCCGATGCAGAAGCGCTGTTGCAACGACTTCGTACGTTCGCGCCGCCGCCCCCGACTACCACGACGACAGTGCCAGCGATCAAGACGTCGCAAGTGCGCGTGTTCGTACGAAATGGGATGGGCGTCAACAAGGCGGCCGCGACAGCGAACCGAGCACTGAGTCGGCTCGGTTTCCAAACCACGACCGTCGACTCGGTCGCAAAGATTGCTCGTACCGAGGTCCGCTACACGTCAGCCAACGCTGGCAAGGCGTTCCTCGTTGCGAAATATCTCGGTGGGGTTGGCAAGTTTGTGATCGATACAACACTTCCAGCAGGTGACGTTGTTGTCGTGCTCGGCGCCGATTGGAAAGGTGTCGTCGACCCCGCGACGACAAAAACTACGACGCCGCGCACCACGACCACGACGGCTCCGAACGCCAAAGACGCCCCGAAACCGAACCCGGGTTCGCCCCCCGCCGGTACGAATCCCAAAACAATCGGTGCCCAATTTATTGGATGTCGGCGATGAACCCCGTGCTCGT
>JBBRPC010000355.1:0-2742 GCA_038228615.1 Acidimicrobiia bacterium | reverse complement strand
GGCGAGTCCGAGTCCACGATGCGTGCGGTCTTGCATGCACTGTATCCAATGCGCGCGCGGGTCCATACGCTCACGTGGGACAACGGCAGCGAGTTCGCTGACCATGCGCTGATCGACATCGCGCTGGAGGCCATCAGCTATTTCGCTGAACCCTACTCATCGTGGCAACGTGGCAGCAACGAAAACCTCAATGGACTCGTGCGGCAATACTTGCCCAAGGGATGCGATCTGGGGACGATCACCGACGCGCAACTTCAGCAGATCGAAGACCGACTCAACCAGCGTCCCAGGAAACGGCTAGGCTATCGAACACCGCAAGCGAGGTTCGATGTTTCCTTCAACCGTGGTGCACTTCGAAATTGAATCCGCCCAGCCTAGTCTTATCGCCGACGTGGTCGTCGTGCGCGATACGCCACATTTGTCCATGGTCAAATCGGGACTTACTACCTTGATTAGCCGGTCAGCCAAAGCCGCTGTGGGGCCTCCCGGTGTCGAACGGCTCCAGAATTTCGCTCAACTCAAATCCGGATGGGACGGCGCGGCTAGCAATCCGATAAGTCTGAAATCCATCGAAGTCTTCTCCAATTTCTTTGCTGATACCGGCCTTTGCCCAGATCGGGCGGGCGTGTTCATGTCTGCCGAGAGGAACGTCGTAGTTAATTGGCCCGACGCGGGTGGGCAGCTCGTTGAATTGGAGTTCCATTCGTCTGGCGTAGACTACTTCGTCGAAAGAAGCGGTGAGGAAGACACCGTTCTGGCGAATAGCGCCGCGTTTCGCAATCTGAGCACTCTGATTGCGGAGCATGCCGAATCCTAATGGCGGAGGGCGACGCAATAGCAGAGAGTGAGGTAGTCGTCCGCGCTGCGATGTACCCTTCGTGGGATGTCAGTCTGCGACGCGGCACACCGTCTCTCTTTACCTCAACTGAGGTATCGGTAAGTAGGCTCTCGATACTCGACATGTCCAAGATTGTCGCGATCTTTAAAACGGATTTCGATGAACGCCTATCTACCGACGGGCAGTCCAGGCGTGTACAAGCTGTTGGCCGGGCTAGAGTCGGCGACATTGTTCAGCAGGCTGAGACTCTCACGAACAAAGATTTCTTGCCGAACGTTGTCTTGACTGTAGTCGAGGATCCGATCTGCAACGAGCCTCTCGCAACCGACAACCCGGCGCACGCGTTGATCTGCGGCTGGGAGCGTCAACGCCCCGTTCAACCACGAAGCATTCCCAGGTCGGTGGCCAAGCGCCTGCTTGATCTGTTCGGTTGGGAGTCTCTGTGAACGAAATAGGGGTCAGGTTTATTTGTGAGAGAAGTCCCCTTCAGTTTTGAGGCGCTCGAGCAGAACTTCGCCAGCGAAGCCAGGAACGAACGTGCCGAGCGAGAGGTTGAAGGCGCGTTCAATCCATCGCGTCATCGAATGCGAATGCAAAGTCCACCTTCGCCGAATGGACCGGAAGCGCAAGCGGCAGCTCGAATCCGACGTCGGTTGACCTCACTGTCGATCGCACCGTCGATGCGCACTTCCTCGCGAACCAGGCGATCACGGATTTCATCGCGACACCGGCGGCGCCCGTGTATGCGTCCGGCGGAACCTTCGCGGTATCGGCGAACGGTGGCGGCTCCCTGCAGCCAGTCGTTTACGGCAGCCTGACCCCCGCGACGTGCACGGTCGCCGGCAGTACGGTATCGATTGTCGCGGCGCGCTTGTGTTCGCTGACCGCGAATCAGGATGGCGACGTTGACTACGGAGCGGCGCCGCAGGTGCAGCTCGACGTCACCATCGCGCAGGCGTCGCAAGTGATCAGCGGTTTTGTGTCGACGCCGGCCGCGCCGGTGTTCGTGCTCGGCGGAACATTCGAGGTTTCCGCAACCGGCGGTGCATCGACGCAGCCGATCGTGTTCGGCAGCCTGACGTCGACAACATGCAGTGTCGCTGGCAGCACGGTCGCGATGCTCGCACCGGGGCTGTGCACGATCAGCGCGAACCAGGCGGGCGATGCGAACTACGCAGCAGCACCGCAAGTGACGCTCAACGTGACGATCGGTCCCGACGACACGATCTTCCGCAACGGCTTCGAGTGATCCTGACGGAGAGGGACTAGTTCATCCTTGTCCAGTGCAAGCAGTGGAATGCGAAACAGGTGCCGCACAACGACGTGCATCAACTCATCGGCATCATGGTCAATGAAGGCGCTACCGGCGCGCTCGAGCTGACAAGTGAAAGGGTGCCAAGCGCCGCGCTTCCATATAAATCAACCTGACCCCTATTCGCTCCTATTCGCTCGAATCCAGCGGGAGTAAACCAATGGAGGTGGCTCGCACATAGCCGACTCGAACGACGCTCCCTTCCCGCAAATTCAACTTGTTCCGCCCTGCCCATTAGGCTACTGTCGGGTCGCGCGATCGAAAGTCCGAGCGAGCGCGCCTTGGCACTTGTTTGCAGAGGAGACCGCCGTGCGAATGATTCATTCGATTGCTCTTGGTTGCAGCCTGCTTGTCGCTGTCGCATCTGGCGCTTCCGCGTGGGCCGATGCCGCTTCCCCTGCAAAAACCCCGTCGCCGCCGATCGCCAGTCCCCAGGGCTCCCTCCCACCGGTCTACAGGATCACCGGCGTCCGCTC
The DNA here is from genome assembly GCA_038228615.1 of Acidimicrobiia bacterium. Classification (GTDB taxonomy): domain Bacteria; phylum Actinomycetota; class Acidimicrobiia; order IMCC26256; family PALSA-610; genus F1-120-MAGs023. The sequence goes on along the minus strand of JBBRPC010000355.1, from coordinate 116 downwards.
ATCGGCAACAATGGCGACCGACATCCACTGCACCAATCTTGATTCGGTGAGCGTAGACATTTACGTCGCCTTCTACGAATACACCGGCTCGCAGGCTTGCGCCTTGGGCACCGCGG
>JBBRPC010000354.1:0-2742 GCA_038228615.1 Acidimicrobiia bacterium | reverse complement strand
TGCACGTTTCGGCTGCAAAATGCCGACGGAGGCGACGCGGAGATGAGCGGCAATGGCATGCGCTCATTGGCCGCGATCGCCGCGGGTCGCGCCGGTCTCGGCACGCCTGGGTTGTTGGTCGTGGATACGCCTGCTGGCCAACGGTCGGTCGCACTCGACCGCGACGACGACGGGAACGTTGTGGGTGCCGTTGTCGACATGGGTGCCCCGACGTTTTCTCCTGAGGCCATTCCCGTCGTCGGCGTGCAGGTGACGAATCTCGAATCTTCGGTGCATGGAGTTCGGTACTCGGGCGATGCGGTTGGCATGGGGAATCCGCATTGGGTGATGTTCGTTGACGATATCGAGGCAGTTCGCGTTGCCCAACATGGGCGGCTGCTTGAAGGCGACGACCGCTTTCCGAAACGGACCAATGTCGAGTTTGTGCACGTCCTCGATCGTTCGCGGCTGGAAATGCGGGTTTGGGAACGCGGGGTGGGTGAGACGTTGTCGTGCGGCACTGGTGCGTGCGCTGCTGCTGCTGCCGCACGTCGCCGTGGCCTCGTGGATGACGCTGTTGTGATGACCGTGCGCGGCGGCCAACTCGACATTGAGATGGGGGACACAATCCGACTGGGTGGCGCGGTCGTGTATCTCTTTGATGTTGCAGTCGACCTCGGAGCGTTGCGATGACAGCATCCGAACGTCCAAATGAACTGCGTTCAGGGCGACAACAGCGACGGTTGACGGCGACCGAGGTTGACCTCGGCGTTGTGCGACAGAAGGCGCTGCTCGTTGGTACAACTGCCAACGCCCGCACCGAGGGAGCATCGCAACGGTCATTGGATGAACTCGCGCTGCTCACCGACACTGCGGGCGCGGAACCCGTATATAGCGAGTTGCAGCGCCGTTCGGCACCCCACCCAGCTACGTATATCGGCAAAGGCAAGGTTGAGGAATTGGCGGCGATCGCTGAGGCGCTCGACGTCGATGTTGTGATCTTCGACGATGAGTTGACGCCAGCCCAACAACGAAACCTTGAAGTGATGTTCAAATGCGATGTTGTTGATCGCGTCGCGCTGATTCTCGATATTTTCGCGCAACATGCGACGAGCCAGGAGGGCATGGTTCAAGTTGAGCTGGCCCAGCTGCGGTATCGGCTACCCCGTTTGCGCGGGCGCGGGCATTCCCTCAGCCAACAGGGCGGCGGTATCGGTACACGGGGACCAGGCGAGACGCAACTTGAGGTTGATCGACGTCGCTTGCTTCGCAAGATTCAGAAACTGGAACGCGACCTTAAGTCGCTCGCGGCGACGCGAACGACGCAACGGAAAGCGCGTCGCCGCGGAGCACTGACTCGCATTGCGCTCGTCGGGTACACGAACGCGGGGAAATCGACGTTGCTGAACGCGCTCACCGAAGCCAATGTCTTGGTGGAGGATCACCTGTTCTCGACCTTGGATCCCACGACGCGGCGTCTGGCATTGCCTGGCGGTGAGCCCATCTTGATTTCTGACACGGTCGGCTTCGTGCAACGCCTTCCTCACGAACTGGTTGAGGCCTTCCGAAGCACATTGGAGGAGGCCTCGGACGTGGAGCTGCTGATCCACGTGGTCGATGGGAGCGACCCCGATGTTGACACCCGAATTGCAGCTGTGCATCAGGTCCTCAACGAGATCGGCGGCGGTACGCGCCCGGAGCACGAATTGCTCGTGTGGAACAAAGCGGATTGTGCCCAAGCGGGCGAAGTGGCTGATCTCCTCCGCCGCTATCCAGGTTCGTTGGCGGTGTCGGGGCTCACCGGTGATGGTGTCGCGGAGCTCCTGGCCGTGATCGCGACGCGGCTGCGCGCCCAGACCACGGTGGTGGAACTCGTGGTGCCATACGAGCGCGGCGATGTGCTCGCGGCATTGCATCGCGAGGGTGAAGTACTGGTGGAAGTCCACACCGACAGCGACACCCGCGTGCAGGTCCGGTTGCCCGCGGCCGCCCAGTCGCGGTTTGCCGAGTACGCGTCGTAACGTGGCGGGTTCATGAGCGGTCCCCTTGTCTTTTACTGCGGCCCGAAGGGCAGTTCTTTCCATCGCGCCGTGCGGCTGTTCGGCGAACTCGACGCACCCGATACGCATCCGATGGAATCCCTGTGGGAAGTGTTGGAAACCGTCGATCACACCCCCGATGCGCTCGGCATTGTGCCCATCGAAACGTCGGTCGACGGCGAGCTGATGTCGGTGGTCGATCGCGTCCTGTTCTCGACTGAGAACGTGTTGTTTGCCGGCGAAGCGGTGTTGAGTGAGTCGATCGCGGTCTTCGCATACCGCGCCGATTGCCACCCGCGTGTCGTGGTATCTCATCCGGAAATTCTGCAGATCTGTCATTCGTTCATCCGCATGAATGCCTTGCAAAGCGAGATCGCGGATGCCACCTCGGTGGCGTGTGAGCGTGTGCGCGACGCACGCGATAGTGGCCTCGTGGCTCTGGCGCCGCATGAGGTCGGGGCGGCATACGGGTTGGTCGCTGTGCGCGAAGACCCTGCTGCGATACCTGAAATCCGAACGCGTTATCTTCTTGCGAGTCGTCACATCCCCAATCCGACTGGGTCGGATCGCACAATGTTTGCGATCACGCCACCGCGCGACGCTCCTGGTGTGCTTTCGCAGCTGCTGGATGCGTTCTCGCGCAACGGCGTCAATCTCTCGAGTCTCACCAGCCGACCCCTGCGCACCACCGACGCGAACCCTCACTACACCTTTGTCATCACAT
>JBBRPC010000353.1:0-2750 GCA_038228615.1 Acidimicrobiia bacterium | reverse complement strand
TAATCCCGGTTGCGGAAGTGGATCAATCCCGTCGTCGCGTCGACCCGGCCGCCTTGGTGCAGGTAGACCCAGCCGTAGGCACTGCCGCTGAGCACCGTCCAGCTAGCGTTCAACACGGTCACCGCGCCGAACGAATCGTAGACGTACCGCTCGACGACGTTGCCGTTCGTATTGATGAGTCCTGTGACGTTGAAGTTGGCATCGTGCGTCGGGTATAGGCGCTCGTCGAGCGTGCCATTGCCATCCGTATCGCGATCCCTCGCGATCATCGCATCGACGTAGACGGGGCTCCAGACGTAGCTGGCAACGGTCGATCCGGCGATGCGCTCTTCGAGGACTTGCCAGTTCGACGAGTAGTACAAATCGGTTGTCGTGCCCGATACCGTTTCCGATATGCGGCGGTTGAGCCCATCGTAGCCGTAGGTCTTGAGCGTCGTCCCACCGCTATTCTTCACCGCCACCAGCCGGTTCCAGGCATCGTAGACGAATTGCTTGCCGGTCTCATCGCCCGTCATGTTGCCGTTGGCATCGTAGGTCGGGGTCGTCGCCCCGCCGATCGATGTGATCTCGTTCTGCTTGTTGGCCGTGTAGGTCTGCGTGCTGCCGTTGGTCGTGACACCGTCGCGGTTGCCGAGGGCGTCGTAATCGAAACTCTGCGTCCGCGTGCCACTGCCGCGGTTGAACGAGGCGATTTGGTTCAAGCCGTCGTAAGTGTAGACTTCGTTCAGCGTCGAATTGAGCACATTCGTTTTTGTCAGTCGGTTTGAGTCGCGGTCGTTGGTGTAGCTGTTCCGATCCGCATCGGTACTGCCGTTCCGCCAGCGCTGATCGGCGATGCGGCCGAACCGATCCAAGCCCGTGTACTGGTCCCCGGCATCGCCGACGCTCTCGCCGCTCAGCTTCACATAGCTCAGGTCGACGCCGGATTGCGGATGCGAGCGGACCACGACTGTGCCCAAGCCCAAGTAGGAATAGCTTTCCAGTGTCACACCGCTGTCCGTGATCGAACTCAACCGCGAGATGGCGCTGTCCAACCCGCTCGCGTAATTGTAACCGATTACCCGCCCGTTGGGGTAGGTCATCGACGTCAACCGCACCCGGTTGTTGGCATCGAGCGCACTGTAGCCGTACTGCACGCTCGGCGTCGTCGAAGTGTTGACCGCCCCGGAGTGGCTTTGCCATTCGCGAGTGAGATTCCCGAGGCCGTCGAAAGCCTGTTGCACTTGGTTCACGATGGTGCCGCCCGTGGCCGCATCGTACTGGGTCACGAGATACGCATTCCCCTGCGAATCGTACGCAATCTCGATCCGCCGCACGGCCCCGTCCACGCCCGAACCGAGCGTCGTCACCGCATCCGATATCATCCGGCCGAGGACGTCGTACTGGTAACTGTGCGTCGTGCCGTTGCGATCCGTGCTCGTGAGGGTCTGCCCGAGGGCGTTGATCGTCACCGTCTCCTGCTGCCCGGACGAACTCGCTCCGGTGCTCGGATCGGGCCACTTCGTCGCTCCGACGATGTCGTTCGAATAGAGGCTCCCCGAACTGCCGACCCCGTAAACCCACTCGGTCGTCTGCCCGCCGCCGCCGGTGAGTTTCGCCGTCAGGCTCGTCATCCCGGCCGCGCTGTAGGTGTACTCGGTCGTCTTGTCGTCGAGGTCGCTCACCGTCCCATCGACGTAGTTCTCAATCGTCTTCGTCGTCCGGCCCAGCAAGTCGAAGGTCGTCCGGTTCTCGATCCCGCGCGGATCGACCGTCTTTCAAACCCGGCCAGAAGGATAACTCAGTTCGACACTGGTTTGCGGTTTGCGGATGTCTGGGATGACTGCGATATTGACAGTGTCGTTTTTAGTGGCTACGCATTCTCAACTATAATGTCGTGAGGCAATATCCCTCCCGCGATATCACCTGACGGTGACTGAATATAGTAATATATTGACAAATCATCGTTCAGCGCAATGCCAACAATAACCCCTTCACCAGAGCCATTCAACTTCGAGTCGAATTTCACCCGAGTGCCAAAACTGTACGGTGATCGAATTGTATATACCGTCATTGCTGGTTCCGAAAGTCATAGAAGCCTTGAGTGCGCATGTCGGACTTGATCGCGAAGGCCGTTGCACTTCGAACGACAACTGCTCTGTGGCATCGCGAGGCTATAAAGTTATTTCATCATTGTCGCCTTTAAGATGGGGATTGCAGGCAGGGCGGGGATTGCAATCGTGGGCAGCGCAATTGCGCCTCCAACCTCTGCAATTATCACAGGTGCAACAACCACCACCGCCGCCGCGCACGCGGCGCCGGCTACATACTCCGGGGCAGGAAGTGGTGTCACGTGTGGGAGAATCACGCCGCGATCTGGGCGTGGCATGCCGAATCGATTGTTCTGTCTTCTGATGGCCTCGAGGGCGCCGTCATCTAAAAAACGCTCTGGAAACTCTCGCCTCATCCGTTCCAAGCGTTCACCTCTGACCCGCGCGACTTCTACAGCCCTTATCCGATTGATTTCTTCAACAGTCAATAATGGAAGAGGAGATCCAGCGGGTCGTGGTCGTGTATCATCGTCAACCCACACCTGCTCCGCACTTCGCTGAGTTGGTGCGGGGTGGTCAGCTGGTCTCACTTGCATACCTAAATCCGGTGGAGCATATCGAAACCGCGGAGCCAGCGGATGAGGCGGCGCAGTTATCGTATAAAAAACTAGGCCACCACTCGGGCTAGTGCGGTCATAGTCAATCCATTTTCCGTATCTC
>JBBRPC010000352.1:0-2751 GCA_038228615.1 Acidimicrobiia bacterium | reverse complement strand
CCGGGCATAATCGAACTGCCAGCCTGGAGCGCAGGGAGATGTATCTCGGCGACTCCGGCACGAGGTCCGCTCGCCATCCACCGGACGTCGTTCGCAATTTTCAGTAGCGCAATTGCGAGTGTCCGTAACGCCGCACTGCACGCCACGAGATCATCGTGTGCGGCAATCTTCGACAACCGATTCGACGCGCAGCAAAACGGCAATCCAGTCGCAGCCGCGAGTCGTGTGATCACGCGCTCACCGAAATCGTGGGGCGCGCCGACTCCGGTACCTACCGCGGTGGCGCCGAGCGGAAGCGCACACAAATCATGTTCGCAGATCGCGAGTCGTTCGCGAGCCGCCTCGATTTGAGCCGAGTAACCCGCAAACTCTTGACCCAATGTGACTGGCAATGCGTCCATGAGATGCGTCCGACCAGCTTTGACGACCGTCGACCACGCCACGACATGACCATCCAGCGACGCGATCAACCGATCGCAGGCAACGAGAAGATCGCTGTGGATGAGCATCGCCGCAACGGCGCGCACCGCCGTCGGGACAACGTCGTTCGACGACTGCGAAGCATTGACATGATCATTGGGATGCACCGAGCGACCGAGCGTTGCACTTGCGAGGGTTGAGATGACTTCGTTGACATTCATGTTGGTCGAGGTGCCAGACCCAGTCTGAAACACATCGACGGGAAATTGGTCGGCGTATCCGCCCGCGACGATCTCCTGAGCAGCCGAGCGAATCGCGTCGGCCATCTCCGCACTCATCGCGTGAGCACCGAGTTCGTAATTGACAACTGCGGCCTCGCCCTTGATGGTCGCAATCATGTTGATCACGTCGCGATGCATCGGCATACCGGATACCGCAAAGTTTGACATCGCAAGTGAGGTTTGCTGACCCCACAACGGATCGTTCTCCACAGTCATACCGCTCCTCTTCCCGCTGCCGTGCGCGCGAGGTTAGAAATGTCGACTACCCACCACATAGTGGCAGGAAACCTCGGCGTGCAGCCAGCCCGATTCCGCTAAGTACACGTCTGCGAGCACCTCCGACGTGCACGCCCCCGCGAAGAGAAATCGCGAATAGGGACCTTGTACCCCAGTCGGAACGCCGTTGGGCACTATTCCGGTATGGCGCATACCCAGATACTTCTTGCGAACCGCTTGACCAATTGGGTCGGAGCGAAACTAGAGGAGTCGATTCCATGAAACGGCGCACACTTGACCGGTTCTTCGCTGTCGGAGGGCTCGCGCTCGCGGTACTCGTCGTCGCCCTTGGCGTTGTTTTGTATTCCAATGCGTCGTTCGCCGACGACTACGTGCACGATCAGCTCAGCGCCCAACGGATCACATTCACACCGATGAAGGGGCTATCACCCGACGAACAAAAGATCCCGTGTCTACGGGACAATGCAGGAAAGGCGCTGCTCACCGGCAAACAGGCCGAGTGCTATGCCAACGAATACATCTTTGGGCATCTCAAGGAGATCAACAACGCGAAGACCTATTCCGAAACGAGCACCGAGTCTCGCAACGCTCGGTCGCTGGCCGACGCCGCGACCGCGAAGAATGATCCGAACGCGAGCGCTCTCAGCAGCGCCGCAGTGATTCTTGACGCGAAGACGCAGTCGCTGTTTCGTGGTGAAACCCTCCGCGGACTGCTCCTCACCTCGTTTGGCTTCAGTGAGTTCGGCCGAAAAGCAGACCAGGCTGCAAAAATCGCATTTCTTGCAGGTTTCGTCCTGCTCCTCGCCGCGGCTGCAGGCACCTTGCACGTCTACTACACACCAGCAACCGAGGAAGTCCAGTAGCGGCCCAACGCGCAACCGACATCACCCCAGGTTTTCCGAGCCAGGTTCGCCAAGAGACGACCTCACCCGATCATGATGGCGATTCGAGCGCAGCCGTGAGACGTTGCATCGTGTGCTCGTCGAACTCCGCGTATACGAGCTCAGCACCCGTGAATCGCCGCACCTCGGCAACGAATGCGTCACGGTCGACATCGGAGACCAAAAGAACGACGGTGGCCGTGTCACGGTCGACAGCTTCTTGAAACCAGGCGACCCAAGCATCAGTGATCCCGAAATCCAAGAGCTTTGCGGCGCCCGCACCCAAACCCGCTCCAACCACCCCTCCGGTGATCCATCCAACGGGGCCAGCGAAGATCGCGCCGAGCAGCGCAATCCACATGGCGCCGGTCAGCGCGCTGCGTCCCGGTTGCGGATCGATGGTTTCGCGCACATGGGTCTTGCCATCGGCATCTTTCACGATCAGTACTGCATCGTGGATCGCAATGGTGTGCGCGAGCGCGAGCCGGTTCGAGGCGGTGAGAAACTCTTGAGGTTCGCAACAACGTGTGGCTCATCTTGAGCGCCGCGCCGCTGGCGCCGGTGTACCTTGCGCTGTGGTTCAGCGCTCGGCGAACTGCAGAACGACCGTCTTGGGTCAAAGCGGCCCCGACGTTCACAATGCTGGTCACCAATGTCTATGTCGATAACGCCACGCCGGATGCAATGGCCCAAATGATTGTTACAACCGCCGCCGACGTCGCCGTTGTGGCGGAGTGGAACGAAACCATTGCCGCTGCCCTGCGCCGAGCGGGCGGTGATCGCGTGTATCCGCACCAAGTTTTCGATGAGCACGATACGTCGGATTACGCCGTAGCCATCCTGACTCAGCAGCATCCAAGCGATCAAGGTATTGACAACTCATCAAGCATCGCCGTCGTGAGAGTGACCATCCCGGTCGGGACGACGGAGGT
>JBBRPC010000351.1:0-2776 GCA_038228615.1 Acidimicrobiia bacterium | reverse complement strand
TAGGACCGAACCAAGGGATCCGGCGAAGAGGCAAGTGAAATAGAGCGTGGAGAAACGCATGCGGCCGATGCCTCGTTCAAGCTGTTCGCCGAGCCGCCACAGAATCAACATGTTGAATCCGATATGGATCAATCCAAAGTGGACGAATCCCGAGGTCAGCGGTTGCCACCACCTTCCAGCGACGAGCCCTTCGATCGACTGTCCGAACCGTTGTTCAAAAGCTGTGGTCGAGCCACCGCCTCCAAAACTCAAACCGAGTTCGCCTCCATTGACAAGTCCGAGGACGAACATCGCCGCGTTGACCGAAACGAGCAATTTGGTGATCAGCATTGGGTCGCGCAGCACCTGTTTCACTTGCTGGTTCACCTGTTGGCCGACCGGTGGCTGCGCAGCTTTGATGCATTCCCAGCAATGTGACCCGACCGATGCGTCGTGGAGGCATTCCCAACATGCGAAACGTCCACAACGAGTGCAACGTCGCCCGGTTTCACGGTCTTTGTGAAAGAAGCAGGTGGTGGGCGCGGCAGTCGCGGGCGGCTCGGGAAACGTCATGGAGCCCCCACGTTAGATCGCCGAACCGCAGGATCGGCGCGCGGTACGGTGCCGTTTGATGACGGGGGAAGTTGGGTTGCGGCACCTCACCACGGCCCCGTCTGGGCTGACCGCTCATGAGGTCGCGACACGCCATGCAACTGGTCGTTCCAACGACGTGCCAGAGCGCACGAGTCGCACATTCGGTGAAATCGCCAGAGCCAATATTTTCACGCGCTTCAACGCGATCCTCGGCGCAATGTTTGTCATCATTTTGCTCACCGGCGAAGCCGCCGACGGACTGTTCGGCGTCGTGGTGGTGTCGAACGCGCTCATTGGCATTGTCCAGGAGTGGCTCGCAAAACGCCAGCTGGACGCCCTCGCGGTACTGCACGCACCTCACGCGTACGCGGTTCGCGACGGCACTGTGATGGAAATCGCGGTCGGGGATGTCGTTGTCGACGACCTGTTGGAGCTTCGCACCGGCGATCAAGTATGCGCGGATGGGGTCGTGGCATCTTCTGACCGTGTCGAGATCGATGAATCGCTGCTGACGGGAGAAAGCGATCCGGTATTGAAACAGCCTGGAGACGGTGTGCTCTCTGGCAGTTTCGTGGTGGCCGGTTCTGGGCAGTTCCAAGTTGTCGGTGTCGGCGCCGACGCATACGCGCGCAAACTCGCGACCGAAGCTCGCCGGTTCACGGTTACGGTGTCGGAACTTCAGGCCGGTACGAATCGAATCCTGCGGTACGTGACATGGGCGCTCGTACCCACAACAGCGTTGCTCCTCTGGAGCCAACTCCGGCTGCACGGGACGACGCACGACAAACTGCCGGGCGTCGTAGCAGGTGTCGTAGCTATGGTGCCAGAGGGGCTCGTGCTCCTCACGAGTTTCGCGTTCCTGCTCGCTGCGCGGACGCTTGCCAAACGCAAGGTATTGGTACAAGAGCTTCCTGCCGTGGAGGTCTTGGCGCGTGTTGACATGGTGTGCGTCGACAAGACGGGCACAATCACGGAGGGCACGATCGCGTTTCAGTCGATTTCGAGCTGCGATCCCGAGTTTCCTGAAGCGGAGATTCTTACCGTCTTAGGTGCGATTGCTGGCGATGAGCACGGCAATGCCACGATGCAGGCAATTGCCGATGCAATCGATGATCCAGGCTGGTCGCGAAGTGATGTCGTGCCATTTTCTTCGGCGCGCAAATGGAGCGCAGTCAGATTTGTCGATCGCGGAAGCTGGTATCTGGGTGCGCCCGAGATGGTATGGGCGGACCATCCCGAAGACGATCCGATCCGACAGCGCGCTGTTGCTGCGGCCGCGACCGGCCAACGTGTCCTGCTGCTCGCGCATTCTCCAAATGAATTGAACGGGAATGCACACTCGGCGAGAGACCAAGAAACCCTTCCCGGAGATCTTCGAGCGATTGCATTGGTGATGTTCGAAGAGCACGTCCGTGCCGACGCCGCAACGACCTTTCGCTACTTTGTCGAACAAGGCGTCGAGCTCCGCGTGATTTCTGGCGACAATCCTGCGACCGTCGGAGCAGTGGCGCGACGGGCTGAAATCCCGAACGCAGACAATGTGTTCGACGCTCGTTTCCTGCCCGACGACCTTTCGGGTTTGACTGCGGTGCTCGGTACGCACACGGTATTTGGCCGTGTCACGCCCCATCAAAAGCGTGCGATCGTGCAGGCGTTGCAATCGATGGGTCATGTCGTTGCGATGACGGGCGATGGCGTGAACGACGCGCTGGCGCTCAAAGATGCAGACATCGGTATTGCGATGGGAAGTGGTGCTGCGGCGACGCGTGCAGTCGCGCAGTTGGTGCTGCTCGATGGGCAGTTTTCCCGGATGCCTGGAGTTGTCGCAGAAGGACGCCGTGTCATCGCCAACGTCGAACGGGTCTCGAATCTGTATGTCACGAAGACTGTGTATGCATGTTGCATCGCGATCATCGTGGGTTTCGCTCGCTGGAAGTACCCCTTCCTGCCGCGGCATCTCACAGTGGTTTCAACACTTACAATCGGCGTGCCGTCATTCTTCTTGGCGCTCGCACCGAATCCTCGACGGTACGTCGCAGGATTCGTGCCGCGAGTTCTCCGCTTCACCGTGCCTGCAGGAGTGATCGTCGCGACTGCCACGATGCTGTGTTACGGCGTCGTACGCCATCTGCACGGAGTTCAGCCGAGTGAGGCAGCGTCCTTGGCAGTTACAACGTTGTTCGGTTGCGGCGCATGGGTGCTG
>JBBRPC010000350.1:0-2784 GCA_038228615.1 Acidimicrobiia bacterium | reverse complement strand
GTCGCCAGAGACACGACCAGGAATGTGAAACGTTGGCAAGACGCCACGATGATCAAACGGTGGTGTGCAGCTGGGATCCTCAACGCGGAACGTAAATTCCGTCGAGTCCGCGGCTACGACCAGATGCCGAAACTCGTCGCCGCGCTCAACGCTCACGCAGCACGCGTCTCACCAATATGCGAGACTGCCGACGTTGCATGAAACCAACACCCGCCGTCACCCCACTTCAACAACGAACGGGACATCCTCAAAACGCCGCCACAAGTAGCGTAGAGGCGAACACTGCAGGTGTCACCTGTGGCATCACGACATGGCGGATCACGCGCCACGGTGGCGCACCGAGATCTTGCGCGGCGTCTTCTAGGCCTTCGGGCATGCCTTGTAAGCGGGCACTAACAATCAGCACCACATAGGCGGAGAGTAAGACGGTGTGCCCAAACCACATCGCCACCACCCCGAGCTGAATATCGGCCAACGGCAGTAACACGCCGAGCCCTACAGCCACCAGTATCTCAGGCGTCGCAACCCGAGCGGTCGCGAGACTTGCCGCCAACGAACGAATCCGAGGTCGATGCCGCACTGCGATCGCCGACCCCGTGCCCAGCAATGCGGCGCTGAATGCAACAGCCAACGCGAGACGCACGCTTCGCCAAAGCGACGCAACCACCAACTCGTTGTCGAGCGCGAGCCGGTACCAACCCAACGTCGGATGCTCCCACGAACTCCCCAACGAATTGGTATTGATGCTCGAAATCACGAGCTGAACCAAAGGTGCGTAGAGCAGCACCAAAGCGGCTCCGAGGGACAATGAACCCACGATGCCAACGCCGCGTTTATGCCCGCGCATCTCTGCGCCAAATTCTTGCCACAGCAGCGCCGATTGCCATCGTCATCAGAATCAGAACAGCAATAGCGCCGCCTAGAGGTTGGTCTCGTCCGCCCGCTTGATCGTTCAACAAATTGCCGAGCAGTAATACTTTGCCACCCCCGATGACGGCAGGGACGATGTATTCACCGATGGCGAGCACACCCACCAATACGGATCCGGTGATGATCCCAGCCTTCGCAAGCGGGAGCACGACGCGCCGTGTCGTTCTAAATCGTGGTGCACCAAGATCAGCCGCAGCGTCGACTACATCCTGATCGATTCGATCAAGTGCAATGACCACGGGCAACACGTAGAGCGGGAGGTAAATCCCCAGCATGCTGAGGGCTACGCCAGTTGGTTTGAACAGCAGGGTCTGACCAGTCAGCGCGGCAACGACTCCGCGATTGCCGAGCAGGTTCGACCAACCGTGCACGCGCACCGTAAAACTCACGAACGAAGGTGCGATCACCGCGCCGAGCGCGACACGCGACCAACCGCGGCGCATTCTCGAAACTGCAAGCGCCGCTGGTGTTCCGATTGCGATACATGCGAGCACGGTGAACATCGAGATTGCGAACGATCGCAATAGCACCGGGCGGTAGACGACCGAAAACAGCTTGCGATACGGGTCGACGGTGCCAGTCACTGAAACATCGAACGTAAGAAAATCACTATCGCCAAATGAATAAGCGATCAGGATCGCGAGCGGCGCCAAGAAACCGAACGCGATGGCCATGGAATCGACGCTGATTACCGCAAATAGCGGATCCCATCGGCGTCGATTCCGTGGCAGTGCATCACGCAGACTTGAACGCATCCCATGCCGTTTGCCACGATTCGGCCGTTTCGCCGAGAAATTCGTGGTAATCGATTCGAGATCGGACACTCTCACCTGGGGTGAGTATCGGACTCGTACGCAAGGGCGTTTTGATCATCGCGTTGTCAGGCATGACCCCGGCTGACTTCACGGTATTGATGAAGTCTGCGTATTGATCTTGTTCAAGATGGAAGTTCACAAATGCGCGGGCAAGATCGTTGCGCGGACCGTCAAGCACCGCAAGGCCTTCGAGGTACGCGACCTGTCCGTCGCTAGGGTCGACCCACATCACATTCTTGTTCTTTTCCTGCGCGGTGTAAATGTCGTACGCGTCGCCCAGAGCCAACACTGCCTCACCGTTCGCAAGCTGCTTTCCGACTTCGGTGCTGATCGCGAGCAAATGTGGTTTCAGCGCGATAAGGCGCTTCTTGACCGCGTCGATGTCAGCTTGTACTTTCGAGGAAGGCGCAAACCCCAATGACTTCATCGTGCTGCCCATCACCGAACGCTGATAGTCGAGAATCACGACTTTGCCCGAATGCGTCTCAGCAAGACGAAAGAAGTCCTCCCACGTCTTCGGAGCCTCTTTGACGATGTCGGCCCTGTAGGCGATTCCCGTGCGGCCATATTCCGTCGCGGCAAATCGAGCGTTGTCCGGGTCCCACGACTTCGACTTATATGCGGTATCGATATTCGCGACATTGGGCACGGCGTTGTCGAACTTCGCGAATACCTTCAGCGCGTCTAGCTGCGGGAACGTCGTGCCGTCGACCAGCAGTACGTCGATGTCGCCTGCGCGGTTCTTCGCTTTCGCGACGGCGTCGTCGCTCGAGACCCACGGAACAATATTGATCTTCGCGCCGGGGTACTTCTTTTCGAATGCCGCGATTTCGCCAGCACCGACCCAGCCCTCAAAGTTCAAAAAGTTGATCGTCCCGGTCAGTTTCAACGGTCGCGTGGTCGTGCTCTGCCCCGGTTTGGTTTGCACGCCCTTGCCGCTCGGCGATGAGTCGTCGCTTGCGCACGCAGCGAGGATCGCTGGCATTGATCCGACGGCCAGTGCAGCAGCTGCGCCTTGACGCAGAAACTGTCGGCGATT
>JBBRPC010000349.1:0-2794 GCA_038228615.1 Acidimicrobiia bacterium | reverse complement strand
GTGCTGTGGTTCAGGACATCGAGGACGGGTGTCGCGCGTCATAGAGGACACTCGACCAGCGTGTTCGGATGTCAAAAGCGCGTCTGGTCATCACTGCTGTTGTTGTCGAGGGTCGTTCCCCATCCGAAGTCGCAAAGACCTACGGCGTTGCTCGCTCATGGGTGTACGCACTCGTGGCCCGCTACCAGGCGGAAGGCGACACCGCGTTCGAACCCCACTCACGACGACCGAAGACGTCACCAAACGCGACCGATTCGACGACTGTCGCACTCATCATCGAACTCCGCGACACGCTCACCGCAGCCGGCCTCGACGCAGGGCCCGACACGATCAGCTGGCACCTCGAACACCACCACCACATCACAATCCATCCATCCACGATCTATCGCCATCTCGAACGTGCAGGCAAGGTCACACCCGAACCGAAGAAACGCCCCAAATCGTCGTACATCCGTTTCGAAGCCGAACAACCCAACGAAACCTGGCAATCCGACTTCACGCACTACCGACTCGCTGACGACACCGACACCGAAATCCTGTCCTGGCTCGACGACCATTCCCGTTACGCGTTGCGGATCACCGCCCAACGACGCGTCACCGCAAAAATCGTCGTCACCGAGTTCCGCCATGCCTACAACGAATACGGAAAACCCCTATCAACATTGACCGACAACGGCATGGTCTACACCGTGCGATTCGCGACCGGACGCGGAGGCCGCACCGCCCTCGAAACCGAACTAGCGCGTCTCGGGATCATCCAAAAGAACTCCCGACCGAACCACCCAACGACGTGCGGCAAAATCGAACGCTTCCAACAAACCCTGAAACGCTGGCTCAAACAACAACCGCAACCCACAACAATCACGCAGCTCCAAACGCTCTGCGACACGTTCCGCGACCTCTACAACACCCAACGACCCCACCGGTCGCTCCCACACCAAGCAACGCCCGCGACGATCTACAACGCACGACCCAAAGCCACGCCCAACAGCAAAACCCACACCCACTACCGCGTGCGCCACGACCGCATCGACGAGTCCGGTGTCGTCACCCTGCGCGTCAACGGAAAACTCCACCACATCGGCATCGGACGAACCCACGCCCGAACCCACATCGTCCTGCTCGTCGACGACCTCCACGTCCGCGTCGTGCACGCCGCCACCGGCGAACTCCTCCGCGAACTCACCATCAACCCCAACCGCGACTACCAACCCACCGGCAAACCAAAAGGCCCAACCCGCCCCAAACGACAACACCCCGAACCGCAATGAGGGTTCGGGGCGTCCTCGATGTCTCGCGACATCACAAAGCGCGCCCGGCAGGAGTCGAACCTGCGACCTGAGGATTAGAAGGCCCCTGCTCTATCCAACTGAGCTACGGACGCGTGACCCGCTGAGGTTACTGGTCGGTCGCACAATGAGAGCGTGCGATGCCGTGCCTACTGATCTTCGAAGAGTTTCTCGCCGCGCCGCAAGCGCGTCGCGATCCGAATGATTTGTGGCAGTTCTCGTCGCGTCGGTGTGTGCGCCGATAGAAAACGGGCGAAGGCAGCGAGGACCATCGCCGATTCTTGGGAGCCCTCTGGCCATTGGCAGGCTTGGCGCACCGACGCTTCGAACACTTGATACCAGTGAAATCCGGTGTCTTCGTGCAGCAACGCGTGGCCAAGCGCCGCGATGAGTTCTGCTCTGGAACCTCCGCCGTCGAGGAATCCGACGACGAGGTTCGCAGCCTGATCGACTTGACCCTGTACGTCGAAACAGCCCTCGAGTTCGACAAGCCCGCCATCGCTTGCGTGCGGTGGCCGAGCCGGTGGGACGTTGAGAAACCGGTCGAGATAGATACTCAGTGCACATTGCACGACGCCGCGCATGAGCTCAGGAGCCGGGGAACGCTGCATCGATTGGTGGAGAGCGTTCGCAGCTGTAAACGAATGATGAACGGTGTCCCAATCGGCATGATCATTTTGAATATGGAACCGCCCGACTCGAAGTGCTGCTGCATAGGCGACAGCGTGCGCGAGTTGTTGGGGTGTCGCACCATTGGTCGATGCCACGACGATCGCTTCGCAGACGTTGAACGGATCATCGGCGAGCAACTCAGCCGCCAGCGCAGCAACCGCGTCGAACTTCTTGTTTGTCGGTGGCACGTTGTTAAGGGTTTGGTACGTCGAGGCCGCGAGTGTGACGAGATCGTGAGGGTATTGCCACTCACTCGATTCTTCGGCCCGTCCCGACGACGCAGTCTGCGAGACGAGAGACGTCAGGACGATGCCAGCGTCATCCGAACCAGCAATAGCCAACGATTCGAAGGCTTTGTTCGTGAAGTCGAGGGTATGACCCCCGTCGACGAAGATGTGGTCGGTGATAGCTGCGGTCATCATTCGCTCGATCGTGGCGAGGTCTGTCCCTGCTTCAATTGCCGTCCGCAGTGTCCGCTCTGCCGAGTCGCTCGACCGCGTATCGATGAAGCGCCGATACCACTGTTCGATTCGCTCGACTGGCAGTTCTGTTGTTGGCAGTGCCGCGACGGGAAATCGAGGAGGGTTGCCAGCCGTGTCGCTTGCGACAAAACGCAGCGCGTGAATGAGCGCCACAGATCGATCCTCGGGGTGCAGCATTGGGAGAACGTTTGCCATCGCCACGAGCACCGTGAGCACTGAACCCCAGCCGCGGCTTCTGTAGGTCGTTCCAAAAATCAGTGCAAAACGCAGCACGTCGGCCGGTTGCACTCCTCCCTCCAATAACACGCTGACGGCGTTGGCGATAATCAGGGTGATGTTGTCTTCGAGACC
>JBBRPC010000348.1:0-2807 GCA_038228615.1 Acidimicrobiia bacterium | reverse complement strand
GGGGTTACGGCCTCGCCGTCGCAGCCGCGAGCGCCAAGGTCCTTTTGGCGATCGTTATTCTCGGTGCCTATGTGTTGAGCTTCAACTACCTGATCAATTTCGCATTCGACATCGCCTTGGTCGCGTTGCTCGTCCATCCCCAAAGCCGCAACTATCAACGAGTCTGGTTCAAGTGAACGATGTGTGACACCCTGTGCGTGTTGGGCAGTGGCCACACATACTTCGCAAAGAACAGTGACCGACCGATCGGCGAAATTCAAGTCGTGCACGCGTTCGCGCGACGTAGTCCGAGCCGCAACCCACTTCGGACTCAGTACCTCGACCTCGGCGTCGATCCCGGTGCGTTCGCGTTCATTGGCTCCCAGCCAACATGGCTCTGGGGTGTTGAACATGGCGTCAATGAACACGGTGTCGCAATCGGTAACGAAAAGATCTGGACAGTGCAGAACCCACGCGGTGCACCTGCCGCGCTGCTTGGAATGGACATTGTCCGCCTCGGGCTCGAACGCGCAGCGTCAGCAGATGAGGCCCTCGAGATCATGACCGCGCTCCTTGAGCAGTTTGGCCAAGGCGGAACTGGAGAACCCGATCATGATGAGCCGTACTACAGCAGCTTTCTGATCGCCGATTCCTCGACAGGTTGGATGCTTGAAACCAACGATCACGACTGGGCAGCGCGCAAGATTGCGACGCCGGGCGGCGCGATCGGTAATCGAGTGAGCCTCGACACCAACTGGGATAGATGCTCTCTTGACGTTGCTGGCGCCGACGAACGGTTCGACGTGCAATCGTGGCGTGCACCGAAGATTCCCACCGGCATCGCAGACCATCGCCTCGGCGCGACCTCTGCGTGCGTCGCTACTGCGACGACACCCTCGGACATCGTGGCAACACTGCGTCATCACGGGACGCGACCGTGGGGTGCACCGTTCGGACTCGATCAACACCCACAACCGATTCCCGAGGCGCCGCGCGACGACTGGAGCGGGGTTTCCGTCTGTATGCATGTACGCGACTACCAGACAACGACCGCATCGATGGTGTGCGAGATCAGTTCACGCCCTACTGCTCGACCAGCCAGCGGACCTACAATTCGGCTCTGGATATGCCTGGGAAGCCCCTGCGTGGGCGTGTTCGTACCAACCGTCGCGCCGCACGTCCCCGGCCTCGTGAGCGATCCGACCATTTGGACTCGATTCGATGCCTTGAGGGTCCGAGCTGAGTCTTCGCCAGACAGCGCGGCCCAGATCCGAGGCGTTTGGGCACCGATCGAGTCGCAACTGTGGACGACAGCAGACGACCAATGGGCATCGGCACCACACGACGCTCCGTCGAGCGACGCCGAGATTCGCGCAATCCTCGAAGACGGCTTTCGCCAACTCCGCGTCTGACGAGCAGTCGCGACACACCATTCCCGACAAGATTCTTGCGGCGAATCGGCGCCCCGATACGTTCGACGTTGCATGCAGTTCAACCTCGCGGATTTGTGGGAGCTGGTCGTCGACACAGTGCCGGATCATCCGGCATTCGTCGACGGTGACCGCCGCTTCACTTTCCGAGAACTCGATGCACGCGCCAACCGACTGGCACACCACCTCGCACAGCACGGAATTGGTCGCGACGACCATGTCGCTTTGTACCTCCACAACTCCGTTGAATATCTGGAAGGGATGCTCGCCGCATTCAAACTGCGGGCCGTGCCGGTCAATGTCAACTATCGATACGTCGAAGATGAGTTGCGTTACCTGTTCAACGACGCGCGCATCAAGGCGGTCGTGCATCATGGTGAATTTCAAGGACGTATCGACGCGATTCGTCGCGAGATTCCCACCTTGCACTACACGATCGCCGTCGATGCCGACTACGAGACCCTCCTTGGCGAAGAGTCGACGCGCCCCAATTGTGTAGGGCGATCGAGCGACGATATTTACCTGCTGTACACCGGCGGTACGACTGGAATGCCGAAGGGCGTGATGTGGCGCCATGAAGATTTGTTCTTCGCCGCATTGGGCGGCGGCGGGAATGGTCGCGATCCGATCACCACCCCAGAGGAGCTGGCCGAGCGTTGCCTCGAAGCCCGGGTCAGATGCGTTGCGGCGTGTCCGTTCATGCATGGCAGTGCGCATTGGATGGCGTTGTCGACGTTGCTGACAGGTGGTTGCGTTATCTCGGCAGAGACACGGCATTTCGATCCGTTTGCCCTGCTCGAACTGATCGCTCGCGAGCATGCGAATTTCGTCGTGTTCGTCGGTGATGCGTACGCGCGGCCGCTGGCCGACGCGCTCGCGGTCGATGCCACACGCGCGGGTCGCCTCGACCTTGAATGTCTTCGCGTGTTGATATCTGGTGGTGCGGTGTTGTCGCCGACCGTCAAACAAGCACTCCTGAGATATCTCCCTGAGACCGTGATCGTCGACGGTTACGGTGCGTCGGAAACCGGCGGGCAAGGTCAAGCAGTCACAGCCACCGGCTCGCCAGAAGAACCCACGGCGTTCAAGCTCGATGACACGACAGCAATTCTGGATGAACGTCTACGTCCGGTTGGGATCGGTGTCGTGGGGCGGTTGGCGCGATGCGGCCACATCCCTATCGGTTACTTCAACGATCCGACGGCCACCAACGCGACGTTCCCAGAGGTTGACGGAGTTCGCTGGGCGGTCGCTGGCGACCATGCGGTGCGCGACGACGACGGGACCATTCGACTCCTCGGTCGCGGCGCGCTCTGCATCAATAGCGGAGGCGAAAAGATCTATCCCGACGAAGTCGAGTCTGTGTTGAAGGCTCATCCTGCAATATTCGACAGCGTG
>JBBRPC010000347.1:0-2821 GCA_038228615.1 Acidimicrobiia bacterium | reverse complement strand
GCAGCTGACTGCTGGGGTGAGTCACCCTCGAAGCCCACTCTCGCGAGAGATCGACCGAATCGTTCGAATCGTCGCGATCATGGCCGTCGGCGTCGGATTCGGTTTCTTCGCTCTCGCGCTCCTGATTGGCCTCTCGGCCAAAGATGGGCTGCTTTTCGCGATTGGTATCACAGTTGCATTGGTACCCGAGGGCCTGTTGCCAACCGTGACGCTCTCCCTCGCGCTCGGAGCGCAACGGATGGCCGAACGCAACGCGCTCGTGCGTCACCTGGAGGCCGTCGAGACGCTCGGGTCGACCACATTTATCTGCACCGACAAGACCGGGACACTCACTCGCAACCAGATGAGCGTGGTCGCGGTGTGGACTCCCGCGGGGCCAGTCACGGTCGAGGGCGTCGGTTATGAACCCACCGGTTCAGCGAGCGGTGAAACCGCAGCTCGCACTGCAGCGTTGGAGATGGCAATGGTCGCGCTGACGGCGTCGCAGGGTCGGGCAACTTCTACCGAGCGCGGCTGGGTTGCGGTCGGCGACCCGATGGAGGCCGCGATCGATGTATTCGCCCGCAGGATCTGCGGAAGCGCCGAGTCGCCCACAACGCCGAGCGTTTTACGGCGCCATGCGTTCGACCCGACCCGCCGTCGCGAATCGGTGATTATCGAAGGATATTTGTACGTGAAGGGTGCCCCCGATGCCACGTTGTCGCGTTGCCGGTCGGCGCCGGAGGATCGGACGAACATCGCACTCAACGAGATGACCAAAGACGGGCTCCGAGTACTCGCCATCGCGCGGCGAATTACGACCCGACTCGACTTCGAGGCAACCGCCGACGACGCGGAAAATGACCTAGAACTACTAGGTCTTATCGGATTGCACGACCCTCCCCGACCGGGCGTCGATCAAGCGATCGCGGCGGCCCGTACTGCAGGCATAAAGCTCGCAATGATCACCGGTGACCACCCAGACACGGCGCGCGCCATCGCACGCCAGATCGGATTTTTCAACGGCGAAGAACGCGTGGTTGAAGGCGCAGATCTCCCCCGTGACGAACACGCACTCGGGACACTCCTCGATCACGATGGTGTTGTAGTCGGCCGAGTGACTCCCGAGGACAAGTTGCGCATCGCGAGCGCGCTCCAGCACCGCGGCCACGTCGTTGCGATGACGGGCGATGGCGCCAACGATGGCCCGGCGTTGCAGCGCGCAGACGTGGGTGTTGCAATGGGTCGCAGCGGTACCGACGTGGCCCGCGCCGCCGCAGACCTCGTGCTACTCGACGACGACTTCGCCACCATCGTTGCCGCGATTGAACAAGGTCGAGCAACGTTTACGAATATCCGCCGTTTCTTGACGTATCACCTCACCGACAATGTGGCCGAGCTCACTCCGTTCGCGGTGTGGGCGTTATCGGGTGGCCGTTTCCCCCTTGCGCTCGGAGTCTTCCAGATCTTGTGCCTCGACATCGGCACCGACGTGCTACCCGCGCTCGCGCTCGGCAACGAAGCGCCGAGTGACGGCATCATGCGACGCCCACCTGAAGGTCGCCACCTCATCGACCGCTCGCTTGTCGTGCGGGTCTTCGCCGTACTCGGACCGGTCGAGGCCCTGATGGAAATGACAGCTTTCACGGTTGCGCTGTTCGCGTCGGGCTGGCGATTTGGCGACACGTTCCCGACCGGGCACGCGCTGCTCGCCGCTTCAGGAGCAGCATTCGCGGCCGTCGTATTCGCGCAGATGGGCAATGCGTTCGCATGCCGGAGCGCAAGCCGACCCATCGGCCGGATCGGCTGGGGATCAAACCGTTTTCTCACCGCAGCGGTCGCGTTCGAATTGCTCGCGCTGGTCGCTTTCCTATGGATACCTACGGTTGCGCGATTCATCGGCCAAGCTGCACCACCACTCGCGGCACTTGGTGTGGCAGCACTCGCAGCACCGAGCGTGCTGGCGGTGGACCGGATCCACAAGGCAACGCGAGCGCGGCGTCGACTTCACCGTTGAGGTTCCGTCCGAGGTTCATCTCGTAGTGGTATGTCGCTCCGCTACTCGACCCGCGGCGGGACGTGGTTGAAGGCCGCAGGGTTGATGTGGCCGGATACAACCTGTGCGGCGAGATCGGACAAGCGCAGAAAGAGCAAAAGTCACCGTTACATCGAGCATCTGTCTGCCCTGAGCTTGCTCGGCAGCCATTAATGCGCGGCATCCCAAATCCAGTTCAAGATGTCGGGCATATCGACGCCGTGCTCCGCGATGTAACGAGCGTGTTCAAGAAGCTTGTCATTCGTGAACTCAAAGAGTTGCGCGCCACGATCACCAAGTTGAGGACAACGCGAGATGACGTTCTGAACGAGGTGGTAGCGGTCGAGTTCGTTCTGCACGCGCATGTCGAACGGCGTGGTAATGGTTCCCTCCTCCTTGTAACCATGAACGTGGAGGTTGCGGTTGGTGCGTTGGTACGTGAGCCGGTGAACGAGTGACGGGTAGCCGTGGAATGCGAAGAACACGTGGCGGTCGGTCGTGAAAAGGGCGTCGTAGTCGGTATTGCTGAGTCCGTGCGGGTGCACTGTCTCGGGTTGGAGCCGCATCAGGTCGACAACGTTCACAACTCGAATCCTTAGTTCCGGAAGGTGCTCGCGCAGGATTGACACCGCGGCAATTACCTCCATCGTGGGCGTGTCGCCGCAACAGGCCATGACGATGTCGGGCTCGGCATCGTTGTTGTTGCTGGCCCACTCCCAGACCCCAACCCCTGCAGCGCAGTGCGCAACTGCCTCGTCGATAGTGAGCCATTGCGGCATCAGTTTCGTCCCCGCGACCACCACGTTC
>JBBRPC010000346.1:0-2823 GCA_038228615.1 Acidimicrobiia bacterium | reverse complement strand
TGGTCGGCTGGCGGCCTAGCTGGGTTGTGGTACACCACTCGGTCACGCGAACTCGGGATTGGATACGGCTGGCTCTTGCGGAGCATCTACGGCGTGTTGGCGCTCGGCGGGGCGTTCGCATTTCTGAGTCATCGCCCCGCCCGACTCGGTGACCGCGTTGGGGCGACGGCGTGCCTTTTTGTGACGCTTGCGGTCGGCGTCGCGCTGTGGAAGTCGATTGCCACGCGGTCCGGAGGAGTCAGAGCATTTGATCCACGGTGGGACATCGCGGCGCCTCTCGTTGGCCTCGTTGGCATATTCGGCGCCGCGGGTATCGCTGGCGGCGGATACGGGTTGGCGCTCGCGCGCCTGGTTGTCGGCGCGGTATTTTTGGGGTCAGTGAGCGACGCGATGTTGCTCGGGCATTGGTACCTGGTGCAGCCGGGATTGCGCCGCGATCCGTTGCAATCTCTTGTGCGCCTTACTGGCTGGATTTGGCCGTTCGAAGTTGCTGTATTGCTCATCCCCACAGGCATGATCTCGGTGATTAACGGCACGATCGACGATGGTTACAACGGCATCCTTGGCTGGGTGTGGATCGCCTGTGCTGTGTTTACGATCGCCTTGATCTGGGTCACGATCATCGCGTTGAAAGAGCAGTATTACTCCGCAGTGATGTCGGCGACAGGCCTGCTGTATCTCGCTATCCTCACTGCCTTCGGCATGGATCTGGTGGCGCGGGCTGTGTTAGCCCCGTAAAGCGATATACCCAATAGTGCTCGTCGACGACGATTCCATCGGACCGCGTGAACACGAGATGCGGTGCCAGCGTTGCGATGTTGTGATTCGTGATGAGTAGGCGCGTCGTCGACCTTCCATGGTCCGCTATTTCGAATGCTCGATCGGCTGAAACAGACACGTCTAAGCGGTGCTTGTCCCACACGACGAAGGTGCCGAAACGCGCGCCGTCGGCGAAATAGATGGGATGGTCGAGGTATGCAGCGATCGTCTCGCCCGCAAAATCGGGGCACGCAACGATCGAGGCGTCGCCTGGAACATGATTGCGAATCCATGTCGCGGTACTCGCGGCGTCGGTGAATGGCTGCGTGGCATCGGCGACGATTGCACCGACGGCGATGGCGACATGCAATGCGCACAATGACACCAGGAACCGCGACAACAGGAACCGCGTGGGCGGCGGTGTCTGAATTCGTGGCGTAGCCGCAGCGGGTGTCGTGAGCACCTGATCGCTCGCAGCGAACCACACCGCTGCGATGAAGATGAACCAGAGATGTCCGTAGTACCTGGCGGCGTCGGCTTGTCCGATCTTGAGGTACAAAAACGCAATGGTGGCAGTGCATCCGAGGAGCCACAGCGTGCGCGCGCCGGCATGCGAACGCAGTGACCAGCCGACGGCGCCGAGCAGGACGATCGCGGCCACGGCAGCAATTCCGGTGTGTCCGTCGCCAATGCTCGTGTTCCACCAGGAGTGTTGCAACTTTGGGATAGGAATCAACGCTCGGAAGACGGCCGAGATCACTGCAGCACCAAGATGCGCGTCGACCGAGGTATGCCAACCCGCAAAGCTTCCAGTCGAACCCGACGGTTTCGCCTGCGCAAACGCGATACCGCAACCGGCCACGACAAATGCTGCTGCCGTCGTCGCGAGTTTGCGCGCTTCGCCTCGAAGTGCCGCTCGATCCTGGACGAATATTGCGATTGTGATGGAGAGCGCGATGATTGCTCCGAACGCGCTCGTGAGCGAAAGCAGCGCGAGCGCGAACCCGCATCGCAACCAGCGCCGCTGAGGAGTCAAGTTGACGAGCCCGATGACGATGAGCAATATGCCGAGGCCGTAACTCCTCGCCAATACGCCGTACTCGTAGAGCGAGAAGTATCCGAAGACGACGAGTATTCGCGTCAGCCTCGAGAATGGTGCGCGCCACAAGACGAGCGCGGCCGTCAAGACTGCGATGAACCATTGTGTCAATTGAAATACCCAGATCGCTCTGTGTAATTTTGCTAGCGGCCACAACACCGCATACCAGAGGAAGGGATGTCCTTCGTGGCGAAGGTTCCGCAATAATTCGAGCGGCGTATGGCTTGCTCGTGCGATCATCCACGCTTGCAGTTCGTCCCGCCATGGCTCGTGACGCCACAGTCCGAATCCGATCAGTGCTGCGAACACCAACAACGTCGCAGAGTTCCAACGACGTTCGAGTCGCGCGGATGTGTCCACTACACGACGAAGTATTTCGCCTCGGGATGAGGCACGATGATCGCGCTTGTCGACTGTTCTGGCACGAGATGAAATTCCTCGGTGAGACTCACACCGATCTTGTCGACCTCGAGAAGCTCGGCGACCTTGACCTGATCATCAAGGTCGGGGCATGCGGGATAGCCCCATGAGTAGCGACTTCCTCGATATTTCTGGCGGAACAATCCTGCGAGGCTCGGTCCGTCTTCGTCGACGAAGCCCCACTCATCGCGGATCCGGTGGTGCCAAAACTCGGCGAGCGCTTCGGTCATTTCGACGCCGAGACCATGCAGCAGGAGGTAGTCCTGGTATTGATCGGCAGCGAAAAGTTCCCGTTCGCGCTCGCTCACCTGTGTACCCATGGTGACTACGTGGAAGGCTGCGTAGTCCGGTTCGTTCGACTCGGTCGAACGAAAGAAGTCGGCGATCGACAAGAATCGTTCTTTGCGCTGCCTCGGGAAGTGGAATCGCAAACGTTCTTCGCGACGGTCGTCGCCGTTCCAAACGATCAGATCGTCGCCCTCGCTGTTGACGGGGAAGTACCCCCACGCCACGGAAGGGTTCAGGAGTTGTTCCTCTTTCGCGTG
>JBBRPC010000345.1:0-2834 GCA_038228615.1 Acidimicrobiia bacterium | reverse complement strand
TTTGCGTTACCCAGAACTCCTCGAACATCACATCCTCAACAACGAGATCTGATCGGGTGATCGGGCAGTCGCATTTCCCTTGAAGCTGTGGTAAGACCTGCAAATGATCCATTCGAGTCCTCTCGCCGACATCGACATTCCCGCGGTCCCGCTCACAGAATTCGTGCTACGACACGCGGCGCGCCTCGCAGATAAGCCGGCGTTGATCGATGGGGTGACTGGGCGCACGTTGACGTACGGCCAACTCGAGTCCGACGTACGTGCACTCGCCGGAGGGCTGCGCGCCCGCGGTTTCGGACCCGGCCACGTGCTTGCGCTCATGGCGGCGAACTGTCCGGAATATGCGATTGTGTTCCACGCCGTTGCACTCGCCGGAGGAACTGTCACGACGGTGAATCCCACTTACACCGACCATGAGGTGCGCCATCAACTGAACGATGCTGGCGCGACGATCCTCGTTACTGTGTCGATGTTTCTCGACGTGGCTCGTTCGGCCGCTGAAGGAACGAAGATCGACACGATGTATCTCCTTGGCGACGGTCAAGACCAAGTGGCATCGCTGGCGACGATCTTCGGTCCTTCGCTCACACACCAAGTCGACGTCGCTCTCGACGATGTCGTCGCGCTGCCCTACTCCTCCGGTACGACAGGGCTTTCGAAGGGTGTCATGCTCACGCATGCGAACCTGGTTGCCAACATTGTGCAGGTATCAGCGCCGATGGGTATCGGCG
Source organism: Acidimicrobiia bacterium (assembly GCA_038228615.1). Classification (GTDB taxonomy): domain Bacteria; phylum Actinomycetota; class Acidimicrobiia; order IMCC26256; family PALSA-610; genus F1-120-MAGs023. The sequence continues at coordinate 2,103 of JBBRPC010000345.1, read as the reverse complement.
ATCATGACGTTGTTGTCGCCGTGTTGCCGTTCTTTCACATCTACGGAATGCAGGTGTTGATGAACACGGCGCTGTCTGCAGGTGCGACGATCATTACGTTGCCACGTTTCGATCTGCAACAGTTTCTTGAAGTGCACCAGACCTACGGAGTGACGCGATCCTTCGTGGCCCCACCAATCGTTGTTGCATTGGCGAAACACCCGATGGTCGACGACTATGACCTGTCGGCGATCGACCAGATCTTTTCAGGGGCCGCTCCCCTCTCGGCGGAGCTGGCGTTGGAGGCTGGCGCTCGCCTCGGTTGCGAAGTGGTGCAGGGCTACGGCATGACGGAACTTTCGCCTGTCACTCACCTCACGCCACCAGGCATGTTCAAGGCTGGATCGGCCGGAGTGACGGCTCCGCGCACGGAGGTCATGGTCGTCGATCCGTCGACGAGCGCGACGCTTGGCGTCGACGAAGACGGCGAGATCTGGATTCGTGGGCCGCAAGTCATGAAGGGCTATCTCAATAACGTCAAAGCCACGGCCGAAACGATCGATGGCGACGGTTGGCTGCATACTGGCGACATCGGACACATCGACCCAGACGGCCATTTGTTTATCGTTGATCGTCTGAAGGAACTGATCAAATTCAAGGGGTTTCAGGTTCCCCCAGCTGAGCTGGAAGCATTGTTGTTGACGCATCCTTCGGTCGCCGACGCGGCGGTCATCGGCCTGCCTGATGTTGAGGCTGGAGAGATCCCGGTTGGATACGTGGTGTTGAAGCCGGGCGAGTCGGTCAGCGAGGCCGACATTCAAGCATTTGTCGCGGAGCGTGTCGCGACCTACAAACAAATTCGCGTGTTGCACTTCATCGAGGCGATTCCTAAATCTGCTTCTGGGAAAATCCTGCGAAGAATTTTGCGGGATCAGGCTGCAGAGGCGTAAGGCGGTTCGCGCGGCCGGCGGCGCTCATCGAAGCATCACGTGACGCTCACCCATGCACTCCTCATTGTTCTCGCGGGACTTGGTGCTGGAACAATCAACGCCGTGGTCGGCTCTGGCTCGCTCATCACGTACACGACATTGATTTCCCTCGGGTATCCCCCGATTCTCGCGAACGTTTCGAACAACATCGGTCTCGTCCCTGGTGCATTGTCAGGTGCATACGGCTACCGGCGAGAGCTCAAAGGGCAGCGCGAGCGATTGATTCGCCTCGTTCCTGCTTCACTATTGGGCGGTCTCACTGGCTCTGTACTGCTGCTGGTATTACCAAGCGGCGTCTTTCGTCGCGTGGTTGTGGTGCTCATCGTGGTTGCGCTCGCCCTCGTCGTTGTCCAGCCATGGATAGCCCGGCGCATCTTGGGTCGCGACGGCATCGATCGCACACGTCTTGGACCAATGCTGATGGTGTTGGTGTATGCCGTGGGCATTTATGGCGGCTATTTCGGTGCGGCCCAGGGCATCGTGTTGATCGCATTCCTCGGGATCTTCATCGCCGATGATCTTCAGCGTCTCAACGGCTGCAAGAACGTGTTGGCGATGGCGGTCAACCTGATGGCGTCGTTCGTGTTCGTGCTCTCGACACACGTCGATTGGAAAATCGTTGCAGCAATCGCGACAGGCTCCGCGGTCGGAGGTCAACTTGGCGCGACCGTCGGACGTCGTCTCGATCCACGAGCGCTGCGCGCCGTGATTGTGGTCGTGGGAGTCACGGCACTTGTCAAGCTGCTGTGACCGGATGCGGTTATTGCAGCGCGTCGCCGTGGAGCCCAAAGTGTCGACGGTAGGCGGCAAGCGATTTCGGAGCGTTCGCCAATGTCATACCGACCCCGCCTGTCGGCGACAGGAAATAGCACTGATATCTCACGGCATTTGCGCGCACGATCTGGGCGATCCCATCGATGTATGTTGGATCGTCGCCTGCCCCATACATCGGACTACCAGGCGCTGTGAGTCCCCACTCTGGGATGCTCAACGCTTTGTTGTGAAGGTGCGCGAACGCGATGAGATCAGCAAGACCTGCCTGTTGGTGGAGTAGGCCTTGCCAACGCTCGGCCGGCGTCGCGTAACTGGTGTGGGTCACACTCGAGTCGTAGCCGTCGATGCCGATCACGTCGAC
>JBBRPC010000344.1:0-2844 GCA_038228615.1 Acidimicrobiia bacterium | reverse complement strand
TGCGCACTCCCGAGCCAGCGTATGCATCGGCCAGGCCATTCGTGAACGCGTCGAGCCCCGCCTTGCTCGACGCATATACGAAGTTCGCTCGGCGCGGCCGCATTGCAGCAACCGACGACAGCACCGCGATCGTTCCGTGACCCTGCGCCGCAAGGCGTTCGGCGATAGGAACGAGTACTGACACGGCGCCATCGAAGTTCGTCCGCACAATCTGCAGAGCTTGTTCGGCATCGTGTTCGGCAATCATTTGGTCGCCCAGCACCCCGAACGCAACGATCACCAGATCAATGTCACTCGTCCCGTCGAAGGTCTCGACGACGAATTGCGGGTGCTCCTCGGGCCGCGCCGCGTCGAATCGAACGACATCAACGCTCAGCCCTTTGGCTCGCAGCGCATCGCGTTCGGGTTCTGCAGCTGCACAGTCGCGCACCGCGAGAATGACGTGCGTGAGGCGGCGCTCCGCCAGCAGCTCAAGCGTTGCCAATGCAATCTCGGAACGACCACCGAGCACCAACACCGACTGCACGTCACCGAGCGCATCACGCATACGAATCAGAATATCTTTCGGTCATAATCCGAGCCGCCGGGCCAGGTCGCTGCGCATCACTCGGTTGGGATCGACACGTGCACGCACGTCGCGCCACTCATCCAACCGGTGGTACATGGCGCCAAACATTTCCGGCGACACCCGGGCATCCTTGGCAAGATACACGCGTCCGCCAGCGTCGGCGACGAGGCGGTCGAAGCCATCAAAGAGTTCGCTCAGACCGGCGCGGGCGACGGGAATGTCGAGCGCCAAGGTCCAGCCTGGCATCGGAAACGACAACATTCCTTCGCTTGTCGTTTCGAAACGTTTCAATACTGCCAAAAATGAAGCGCATCCCGTGGCGGCCAGCCGTTCGAGGATCGTTCGCACAACCGCCTCCTCACCGTACGGCACAACGAACTGGTATTGCACAAAACCGCGGGTTCCGTAGATTCGATTGAACCCGGTGACCATGTCGAGCAAATGAAAGAATGCCGGGATACGCGTGATGCCGCGGTGCAACGTTCGCGGCGACTTCCGATACCACAACTCGTTGAACGCCTTCATCGACCACTTGTTCAACAATCCGCTCGGGGCCCAAGGCGGCGCGGCGATGCGGATCCCGTTCGAGTATCGGAGTGGCTCGTTTCGATGCGACGGCGGAAGTTCATCGACCGTGGCATGCTCGCCGCGCTCCAACACCGATCGTCCCAGCGACGCGCCGGATGCCAAACAGTCGATCCAAGCAACCGAATAGCGTTCGCCGAACGACTCGTCGAGCATCGCAGCCATGCACGCATCGATATTGACGCAACGTTGCGTATCCACGCGCATCATCGACGTTTCGATCGGATGCAATCGAAGCGTCGCTTCGGTGATCAAACCAGTCAGGCCCATTCCACCCGACGTCGCCCAGTAGATGTCGGGGTTGGTCACGGCACTGATCTCGACCTCACCTAACGCAGGCGTCGCCAACATCGCCGACTCGACGTAGCGGCTGAAGGAGCCGTAGCGGAACTTTCCGTGAATATCTGAGGCGATCGCGCCGCCAACGGTCACCCTGCCAGTCCCGGGTATCACGGTTGGGAACCAACCGCGCGGTACCAAGAGCTGCAGGAGCGATTCGATGCTCACCCCAGGTTCGACGCGGACCGTCCCGGCCTCCGTATCGAACTCGAGCACACGATCCAATGCAGCGCTGCTCACAACTGCGCCACCGGCATTCTGTGCGGCATCGCCGTAGCTGCGTCCGAGCCCGCGCCCGATCACGCCGCGCCCCGACTTTGCGTCGGTGACGAGCGAAGCGATCTGTTGTGTTCGATGTGGTTCGATCACAGTCGAGTGACTCGGCGCCGTGCGTCCCCAACCAGTCAACGTCTTGCCATAGCGCAGGGATTCGTTCATGACTGGCCGTTCATGACAGATACACCGCGCTCCCGAACACAGCGAGCCACGAAACGGCAACTGCTAACAACACAGGGTCCGCGAGCAACACGTCTTCTGGCGCGCCGCCCTCACCAACGTCGAGTAACAGCGCATACCGGAGCATGCCGACCACAAATGGGATGATCGAAAGCTCAAACCACGTGGGGTTTCCCACTTTGTCGGAGAATTGAAACGCCCACAGGCAATACCCCAAGATCGCGACCGATGAGGAAACGGCACGCACATAGAGCAAGAAACTCTCCGAATATCCAGCGAGTGCTTTGCGATGATCCTTCGCCTCAGCGCCTAGCAGCTTGACTTCAGCGGTGCGCTTGCCAGTCACGATAAACAACGAACCCGCGCCTGCGACAATGAGAAACCACGTCGAGATTCGGACTTCTGCCGCGGCGCCGCCGCCAACGGTGCGCAGTACAAATCCCGCAGCGACGGCAGCAAGATCCAGCACTGGTTCGTGCTTGAGACGAACCGAATACGCAAGCGTCAACACCACATAGACGCCGACGGTGACACCAAGCTTTGCGTTCACCAGACTGCCCAACGCGATGGCTACGGCCAGACACAATGAACCGAAGAGCTGCGCAACGCCGACAGAGACTTCTCCAGACGCAATGGGCCTGTTGCACTTCGTTGGATGGGCGCGGTCGGCTTCGATGTCGAGAGAATCGTTCCACGCGTACGTTCCCGATGCCGCGAAACAAAATGCAACAAACGCGACCGCTGTTCGTGCGGCAGGACCTCCGTGTGTCAGCACTCCAGCTGCGCCGGGCGCGGCGGCAACCAACGCGTTCTTCAGCCACTGTTTCGGTCGAGCAAGTTTGAGCAGCGCGCGAGCCATTGTTACCGGTCGGATTGCTCAGACCGCACTAGCGGCT
>JBBRPC010000343.1:0-2870 GCA_038228615.1 Acidimicrobiia bacterium | reverse complement strand
GGGGCTGTGCGTTCGGTGGCGGTTTCGAGCAACGACGCGAACTCCTGCGAGGGTGGCGTGTGCGGTCCGAGCCATACGATCGCGGCCCACAGTTTTGTGAGGCGATCGCTCGCGTCGATCTCGCCAACCGCGATTTGGTCACGCACGAACTCCTCGGCAGTGGTCGCTGAACTACGACGCCGGGGCATTGCAAACGCGTGCCATTGGTGCATACCGCGCACATTCTGCCCTTCCCCAACCGCTGCTGGACGCGAACGAGCGACAGGAGCCCAGCGCCTCCCCCACGACCGAGGCGCTCAGCTCATGCCCGCTCATTGATTCGAATACCGCAAGTACCCGCAACAGGTGTTAGGGCATTCTCTGATTTCCCGGCGGAGCTCATCGCGAAAACAGGCTCTCACCTGGTCACATCGGGAATGGGCCGGCTTTTGCGACCAAGCTCGGTACGGGATGACCGAGCTCGGACTCCAGCCAGCCGCTTGCGGCGAGCAGCCGCTCCAAGCTCACGCCAGTCTCGTATCCACTGCGGTGCAAGAGATAGACGAGATCCTCCGTTGGGATGTTTCCCGTCGCTCGCGGTGCGAACGGGCATCCGCCGATACCGCCAAGACTGGCATCGATGACGCGCACACCCGACTCCACCGCTGCGAGGGCGTTCGCAAGACCCGAGTTGCGAGTGTTGTGAAAGTGCGCTCGAAGGTGGATCGCTGGGTCAATGCAATCGCTGACCGCTGATATCAGACCGCGCACGGCAACCGGAACAGCACACCCGATTGTGTCGGCGAGCGCGATTTCCGACGGGCCCTTCGTCGCAATCCGATGCACGACACCGAGGACACGATCGACCGAGACTTCACCAATGAACGGACAACCGAATGCAACAGACAGCGTCACGCTGACAGGGATGCCGTGTTCGGCAGCTCGGCGCATGACGATCGAGGCGGCCGCGATCGACTCGTCGGTCGACATCGCCTGATTCGCCTGCGAAAATTCGTCGGTGACGGCCACGACCACATTGATTTCGCCGACATTGGCGGCAAGCGCCCGATCAAAGCCACGTTCGTTGAGCACCAGGCCGATGTGGCTCGCGGCCTTGTCGTTCCCCCGCGGTGAACGCTGTAACTCGCTCGGCATTCCATTTCCCGGCACCCGAGCGGACAGCCCAGCGAACACAGCCTCCGCATCTGCCATTTGGGGCACGCGACCAGGGTGCACGAAACTTGCGACCTCTATACGATCGATTCCAGCAGCCTCGATCCGGCGAATCAGTTCCAATTTCTGTTCAGTCGTGAACATCACAGCATCGGACTGCAGGCCGTCGCGTGGCGCCACGTCGACGATCTGCACTCGTGCCGTCACCATGTCGCCGTCACCGCTTCATCGTAGTCGTGTGTCGGTGAATGGTGCGCGGGAGTGGCGCGGCCTGTCAGACTCGCGTTGATATGACAACCACCTTCGCCGTAGTGTTTCCAGAGACCAATACCGTCGTTGCACGTGACTATGCAGCCCTCGCGCCCGTCGCCGTCGCGTTCGCCTACACGCCGTTTTCGGTCGTCCAACCAGAAGCCGGCGTTGCTGGCGGATTCCTGCAACTGCTGGCCAACACGCGCAATGCGATCCGAGACGCAGCGGTGACCGCAACGGGAGGCACACCCAGCCGGGGATCGGACGACAGTCCAAACGGGATTCCAGATGCACTCATCCTCGCGACGTCGGCAGAAACATTTTGGGGTGGTGTTGCAGGCAATGCGGAGTTCGAGGCGCGGCTGCGAGAATTGACCGAGGTGCCGATCACGACGGGCGCGTCCGCATGCGATGCCGCGCTCAGGACGCTGGACGCTCGGCGCATCGCGTTGGTCACGCCGTATCAACCCTCTGCCGAGCGCGAAACTCGCCTGTTCTTCGAAGAAGCTGGCTACGAAGTTGCGCGCGTCCACGACTTGCGATGTGCAAACCCACAGGCAATCGCTGCAGTCACTCTCGAGGAGATGACGGCCGCGTTGCGAGCCGTCGACGGTGACGATATCGACGCGATCGTGCAGGTCGGTGCGAATCTGGACGCAGCGCAACACACTGAACACTTCGAATCAGCATTCGCTAAGCCATTTCTCGCGATCAACACCGTCACGCTGTGGCACGCCCTGCGCAGCAGCGGACTCACCAATCGGCGCGCCGACGCCGGCGCACTTTTCAGGGAGCACTAGTTCATGGAAATGCACCTTGCCACTGTCTGGGAATCCATTGCCGACGCAGTCCCCGACGAGATTGCACTCGTCCAGGGAACACGCCGGTTCACCTGGCGACAGTTCGATGATCGAGCTGCTCGGCTTGCCGCGCGGCTCGCGCTCAGAGGTGTGGTGCCGGGAACAAAAGTAGGTCTCTTTCTTTACAACTCCGTGGAGTATCTCGAGAGCTACTTCGCGATTCTCAAACTCCGGGCCACGCCGTTCAACGTCAACTACCGATATCTCGATGAAGAACTGCTGTACCTGTTCGACAATGCCGACGCTGAGGCCGTCATCGTCCATTCGAGCCTCGCCGGCCGCCTCGCCAATATCCTCGATCGGCTGCCCGCATTGCACACCTCGATCGTCGTCGAAGACGGACCAGCAATTCCAGACGAAATGCCAGAGCGAATGCTGAGCTACGAACAGGCAATGACCCAGTCAGCGCCTTCCCCACGCATCGTTCGTGATCCACTCGACATCACAATGACCTACACCGGCGGAACAACCGGGATGCCAAAAGGGGTGATGTCGAAGATCGGGCCGACCGTCGAAGGACTGATGCAGACCGTTCCACCATTGCTCGGAAGGGCGCCTGTCTCGAAGCCAGAACAATGTGCAGATGTCGCTCGTGAGCTTCTCGCC
>JBBRPC010000342.1:0-2958 GCA_038228615.1 Acidimicrobiia bacterium | reverse complement strand
GGTCTCGTTCGCGTCGAGGCGCCGGTGAAAATCTGCAAACCCAAGCGTCGCGTAGGAGCGTTCGATGCGATGCAACGCCGGGAGCTGATGGGCTCCGATTGCGACAAGCAACTCACCGTCGCGTTGGTATTGCGCATCGATGTGTTCGAGTTCGCAGACGCGCCCAACTTCGTCCACGGTGTAGACCATCGCGGTATGCACTGCACGCGCAGCGTCGCGTCCGTACTTGTGGGTCAAAAGGTCGGGGCCAGCTCCAAATCCCGAAGTGCACCAAGCACCGTTGCGACCAGAAGCACCGAAGCCAACGATCTCGGCTTCGAGGATCGCGATCGTCAAACTTGGATCGCGTTGCGCGAGGTAGTAGGCGGTCCAGAGGCCAGTAAATCCACCGCCAAGAATCGCCACATCCACATCAATCGACGAATCGAGCGGCGGCCGCGGCAACAGGTCGTCCCTGCACGTATCGAGCCAAAATGAAAGGTCCGAATAACTGGTCATCGCGTCACTCTCCCGCTTCGGAGGTAAGGCGCCGCAACGCGGCTTTCACTCGATCGGGGCTGGTCATCCGAAACATCGGTGGGAGTGAATCAATGATCTGCGCACCGTATCGACTCGTCACAAGGCGCCGATCCATAATCGCGACGACTCCCCGGTCGTCTGCGCTACGAATCAACCGACCCACACCTTGCGCAAGTAACAACGCCGCGCGGGGTAGATCGAACGTGGCAAAAGGATTCTGCCCTTCGCTTTCGGCTTGTTCGCGGCGCGCCATAGCGAGCGGATCATTCGGGCGGGCAAACGGCAGCTTGTCGACTATCACCAAGCTGACAGCCGGTCCGGGAACATCAATGCCCTGCCACAGCCCAAGCGATCCAATCAAACAGGAATGTTCGACTCGGGCGAACTCTTCCATCAGCTTCGCGCGCGGCATGTCGTCTGGTGACAACACTGGAAGCGTAGGGAGCCGTTCCCGCAACGCTTCGCGCAGCGCAGCTGCAGCTTTCAACGATGTGCAGAGCCCGAGCGTTCTTCCTCCGGCTGCCTCGACCAACTCAACAGCTTCCGAGATCCAAGCCTCCGCAAAGTCATCTTTGCGAGGGTCGGGCAAATGTGCGGCACAGTAGAGAATCGCCTGTTGGCGAAAGTCGAATGGGCTGCCAACGTCGAGTGCCGCGTATCGATTCGGGTGCGCTGGCGGCGTTTCGACTTCAACGTCCGTTGCAGCGTCGCCCGGCCCGGATCGAGCGCTTGCGACCTCGAAGTCGCCACCTTTCGGCCCCGCTTCTGGCCCCGCTTCTGGCCGTAGCCCCAAACGCCAGGCCATCGGTGCGAAGTCGTCGCCCAACGCCAAGGTCGCCGACGCGAGCACGACGGTCCTTTTGGCGAACAGCGTGTTCGCCAGCGGCGGGCCCACATCAATACGCGCGACGTTGAGCACAGGAGGATCGCGACGGTCAACCCAGATCGCATCGCGGGCCAGCGTGGCATTCAACATGTATTGCACATCCTCCCGCGTCGATGTCACGAAGCGCGCCACTCGGTACACACGTTGGGTCGGATCGGTGACATCAACAGGCATCTTGGCAATTTCGCTGCTCAGCTGGGCGAGCTGCTCATTCAATACCAACAGCGCCGGGCGGAGTCCTGCGCTGTCAAGATCGATTCGTTGTTCGTTCGCGCACGCGTTGAGCAATTCAGTCCATCTTTTCGCGCGTTCCGTCAACGCCACCACGAGATCGGCATCGTCGCCATCTTCATTGGCCATGACAGTTCTGACCTGCGCCGCGAGCCGGTTCAGACGCGTCGCCCCGAGCGTCACTCCAAAGGCATCAGCGGCGATGTCCTCCAAGCTGTGGGCTTCGTCGATGACCACGTAATCGTGCAACGGCAACACCTTGCCGTTCGACACGAGATGCTGCGCGTACAGCGCGGTATTGACCACCACGATGTCGGCACTCGCGGCACGGTCGCGCGCTCGTTCGGCGAAACACCGTTCGCCGAATGCGCATTTCGTTCGCCCGGGGCACTCCTGTGAATCGATGCTCAGCTGCGACCACAACACATCGGGCACGGCGACCGGCGCCTCGCCGCGCTCGCCAGTATCAGTCTCGCCTATCCACTCGTCCAGCTGGTCGAGCAGCGCATCATCGAACCGAGTGCCTGTGAGCGCCGCGCCACGTTGTGCATCGACTTCTTCTTTGCGAGCGAGACATAAATAGTTCGATCGCCCTTTGAGCTGAGCGAACGTAAACGCGGTCGGGAGCGCTTCGACCAACAACGGCAGGTCCTTGTGACACAATTGCTCTTGCAGTGCCTTGGTCGCAGTGACCACCACGACCCGACGTTTCGCCAACACTGCTGGAACCAGATACGCAAGACTTTTGCCCGTTCCGGTTCCTGCTTGCACGAGCAGATGCTCGCGATCCGCGAACGCGCGAGCGACGGCCTCGCACATCTTGTCTTGACCGTCGCGCACCACGCCGTTCGACAGCGCGCGCACTGCGAGGGCGAGCGCTGCCTTCGCCGCGTCGACAACGACCACATGGTTACCGGCCCGGTGATCGCCGCTTGACGCGGGTTCGCTAGGGCTCACTCGACGATATCGACGGAAGGTAACGAGAACAGTGCTGCCATGAGCACCTGCTCCGGATCGATGGCTTTCGTTGCCGGAAACGCCGCGATCTGTGCGGCACTTCGCCGGCCCGTCGCGGCTCGGAAGTAGTCGAATCGCGAAGCTGTTATCACAGGAACATCCATCCCGTGGCCGAAGACAACCTCACCGACCTCAGTGTCGATGATCAGTGACTGTGTTGTGATGCCGCCACCGTTGGCGATGATCCAATCAAACGAGTAACCCGCCGTGGGGTTTGCACGATCGACGGAGACACCCAACGCGTGGGCCAAATCGAGTTCATGCGTATAACTGTCGAGCACCATTTGGCCGAGGCTGACTATCGG
>JBBRPC010000341.1:0-3013 GCA_038228615.1 Acidimicrobiia bacterium | reverse complement strand
TATGTAGCCCCAACAATCCGACGGGCACTGTTGAAGCCGAGTCGACGGTGCGCGCCATCGCGGACGCTGCAGCCGAAGTCGGCGCGGTCGTGATTGTTGACGAGGCATATGGAGAGTTCGCGGACCACTCCGCACTCGCGTTGATCTCTGAGAGTCGCGCGATTGTGGTCGTGAGAACCTATTCCAAGGTGTGGTCGCTCGCTGGGGTTCGCTTGGGATTCTGTGTCGCTCCGTCGTGGATTGTTGCAGAGCTCGACAAGGTTGTATTGCCATACCACTTATCGATCCCAACACAAGTGGCGGGCACACTTGCGCTTGAATATCGCGATGAAATGCTGAGCCGCGTCGCTTGTTTGGTTGAAGAACGCGGGAGAATGTTCACGGCGCTGAACGAAATATCCGGTGTCTCAGCGATCCCGTCTGGCGCGAACTTCATACTCGTGCGAATCCATGGCGACGGGCATGCGGTGTGGCAGGCGATGGCGGACGATGGCGTCTTAGTGCGCGACTTTTCTGCATGGCCTGGAGTCGAAGATTGCCTTCGCTTCACCATCGGAACCCCGCAAGAAAACGATGATTGCGTCGTCGCGTTGCGCGCGGCACTACAGAAGGTGGGCGTGAGCTCATGATCGCTCGGTCGAATCGCCAGCACCGCGTCACCAAAGAGACCGACGTGGTGGTCTCTGTAGATCTCGACGGTGACGGTCAAGACGTGCACGTCAGTACTGGTATTCCATTTTTCGATCACATGCTGGAACAGATCGGCAAACACGGTGGGCTGACGCTGGAAATCGCCGCGGCGGGAGATATTCAGGTCGATCTGCATCACACCGTGGAAGATGTTGGAATCACCCTGGGAATTGCACTACGCGAAGCGCTCGGGGAAAAACTTGGCGTGCGCAGGTTCGCGAATTCGCTCGTGCCACTCGATGAAGCATTGGTACAGACTGCGCTCGACCTTTCGGGTCGTCCGTTTCTCGCCTACGACGTCGATCCTGTCGCCGAATGGATTGGTTCGTTCGATCCGCAACTCATGGAAGAATTTTGGAAAGGCCTTGTCGACGGTGCGCGGATCACGCTGCATATCCGTTCCCTTGAAGGCAAAAATGGCCATCACGTCATCGAGGCGTCGTGCAAAGGGTTCGCAAGAGCATTGCGAGATGCGATCCGCATTGAAGGAATAGGCGTACCTTCGACCAAAGGTGTGCTGTGAACGGTCCACGCATCGCTGTCATCGACTACGGGATTGGCAACCTCGCGAGCGCGCACAAAGCACTCAGATACATCGGTACCGACGCGGTGCTGACTGGGGACGCCGCGACGATTGCTGGCGCCGATGGTGTCGTGTTGCCAGGAGTGGGGAATTTCGGTGCGTGCATGAACGCACTTCGTGATGCTGGCTTGGAAGACGTTGCTCGTAACGCCGCGCTCGATGCTCGTCCATTTCTTGGTATCTGTGTCGGGATGCAGATGTTGTTCGATGGCAGTGACGAATCCCCTGATGTTGGCGGGTTAGGGATCGTTCCCGGCCAGGTCCGGAGCCTTGCGACCACGGTCAAGCTCCCACAAATTGGCTGGAACACGGTAGAGGTCAGCGAGGAGAGTCGCATGTTCGACGGCTTCGGACACGACCCTTGGTTCTATTTCGTACATACGTATGCACCGTGTCCCGATGATGTGAATGTCGTGAGCGGGTGGTGTGAATATGGCACGCGCTTCGCGTGCGCGATCGAACGGCCGACGTTGTGGGCAACGCAGTTTCATCCCGAAAAGAGTTCAGTCGTCGGCCTGCAGCTCCTCTCGAACTTTGTGGCGCGCTGCGGTGTGCCAGCGTGACAGGTGGGCGGTTGTTCGAACTGTTTCCAGCGATTGATCTACTCGGTGGACGTGTCGTGCGTCTGCGGCAAGGCGACTACGAACAAGCAACCTCCTACTCCGATGTCCCCGCTGCAGTGGCTCGTTCGTTCGCTGATGCAGGCGCGCGCTGGATACACGTCGTCGACCTCGACGCGGCGCGCGACGGTGGGAGCGCGAACCTTGGGTCGATCGAAGCGATCTGTGCGGCAGCACCGGAATGCAAGGTGCAGACAGGCGGGGGAGTGCGCACGGTTGTCGCGGCAGGCGAGCGCTTGTCGTGTGGTGTGGCTCGTGTCGTCATCGGGAGTGCTGCAGTGGAGGACCCCGAACTTGTGGGCGACCTCGCGATGATGCATCCCGGGTGCGTCGTGGTTGGCCTCGATGTCCGTGGTCGAGAGGTCAGTACCCATGGGTGGACCCAAGGAGTCGGTCGCGACGTATTTGAGGTCGCAAATATGTTTGCTGATGCTGGAGCTAGCGCGTTCATCGTGACCCAAATCGACGTCGACGGGCTCCTCACTGGCCCCGATCTTGAGCTGTATCGCGAGCTGCTGAGCGCGACATCGATCGCGGTGATCGCGAGCGGCGGTGTTGGCAGCATCGACGATCTGGTGGCGTTGCGCGACCTCCGAGAACACTCCCGTTCACTTGCCGGTGCGATCGCAGGCAAAGCGATCTACGAAGGTCGGTTCACCGTCGGCGAAGGGATGAGCGCGTGCTCGCCACTCGGGTGATTCCATGTCTTGATGTCGACGCCGGTCGGGTTGTCAAAGGCGTCAAGTTTGTTGAAATCCGCGACGCTGGGGATCCGGTGGAACTGGCGCTGCGATACGACCAAGCGGGTGCCGACGAACTGGTGTTTCTCGACATCACGGCATCGAGTGACGATCGCGACACGATGGTCAACGTCGTCGAGCGTGTTGCCGAACAGGTATTCATCCCGTTCACAGTTGGCGGAGGTATCCGTACGGTCGATGATGTGCGACGGATGTTGCGCGCAGGCGCCGACAAAGTGAGCCTGAATACTGCTGCAGTGCAACGCCCCGAGCTCATCGACGAAGCCTCGAAGGAATTCGGAAATCAATGCATCGTTGTTGCCATCGACGCGCGGCGCCGCGACGCGACGCGCCCAGAACTCGGTTGGGAAATGCTGACC
>JBBRPC010000340.1:0-3032 GCA_038228615.1 Acidimicrobiia bacterium | reverse complement strand
TGCGATGGTTGCGCCATTTGGTTCGATGCTGGCCGTGCCATCGCTGCGTCACTTCTACGCGATCGACCTTGAGTCGTCCATCGCCCCGTGGTTCGTCGCGATCGCTTCGTCGTGTGTGGCGATGTGTGCGCTCGAATACTTCCTTCGCCACGCTGCGAAACGCGTTGATCCCGACGCCGTCAACTCCTGACAGGTTGTATCAACACTTGAACGGCCCTGGATCGCCTCGCACGATGGGATTCGCCGGTGGCAGTGTGAGTGGCGGGCCGTTGCCCAACGAAGCATGGCGCCCGAAGTTTTGGGTTGCCCACATTGTTCCATCCGGTGCGCAGTACACGCCGATTCCGATCACGTCATATGCGGCGGCGAGGAGATTCTCGCGGTGGCCGTCGGAATGCATCCACATATTGTGAATTGCGCCTGCCGACGCGCCTGGACCGCTTGCAGATGCGATGTTTTCTCCAACGAAATTGAACCGACCTTCGAAGAGCCGCCGGATGTCGCTGTGTCGGAATCCTGAGACCGACATGGTCGCGCTCCACGCTCGTGCGAATGTTGCGAGGCGTGCGTCGTAGTGCAATGCCGGGAGCCCACGGGCCTGGCGCTCGGCATTGACCCGCGTGAACAGATCTACCTCGGCATAGGCCGAACGACTCAATGGGGGGATTGCGGGAGCAAGACAGCCGCGTCGCCAGGCAGGCGCGGCACCAATGTGTTGGGCAGGACATGTTGCGGCGCTTGCCCCAAACGTCGTGGCGGGGCCAAAGACGCCGACGATGAACAACAATGCGAGTACGGTGCGCGCCTGAGACCGGCGGCGGATTTGCGCCATGGCGAGGGCTATCGACCCTCAATGACGCCCGCCTAAGTTCAGTTTTGGGAAAAGGTTTCCTCAGTGGCCGATGACGCCCGGAACGTTGGTTGTACTGGTGGTCGGCACACCAGGCGTTGCCACACCAGTTGTGGTGGTCACGCCGGGCGGCAGCGCCGCGCCGATGAGCACGATGTCGGGGAGCATTCGGTAGCGCCAGAAGAACCGTTCGACGGTGGGTTCGTGGCCGGGCTTGGTGATCGTGCGGAAGAATTCGACCGCGTATCCGGCGTGACCTTTTGCCCCATCGGCTCGAACCCCCGGGAGCAGGGTTGCGCATTTGTTGGTGAGGTCATCCGACGGATTCGTGACGGGGCAGGTGAGATCAGACTCGGTGACGGGTACGTTTTCCAACACGTGCATGCACCGCGGATCGTCGCTGGTGTCGACGACAGGACCAACGGAGCAGCCCGGTACCGTTTCGCGGACGGTCGTGTGTTCACGATCGCCATACAGGCTGACCGTGAGCGATGTGCCGGTGAATGCCGTGTGGATGAAGACGCCATGGCTCGTGTTGTTTTGCCATTTGAGATCTAGCGACGGATAGTTGACCGTCGCTTCGCGACCGAGCGGGTATCGATCGATGAAGATTGTGTGGGGCTTGTGGGCGACGATCCGGAAACCGCCCCAAAACGCCGCGTTGAACGTGGTAGTCGCGACTTGGCTCACGCCGCCACCCACGTCTTCAGAAAACTCACCGTAGAACACCGGTGCCACGACGAAGCCGCGCGCCGCGGTACGGGCACCTACACGGTCGTTGAGCGAAAAGGTTGCGCCTGGTTCTACGACAGCGCCGTCGAGCAGCTTCGCTGCGGCGTGAATGTTCGTGACGCGCGCTTGGCAACACGGATGGTGGGTCGTGAAGGTGGCGACGAGCTCATGGATTCCCAGCGCGTGTGCCCACGCGGAGTCGTGTGCCGGATGAGCCAGTGTCAGCGGGGCTTCGATGTTGTGGTGTCCCGCGAGGATTTCCTGAGCGATGTGTTGGAGATCCGGGCCGCGTCCATCACGTGAGGCGACAACTTCCACTCCGCCGGTTGGCGTAATTCGAAATGTTGCGTCGACTGGCGGAACGGTGGGACTGTCGAGTCTTCCGGCGACCAACGCTCGGAGGGCGTCGATATTGATGGTGAGTTCGAGCCGGCCGCCGACGATGTTGGTGCGTAAGAGCTGGGAAATCTTCGATGGCTCAATGGTGTACGTGGCTGGTGAGGTGGTGATTCGGTACGGCCCATTGAGCAAACTGCGTGCCTGACGTGCGATGGCGTCGGCCTCATTCGTGTTGATTGTGGGCTGTACCGTTGTGGTATTCAGATCAATTGCCGCCGCCGATGTGGGGTCGGTGAGGGCCCGACGCAGGCGGTCGATCACGTCGCTCGATCGAATCCCGTTCGCTGCATGCGAAGCCACGACAACGATCTTGTTGTCGCTGAACGTGACGTCGGCGTTGCGGACGTGCGCATTTGCTGCGTGCACCCAACGTTGCGCGACGCCATCGAGCGCGTGTTCATCGATCGCGACCTTGAGCGGAATCTCGTTGTTTCGAATGCGTCGCAACACGACCCCCATGATCGCGTCGATCGGGTTCCCGGATTTCCCCGAACCGCGGGCTGCGCGAACAGCTGCATCAACATCGATGGCAAGCCCAACTTCGCCAGCATTCATGGTCAAGTGCACGTCGCCGACCGAACTCGAAAACGATCGCTGTTCGAGCCGGTTTGCGAATGTTTCGATGGCCCGACGTATGTCGCGTTCCGATTTCCCGCCGAGAGCGATGGTCGGTGCGCTGACTCCCGGAAGCGCAGCGCCGTCGTAGACAATGCGTTCCGCGACTGCAGCAAAGAGCAACGTATTGATGATCAAGAGCACGATTACTGCTGGAGTTCGCACCACCGTGGGAACAAACCTGGCTGAAATGGGCTGAGGAGTCACGGTGGCTCTCAGGCTACCGATGCACGCCTCAAGAAGAAGGCTCGACGGGATGTGTGCGAGCATGGACGCGATGCACGACGACATCGACGCTCAGCTCTTGGCTTCCGGCGCAACGCCACGCGATATCGCTGAGGCGCGTTCTGGAGGCTGGCTTCCCCTGCTGGTACTCGATCGTTCGCTGATGCCCGGCGCTCCGATGTACGACCTGGTGGGTCTCGCCGAAGTCGCG
>JBBRPC010000339.1:0-3055 GCA_038228615.1 Acidimicrobiia bacterium | reverse complement strand
TTGTCGATACGGTGTTGCAGTTCGAAGGCGACCGTCACTATGCGCTGCGCATGTTGCGGGCGCTGAAACATCGTTTTGGTAGGACCGATGAGTTAGGTCTCTTCGAGATGACATCGGCGGGTCTCGATGAGGTGACCGATGCGAGCGCGCTGCTGCTCACAGATCGCCAAGCCGGGGCAAGCGGTTCTGCGGTCGTACCGGTCATCGAAGGGTCGCGGCCGTTGCTGATCGAGGTGCAGGCGCTCGTCGCGCCAACCAACGCCCCATTGCCGCGCCGCCAAGCACAATCGTTCGACGCCGGGCGGCTCGCGATGCTGACAGCCGTGCTGCAGCGTCGCTGTAATTTGTCGCTCGCGCAACTCGATGTCTATGCGAGCGTGGTCGGCGGCGTGCGCGTTGGCGAAACGGGTGCGGACCTTGCACTCGCGCTCGCAGTGGCATCGTCGCTACTTGAGCGGGCGGTTCCACCGCATACAGTGGTGTTAGGAGAGATCGGACTCGGCGGCGAAATCCGCTCGGTGCCGCAAGCCGCTCGACGCCTACAAGAAGCTGCTCGAATCGGATTTCTACAGGCGATCGTTCCAGAATCAACCCCACCGGTGCCGGGAATCGAGCTCGTGCGTGTGCGCGATGTGAGCGAAGCACTCGCAGTCGCGTTGCGTCCAACGTTCGCTGCGTCGAGGCCGTTGTAGCTGCTGCTGCACGACAGCCAGCACAATCACCGTGCTTCGCTGTGGCAACCGACCCTAGGTGCATTCGCGACCGATGATTGCTACGGTTCCCCACGACGACTCGGCGCTTCGGTGCCGTCTGGCGGGATCTCAGGAGGCTCATTTGGTGCACGATCACGAGGCCGCGCTGCTCGTCGCAGCCTTGCGGCTTGTCGCCCCTGGTACACCGCTCCGCGAAGGAATCGACCGAATCCTGCAAGCAAAAATGGGTGCGCTCATCGTGGTCGGCGATAGCGAAGTAGAAGCGTTGTGTTCCGGCGGGTTTCCTCTCGACGTTCGTTTCACTCCGCAACGACTTTCGGAACTCGCCAAAATGGATGGCGCAATTATTTTGTCGTCGGATGCCACACGTATTGTTCGAGCCAACGTGCATCTGGTGCCAGACTCGTCGATCGCGACCAGCGAGACTGGTACCCGTCATCGCACCGCGGAACGCGTCGCGCGCCAGATTGCCGTTCCAGTTGTCACCATCTCCGAAGAAATGTCAGTTGTGTCGATCCATGCGCGCGGTACAAAAAAGACGCTCGACGTGATTCCGAGAGTATTGGCCCGCGCCGATCAAGCGTTACAAATCCTCGGTCGGTACAAGCAACGTCTCGATGCTGCTATTGGTGCGTTGTCGGCGCTTGAGGTGGAAGACCTTGTGACGGCGCGCGATGTAGGCGAGGTATTGCAACGTGCGGAGATGGTGCGTCGCATCGCGAACGAAGTTGCGGGCTACATCATCGAACTCGGATCGGATGGCCGGCTCGTACAACTCCAGCTCGAAGAGCTCACGACCGGAGTTATCGAGGAATTACGCCTTGTTTGTAAGGACTATTTCGTTGCAAGTCCGGAATTTGTGCTCGATCGAGTGTTGCGCAGCTTGGAATCACTTGCCGATGATGAGATGCTCGACATTCGCACGGTCGTGTCGGTCTTGCATCTTCCTGCCGATACGGAATTCGATACTTCCCTTGCGCCGAAGGGCCACCGTCTATTGGCCAAGATCCCGCGTCTGAACGAAGAGCTCGCCGACCGCGTTGTTGCGCATTTCGGTGGGTTAGCGAAGTTGCTTCGAGCCAACATGAATGATCTCGTCGATATCGAAGGAATTGGCGAAGTCCGGGGCCGCATGATTCGCGACGGCCTGGCGCGGCTCGCCGAAGCGAGCATCCTCGAACGATATAGCTAGAGACGAGTGTTGATTGCGTCGATGAGGTCGAGTAGGGCTTGCTCGACAACTTCACTGAGGGCTGGATGGATATAAATCTGGCCGGTAGCGAGTTCATCGATCGTCTGTCCGAGATGCATACCTTGCACCAGGTGTTGTACCAAGTTTGCAGCTTGCGGACCGATGATGTGCGCGCCGATGAGCAATCGTGAAGTTGGATCGGCGATGAGTTTGACGAAACTCGACACGTCTTCTAACGCCCATCCGTACGCCGTATGTGAATACGCACGAGTGATCGTGACGTAATCGAGGTCGAGTTCTCTTGCTTGCTCCTCGGTGAGCCCCACTGCACCAACTTGGGGTGTGCTGAACACCGCGTGTGGTGCCGGGCGCCGATCGCGAGACCTCAAGTCCTCGCCGTTGGGCCGCAGATTGTGCGACACGATTCTGGCTTCGATATTGGCAGTGTGTTTCAACTGGTGAAAACCGACAATATCGCCAAATGCCCAAATTCCATCGATGTTTGTTGCGTAGTTGTCATCGACTTCGACATAACCCTGTGCATCGACGGCCACACCTGTCGCGGCGACGTCGAGTTCATCTGCGTTTGGTCGCCTTCCGACGGCGACGAGCACGACGTCACCTACGACCACTGTCGTGTCGTCGTGGGTCGTGCCATCGGGCAGGGAGACTCGTGTTGGGACCTCGACTTCAATCCCTTCAGCCGTTGAGCGAATTGATGTGGGTGCTGCGCCCAGCAGCAAGTCGGCCCATTCGCGAGCTCCCTCGGTGAACGCGTGGGCAATCGCTCGATCTTCGGACGGAAGCAGCACATCTCGACGTCCGATGATGGTGACCTTGGCACCGTACGCGGCGAACACGTGCCCGAGCTCGGTCGCGATGAAACCACCGCCAATCACGATGAGGTGTTGCGGCACAGCTTCGATGCGCATGATCGTGTCGGACGTTTCGTAGGGAACCGTCTCAAGACCATCGATCAATGGAATCGTCGTGCGTCCACCAGCAGCGATGACGAACCGGTCGGCGGTCAGCGTGCGCCCGTCGACCTCAATCTGTTTGATACCCGTAAATCGCGCGGCACTTTCGAATACGTCGATGCCATGATGGCGTCGGTAATCGATGCCACGCTGATGACTTGGATCGATGCGAT
>JBBRPC010000338.1:0-3077 GCA_038228615.1 Acidimicrobiia bacterium | reverse complement strand
CGGCGGTGCATCGATCGTCGACTCGCGAGATCCACACCATTTTCAACAACAGACGGCAACGTCATAATCAATCAAATCCATACTCGCCCCGCAAACGGATAACACCACCACTGGTCTCACAACACCCTGACACACAGGGGTCAAGCATGCATTGATGCGGGTCAATAACTTTGACGTTGCAGCGATCGTGTCCGACCGAGGCGAGGTCTCGCGCGACATGACGGTGCATGATCGTGGCGTGTGGCGGCTCCCGTCGCTCACTGACCTGTCTCCGTCACAGCGCGCGAGTGCGTTGCGCGGCGAGGATGGATGGTTCTCGTTTGCCATCGTGAGGAATCCCTTTGATCGCCTGGTGTCGGTGTGGGCACAAAAGGTGCTCCTCCGTGATCCGACAGCGATGCTGTTCGGGATCGACGGAAGCAGCGCCGACGACTCATTGCAATTTGACCTACGGGCTTCGTTGTTGTTGTTCGCTCGACAGCTTCACAGCCAATGGTCCACGCTGCGCGGCAACGGTCATTTTGCCCCCCAGTTTGATGCGGTGCGGCCCGATCTCGTCAACTACTCGCTCATCGCGAACATCACCGATTTTTCTGATCTCGGCAATCGAGTCGGAGCGCATTTAGCGTCCTCGGGTGTCGCGTTTCCAGGATTCGAACGGCATAACGCGGGCCTGCACCTCAATTGGAACCAAGTCGGGGCCGACGCGGTTGCCGACATTGTGCGCGACCTCTACGCAGTCGACTTTTCGTCGTTCGCTCTGAGCCTCGACGCGCCGATCGCGGATCCGGGAAATACTTCCGCGATGTTCAATCAGGTCGAAGTCCAGCTGCTGCAAGAGGTTCGCGCCCGTAACGAACGGATCATGGATCTTGCCCAGATCGCGCAGGCTCGACGAGGTATGCGGTACGCCGCGAAAGAAATGAAGGCTGGCGCGCTGAAACGGTTCCATCGGGTCATGCGCCGCACCGACTGAGTGGAGCTTGCTCAGGATGCTGGAGGTGCGATGACATCCGCGCCGGCCAACTTGGTCGTGATACGTAGATCGCCAACCAGCGTCCGGTGAACGGGACACTTGTCGGCGATTTCAAGCAGCGTCTTGCGTTGGTCCTCGCTCAGTAGCCCGGTGAGCGTGATCGTCCGTTCGATCGAGTCGACCATGCATGAGTTGGCGTTCGGATCACGACAATCGTCGGAGTGCACGCGGCTGTGCGTGAGTTGAACTGAGACGTGTTCGAGCGGCCACTGCCTGCGCCCAGCGAACATCCTCAACGTCATCGAGGTACACGCGCCGAGCCCCGCGAGGACAAAGTCATACGGGCTCGGTCCTGTGTCGTCACCGACTCCAAGCGGTTCATCGGCGGTGAGTACATGGCCGCCAACTCGGATTTGCTGTTGAAAGGCGCCGAACCCAGTTTCGGAAACCCTGACGACGCCCTCGCCCCCTGCCGGCATCGCGACCGAAGGAGACTGGTCCGGACCTGGCACATAGCGGCGAGCCCACACGCCCAGCACCCGAGCAACGTATTCCGTGTCTGCGGGACGAGTGAGGAGGTGATCGGCGCCATCGAGCGACACGAAGCTCTTTGGGTGGCGTGCGGCGTCGTAGATCCTGCGCGCGTTGTCGACGCCGACGACATCATCGATTGGAGAATGGAACACCAGCAGAGCTCGCCGCAATTCGCGGACGGCGGTCGCGAGATTCTGGGCGTTGAGATCATTGAGGAGCTGGCTACGCACTTTGAATGTGCGTCCCGCGAGCGTGACGTCGGCTTCTCCGTCGCGATCGAGCTGGGTCAACGTCTCGGCAGTGAACAGCGCAGCAACATGCGCAGGATCAAATGGTGCACCAATAGTTGCGACCGCGGTGACTTCCGAGAGTCGCGCCGCGACCGCGAGAACAGCTGCGCCACCGAGGCTGTGGCCAACGAGTAACGACGGCGCAGCGTGGTGTTCGCGCAGCCAGGCCGCGGCGCACACGAGATCTTCGACATTCGAAGAAAAGTTCGTGTCGGAGAACTCGCCTTCGCTTGCGCCGAGGCCGGTGAAGTCGAACCGCAACACTGCGAACCCTTCCTCGACGAGACCCCGACTGATACGAGTCGCGGCGAGGACGTCCTTCGAGCAGGTGAAACAGTGCGCAAAAATGGCGAACGCCAAAGGCAGCCCAACCGGGAGGTCGAGGCGAGCCGCCAGCTGATCACCGCTCGATCCGGCGAAATGAACCGCGCGAGAGGTGACTCCTTCGGGGTGAGTCATGGCGTTGCCGCGACCGAGATGTCGGCGTTGGCAAGCAACGCAAACACACAAACTATCGACATGGGCGTCGTAAGACGATGCGAGGCATCGTGTGTGGACGAGACCGTCTCGGGCAATTTACTGAACGTCATAGGTCAGTATCTCGCACCCGCGGTTGCTTGCACCAACGAGCGGCGCGGTGCCGAGCCACTCGTGGAACTGCTTGCAAGGCGCCGCGGCCACACTCCCCTTATTCAAAGACCGCCAATCACCGAGTGCTTTTCGCCCACACGTCTGATTCGCATAGCCAACGTCGCGGCGCCAACGCAGACAATTCCAATCATGATCACGACCGCGCCAATCGCGTCGAGTTCCGGACTCGGCCTCCGCTGCGCCATCGACAGGATGACCATCGGCAAGGTCGTATCCGTCGGGCCACTGAGCCGAAGCGAGAGAATAACGTCATCAAAGGAAAACGCCGAGCATGTCCCCAAGTTTGTTGAAGTGAGGTGGCGGTCCCCCGCTTGATGCCTGCCTTCTGGCAGGGTGTCGAGCGTCCGCCAAGACAATCAACGTCACCTGAAGGGGACCACCACATGACATCCAAGAAAATAGCTGCTGTACGCGTCGCTGAGCCCGATGATCCACGAAATGATTTCGGGTTGCCCGACGAAGTCCGTATTTCGCTTGCCACGATCGCTGAGATCGCGCATGAGGGCTTGATGGCCGTGTCGGCTGCGGCTGGTCTGGCGGTGATGGCCACGATGATGGACGCCGAAATGGCATCAAGGGTCGGTGCTGCGAAACACGCGAAGTTGCCGGGACGGACCGCGAATTGG
>JBBRPC010000337.1:0-3080 GCA_038228615.1 Acidimicrobiia bacterium | reverse complement strand
GGCCGAGAACAACGATCGCATCTTCATCTTTCGTCGAATACACACGAACGTCGGCCCGATAGCGAAGGGCGCGTTGCACTCTCGGATGGTCGGTATCAACAATTCGTTCAAGCACAACGGACCCAGAGTTCGATTCATCGAAGAAGGCACCGGTGGCGCGCTGCACAAACACCAAGTCGATCGGCCCCGACCGGGTGTCCAACTTCTGCGCAAGCCATTGCAGAAATTCGGCTGACATCGGCTTTGAGAAGTCGCCGACGGGAAGTTGTCGCGCGACTTCTTCGGCATCGACATCTGCGGAGAGCACAAAGTGTCCTGAAAAGGCAACCAAGACATCGACGTCGCCTGGAGGTGGCGGCAGCACAACGATGGCGCCGTCGGCCTCCGGGAATTCACCGCGGGCAGCATCGTCGAGAATTCGGGCAAGTGGATGCGCCACTATTCGTCGAGTGCAGCTGCAACAATGCTCGTCGCCGCGGCGTAGGTATCGATCTCACCTCGATCCACCGCGTCGATGAGCTCGGCAAAACGCGCGCCAACGCACTGCACCAACGCGCGTTCTGTCATCATTTCAGTCGCGATCGCGCGCACTTCATCGGCGGTGCGCGCAACGCGACGGATGTCTACCCGTCCGGTGGCTTCCAGATATTGACGGTGCTCGGTGACCGCTATCGAGACCGCTTCCACACCATCGCCCGTCGGGCCAATCGTCTGCAGAACTGGCGGAATCCAATCGCGTGCGACCGCCAACGATTGCATCCCTTGGATCTCGTGCACAGTCTCGGTCGCGCCTGGACGATCTGCTTTGTTCACAACAAAAATGTCGGCGATTTCCATGAGTCCCGCCTTATTCGCCTGCACCGCATCGCCCCAGCCCGGATTCACGACCACAAGCGTGGTGTCGGCATGACCAGCAATCTCCACTTCAACCTGGCCGACACCAACGGTTTCGATCACGACCCACGCGAAGCGAGCGACGGCGAGCAGGCGCGCGGCCTGCGGAGTTGCAGCAGACAAGCCACCGAGGTGCCCACGGGTTGCCATCGATCGAATGAACACACGGGGATCCGTCGCATGCGACTGCATCCGAATGCGGTCGCCAAGAATTGCGCCGCCGCTGAACGGACTCGTCGGGTCGATCGCGAGTACACCGACGCGGTGTTCGTCATCAACAAGTTCGGTGACGAGTCGATCAGTCAGCGTCGACTTACC
Source organism: Acidimicrobiia bacterium (assembly GCA_038228615.1). Lineage (GTDB taxonomy): Bacteria > Actinomycetota > Acidimicrobiia > IMCC26256 > PALSA-610 > F1-120-MAGs023. Next base: position 1,868 of record JBBRPC010000337.1, on the reverse strand, counting down.
CGCGCCAGGCGCGCCAGTGATTCCGACGGTCCACGCGGAGCCTTGCGGCGCGGGGAGCGCGGCGACGACCGAGCGTGCATCATCGCCACCGGCTTCGATCATCGAAAGTAGACGAGCAAGCGCTCCACGTTCGCCAGCGATGCAGGCAGCGACCAGCTCAGTCACGGTGTTCGACACGAGCCAGTCTCTTCCGGGAGGCTACGTGTTGTCGGAAACAACCTCGGTCACGCCGGGGACGCGATCCATAATGATTCGCTCAACGCCAGCTTTCAGCGTCATTGTTGACACCGGGCACGTCCCGCACGCCCCGACGAGCGACACATGCACGACGCCGTCCTGATCAATCTGGTTGAACACGATGTCGCCGCCGTCACTCTGCAATGCGGGTCGAATGAGGTCGATTGCCTCAAGTACTTGGGGTTCCATCGTTGCAACGTCGAGAGCCATACTTCCATGCTACCGCCCAGACGGAGCGTTTATTCCCCCGCCCGTGCGGCGCTGGCCAGACACTCGATCATGGGGTCGGCCATGGGGTCCGCCAACAGCCAACAGGAACGACCGGTCAGTCGGCACACGACTCAACGTCGGCGCCAAGTTGGCGCAGACTTGCTGGGAGATCCACGTACCCGCGCTCCACGTGGTCGCAGCCATGCACGGTCGTCTCGCCGTCGGCGACCAAGCCAGCGAGAACCAGCGCCGCCCCGGCTCGAACGTCGGTGGCCCGCACAGGAGCGCCCTGGAGCCGAGGAATGCCTCGCACGATCGCGTGGCGCCCCTCGTTGCGTACGTCGGCACCCATGCGAACCAGCTCGTCGACGAACAAGAATCGACCGTCGTAAATATTCTCGGTGACGATGCCTGTCCCGTCGCACACGGTCAACAACGCGACCGCGATCGGCATCAGATCGGTCGCAAACCCCGGGAACGGAAGCGTTGCAATATCAATCGCCCGCAACCGTTCCCGTGCGCGCGCCCAAAGGCCGTTCGTCGTTGACGCGACAAGCATCCCCATCTCGCCCAGTTTTCGGGCCATGACGTCGACATGCTCAAGCTGCGCGCCCTCAATTTCGATCTCGCCACCAGCCATCGCGCACGCGAGCAACAACGTTCCGGTTTCGATGCGATCACCGATCAGCTCGATATCGGCCGCTTCGAGACCTTCAACGCCGTCGACGGTGATCGTCGACGTTCCACCACCAACCACATGCGCGCCCATCCGATTCAGAAAGGCGCAGAGCTCACTGATTTCGGGTTCGCGTGCTGCATTGTCGATGACCGTCGTGCCTTTGGCAACGACGGCAGCCGCGAGCAAGTTTTCTGTCGCTCCGACACTCGGAAATTCAAGAACGTGTCGCGCGCCGAGGAGTCCTCCGTCGGTCCAAGCGACAAGATATCCATGATCTTGTTCAACTTGCGCGCCCATCGCCCGCAGACCGTTCACATGCATATCGAGCTTCCGGCTTCCGATCGCGTCGCCGCCCGGAAGGGCAACACGCGCCTCCCCGCAGCGAGCGACAAGCGGACCGAGCACGTTGATCGACGCTCGCATTTTCGACACGAGTTCGTAGGGCGCAACAGGAGTGAGGTCACCGCTCGCATCGATTGTCAGCGCATCGTCTGCGGTCCATTCCACCCTGGCGCCGATTGTCTCCAACAACTCGATCATGACATCGAGATCGGCGACCCGTGGAATGTTGGTGATTCGACATTCGCCCTCGGCCAACAACGCCGCGGCCATCACCTTGGTTCCTTCGTTCTTCGTGGCGCCTGAAACACGGACGCTGCCCGCAAGCGCGCCGCCCCCCTGCACCACAATGCGCGACATGGCGCAGAGCGTAGCGTCGTCATTTCTCAGCACCTGTGGCGTC
>JBBRPC010000336.1:0-3081 GCA_038228615.1 Acidimicrobiia bacterium | reverse complement strand
TTGTGAACGGCTCGCGCACCACGATCGTGGGTTTCCGCTGGAACGGAAGCGCCTGGCAACAACTCCCGATTCAAATAGATGAACGGGCAGTGAAGAACTTCGCCAAGATTTACCACAACTCATCCGCGAATTTTTATGGCAGTCAAGTGTCGCTCGTGAACGCACTCGTGTACACATCTTCTTCGACCTGGACAGGCGCCGACCCAGACAAGTCGTTCGACGCAAACGACGAACTCGCCTTTATGGCGCGCGACGCTGGCGTGCAGTCACCCGGCGGAACACAACCTGTCGGCACCGGAGTCGGCACCGGAGTCGAGGTGCACATCACCGATCCGCTCGCCCCAACGAACGAGGCTTGGGTGTATCTGTTCCGAAAGTCGACGGGGAGCAAGTTGAAGCAAAACGCCGGCAAGAAGTACGTCACCTACACCTTCAAGTTGTTGTCGGGCAACTACAAAAAGACGTACAGCCTGACTGGCAATTCAAATCCAGAAGACTCCGAGATCACAGCTGGCACCTACAAACAGCATTTTTCAAATCGTTGGTTGAGTGATCAACTCAACGTCACTGCACCTGGCGCGACGGGCGTCGATATTCTCGATCGAAATAAAGCTCTTTTTGCGCCAGACGTCTGTGTGCGGAGCGAGGACACCTTCGACGCGACGGGGCCGTACGGTTCCGCCGAGGGTGCGTTCGTCACAAATATCAACGGACCGGTGCGTGCCATCCGCTCCTACGTCGGAGCGAACAGCGGGCCAAGCACCCAACGCACACATATTTTCTACGACCGCCGCGAAGATGTTGTCACCGACCTTCGCGTCCATGCGATCGCTTCGATCATGGACCTCATCGACTACAGCCCCGCGGCAGCTGGCATGACGTACCGCAATGCTGCGAACCCGACAGGCGTGGCGATCGATGGCGTACCCGATACCGTCACAAGCGACCCTGTCAACTGGGAACAAGTCGCGGGCGCACAGGGCACAATTACGCACGTCGAGTCGCTCGCGACGAGCTTCGCTGTGTCCGGAACGAACTACTACCTCGACGACAACGCTCCGACAACACCACAATGCACGGGCGACGCTTTTGCCTTCGGCACAAGCGGGAGTTATCTCAACTCAGGGCTGCCGTGTACCGACCCTGGTCACGGCTGCACAGATTCCCTGCAGGGCGTGAGAACAATGTTCTTCGATCCGCCGGGGGGAACAGCTACCACCGCAACACAACATGCAGCCGAGGTCGCGCAGCCATTGGTCGCGATCAGCACACCTTGGGTTCCCTAACACCTCACAGCGACGTCGCGCGCATCTGTCACAATGTCACCATGACGATACAGCTACTCGGCCTGCGCACCGTGATCTACCCGACCAGCGATCTAGCTGCCTCGAAAAGCTGGTGGGCACAGCTGCTGGGATTCGCACCGTATTTCGATGAACCGTTCTATGTTGGTTTCAATGTGGGTGGTTACGAACTCGGTCTCCTGCCCGACGCCGATCCGCACGACGGTGCGCTTTTGTATTGGGGCGTCGCCGACGTGAGCACGTCTGTGGCAGCGTCACTCGCGCAAGGCGCAACCGAACACACGCCAGCAACCGAGGTCGGCGACGGCATTATCACTGCGACGGTGCGTGCCCCAGATGGCGCAGTCGTTGGATTTATCTATAACCCACATTTCGATCTCGCCTCCGCTTCATCGAAATAACGCAGCACTACAATTCAAGGCATCTTCTCCCCGACCCGACGCCGCGTTGTCGCGCGATTCGCCGTCGCTATTGTCGCCTCCACGATCATCGCAGCATGTAGCGGGAACGATGAGCCAAAACCAGAGGCCGTGGCTCGCACGTTTCTTGCTGCGCTGCACCGTGGCGATGCCGCGGCCGTCGCGCCCCTCATCGGTATTCCGTCCGACAGGCCTGTGGATGCAGTTAAGAAGCTGATGTCCGATGCGGGCATCACGAGCATCGACTTCAGTATGGGAACTGTCGAACAAACAAGCAATGACGCGTCGATACCGCTCACGAATCGGTTGACCGCGCCACCATTCCCTTCGGTGACGCGCTCCGGAGTGTTGCGGTTGACCCACCACCCCCACCATTGGTTGGTGACATGGTCGCCCCAAGTCATCGACAACGGCCTTTTGCCTGGATACCAATACACACGGACGACATCGTGGCCAGCCCGCGCCACAATCAACGATGGCAACGGAGCACCGCTCACGACCGCCGAGCCAATCGTCACAGTGGGCATCCAAGGAAGCCGCGTCAAGAACAAGGCACAATTGACCCACGCCCTTGTCGGCGCTGGTGCGACCCCGACACAAGTGAATACCGCGCTCGCCGCCGCGACACTTCATCCTCAATGGTTCGTGCAGGTGTTCGAGCTCGCGCGGCCAGCGTATTTGGCCGTGAAAAAGGCCATTTATCCGATACCGGGAACGGTCTTTCGAACGCACGCGGCACGTGGTTCAATCAGCGCGAGTCTGACCGCGCACGTCGTTGGCGCGATCGGGCCGATCACGGCCGAACAGCTCAAGAGTTTCGGCGCACCGTATTCATCGCACCTGATCGTCGGGCACAGCGGCCTTGAACTCCGCTACGAACGCCAACTTGCCGGAAGCCCCGGCGGCGCACTCGAGCTCGTCGACCCACGCAAACACGTTGTTGCAACCCTGGCGATCAGCAAGTCAGTGCCAGGTACAGCGGTCGGCACAACAATCACTCCCGGCGTGCAACAGGCAGCAGAACAGGCGCTCGCCAACGTTCCCGGTGCCGCAGCGATCGTCGCGATCCGCGCGTCAACCGGAGCGATCATCGCCACGGTGAGCCATCCAGATACTCAAGGCTTCGACATCGCACTCGCTGGGCATTTTCCTCCAGGTTCGACGTTCAAGATCATTACGGCAGCCGACCTGCTCGAACACGGCCTTTCCACCACAAGTCCGGTGTCGTGCCCGCCCACCATCAGAGTCGGTGGTCGTCAGTTCCACAACTTCGAAGGAGAAGCCGCGCCCACAATCGCGTTGCAACAGGCGTTCGCGATTTCGTGCAACACCGCACTTATCGGCGCAGCACGTCAGCT
>JBBRPC010000335.1:0-3103 GCA_038228615.1 Acidimicrobiia bacterium | reverse complement strand
CCACGACAATCGCATCGAAGCGTTCAGCAATTCGCTCCAAATCGACAACGTCAAGCAACGCAAGATCAGCTCCGTCTGGACCAGACCTCACCACGAGGCGCGCACCAGGCCAACCCAAACCGGCTCGCAGGCAAGCGCCATGATTGCAAGCGATAACGACGTGATCATCCGGCTGCAACCCCACCAGATCCTCGTAGTGAGATCGCAGCGCAGCAACCGTAGCGCTGGTCGGCCGTGGGTCTGATGCGAGGTTCTCAACGTCGACCAGGTGAATGGTGCGGGGCGTGCGTGTTTTCATATCGTGTGTTCTAACACAATAATCTTGTGGTGTCAAGTCACGTACATCTGTGATTCATCATTGGTTCGGAGCGAACCGCCCGTAGCAAAGCCATGTGCCTCCGGAGGTCGCCACAATCCGTCCAAAGTAAACGTTGTCGAGCCCGTCGGCAACCGAAGCGCGGGCTCGTAAACCGAAGTCACCAAACGCTCCAGGTAACGCGGAATGCGAAACGCCGACCCTAAAGGACCGGCGTTCACGACCGCTGCTTGAAAATGGTGGCGGGGGTAGGATTTGAACCTACGACCTTTGGGTTATGAGCCCAACGAGCTACCAGACTGCTCCACCCCGCGGCGTAGCCCGAGGGTACCAGACCGAATTCTTCGGTCGCTAACCGTGTGTGAGCGATTTCGCGGGAAGTTGCTCATCGACCAGCGACAGGTAGCCCTCATCTTCTTGGGCAAAATGAAGCTGCAGGATCGCATAGAGACCGTAGAGCAGTCGACGAAGTTCGACGATGTCGTCGCGGTCTGGACCTTCCGTCCCGATATCGCCGAGTACCCGTCCCAACCTGCGGATCAGGTGTGAGATTTCTACGTGTGCACGACTCATCGTGGCAGTGGGATCGCTCCCGCCCAATAACTTCGCGAGCACCGGATACAACGTGGCATCCTCCGCTTGTTCGTGCGGATCGAGATCCTCAACCAAGAACCGGTGTATTGCTCGAACCTTCGGCATCGTCTCCGCAGCGTTGTCGTGATCGAGAGCGTCGCCGATCGTTCGCAAACGCGCAACCTCCGGCCAGAGCGCCGCGTGTTCGGCGCTGAATTGTCGAGTCAACGACGCATCCTCGCCGACCAATCGAGTCGCGGCCGACACGTCGAGCAACGCACGCAGAGCGTTGAGAATGACCGCAACATCGATCACCTCCTGCAGCAATGCTCCCCAGGCTGGCGGTAGAAATCCCAGCGCGGCCGCAGTCATCGCGACCAGCGACATCGCCATGCCCGCGAACACGCTCTGCGTCGCGATGCGATGTGTGCGCCGCGCGATAACGATCGCTTCACCGAGTCGGTCCAAACGATCGACGGTGAGCACGACGTCGGCAGCTTCTGAAGACACTGTGGAACCTCGCGCTCCGATCGCGACTCCGACCCCGGCAAGCGCAAGCGCTGGTGCATCGTTGACGCCATCACCCACCATGATCGTGCGCCCGTTCCGACTTTCCAATCGCACCGCGTCGACCTTCTCGGCTGGCGTCCGTTCGGCGAGCACATCGTCGACTCCGATAACGGCCGCAACCGAGCGTGCAGTCTCTTCACGATCACCCGTGACCATGACAAATCGGCGGATGCCATCGCGACGTAACCCACGAATCGTGCGCGCCGCGTCCGGACGAATTCGGTCTTCAAGGAGGAGCGCTCCAACCGCTACATCATCGACCTGCACGAAAACGGTGATCGATCCTTCGAGCTCAGCGCGCCGGCGGACTGAACGAACCCAGCCCGAATCGGATCGTCCTACGACCCACGCAGCTTTGCCAACGGCAACCCGATGTCCGGCGACGACTCCACGCACCCCATGACCCGGGACCTCTTCAACGTTGGTCGGCAGGTGCAACGGCAGGGACCGTTCGCGGGCAGCTCGCACGACTGCCCCGGCGAGCACGTGTGGCGATACCTGGTCAAGCGACGCTGCAAAGCGCAGCACATCGTCGGTACTGAGCTCGCCCGCTGGCACCACTTCCGCGACGGTCGGGTGGCCCAGTGTGATCGTCCCAGTCTTGTCGAAGAGCAGGATCTCGCCCTTTGCGAGGCGTTCGAACGCGGCGCCACCTTTCACGACCACGCCGCGGCGAGCCGCTCGAGACAGACCTGACACGATCGCCACCGGTGCTGCCAAAATCAGTGGGCACGGTGTGGCAACGACAAGCACGGCGACGCCTCGTACGAGATCGCCGGACAGCATCCATGCGGCACCAGCCAACGCCATGCTCACGAACAAAAATGCGCTGGCGTAACGATCGGCCAGCCGTACGAATGGCGCGCTCGAAGCTTCGGCTTCCCCCACGAGGCGCACAATCCCGGCGTAGGTACTCTCGGTTGCAGATGTTGTCGCACGCAAATCGAACGGTCCGCCAGCGTTCACCACGCCGCTCCGCACTCCGTCGCCGATACCGCGTTCGACCGGCAGCGCTTCGCCAGTCAATGCGCTTTCATCAAGGACAGCAATGCCGTTTTCGAGGAGCCCATCGACGGGAACAACTTCACCGGGTTGCACCATCAGCAAATCGCCGGCACACACATCCTCAAGCGGCGGAGCGGTGAGCTCGCCATCGACATAGCGATGTACCACCCTCGGCGCGCGTTCCAGCAACGCGCGTAACTCGCGCCGAGCTCGCGCGGCCGCACGAGCCTCAAGCGTCCGCCCGCTCGCCAACATCACAGCAATAACTGCACCGGCAAGAAATTCGCGCACAATCACGGTACCGATGAGCGCAAACAACGCAATCAGGTCGACCCCAAGTTTGCGACGCCGAGCATCGGCTATCACCCACCAAGTCGCTGGCACGATTCCCACCGCAGTGGTTATCGCCCAAGTTGCATGCGCCAACGACACGAACCCGAACGCGTAGAACAGACCACCGGCGCCGAGCCCAGCACTCGTGGCAATGAGCAACCATGTGTCACGAGATTTGTGGGGACCCATGTAGCAAGACTCGCCGACAACGTGCAGCAGCGCCAGGGCCGATCGTCCTATTGAATTGCCTCAGGACTTCACAGCGTCGGAATTGCACCGATCGCTGCGGCGGCGGCGACTTCGGCT
>JBBRPC010000334.1:0-3124 GCA_038228615.1 Acidimicrobiia bacterium | reverse complement strand
CATCACGCCATGCTCAAAGACGTTCGTCTCGTTCACCTGGAGCTCGGCTTGGCGGTCGTAGAGGAACGTGTCGACCCGTACGCCGTGTTCGAGAACTGCCAACAAATGGTCGGTCCCGTCTAGGCCGATCGTCTCGGGAACCTCGGCCAGACAATTGGCCACCTGCACCACTCTGCCGGCCGCGAGCGCCAGCGCCGTGCGAATTTCGGGCACGACCACCGACGCCACGACACTCGTGAACAGCGAACCTGGGCCAAGGACGATCTGGTCGGCTTCCATGATCGCTCCGAGCGCTCCTGGACTCGCCGCGGCGTCGCCGGGCAACACATGTACGTTGCGAATCCGCTGCGCAGCTCCAGCCTGCTGGATTGCAACCTGGCCGATCACGGCCTCGTCGCCTACATCCGCGGCTAGCTGGACAGCGTCGCTCGTGGCGGGGAATATCGAGCCCACGGTACCAACGATTCGAGAGGCTTCCGAGCACGCAGCGGTGATGGAACCCAGCGACTCGGCAAGCCCGACGAGCAGCAGATTGCCGACAGTGTGTCCACGCAGCTCACCAGCGGCGAATCGATGCTCTAAGACGGTCGGCCACACCGATCCAACGGCCGCGAGCGCGCCGATCGCTTTGCGAAGATCTCCGGGAGCTGGCACGTCGTGGATCGCCCGGAGCCGCCCTGAACTCCCGCCATCGTCGGCAACGCTGACAATGGCTGTGATCGACCCCGCATAGCGCCGCGCCGCGTGCAGCATGACCGCCAAGCCGTGGCCTCCACCGATGGCGACGACCTTCGGTCCGCCCGGAACAGGACCTAAGGCGAGGCCTTCGAGCCACGACAACGACAGCGTGTCGTTGCCAGGACGATCAGCCACGGTCGATATCCCGGTGGTGGACGCGGGCGTTGTGCCCCTTGCGGCCGAGAAGCTGCACAAGCTCTTCGGCGATCGCGACGCTGCGGTGACGGCCGCCCGTGCAACCAATCCCAATCGACAAGTACGACTTTCCTTCCCGTTCGAACGCAGGCAGCAGCAAGGTGAACATTCGATCAAGTTCCTTCACGAATGCTTTGGAGTCGCGTTGGCCGAGCACATACTCGCGAACGGCATCATCGCGACCAGACAGGGGTCGCAACGACTCAATCCAATGCGGGTTCGGTAAGAAACGGCAGTCGAACACCATATCGACATCAATCGGAAGCCCGTGTTTGAAACCGAACGACATCACGTTCGTCCGTAAATGTGCTCCCGCATCCGCACGGTCGTCGAGAAATATCTCGCGCAATCGGTCGCGCAGCTGGTGCACATTGAGATTGGACGTGTCGACCAGCACGTCGGCCTCGCCCTTCAGCAGGCCGAGCAGCTCGCGCTCTCGCCGGATCCCGTCGATCACGCCTTCATCGTGGCTCAACGGATGGCGGCGCCGGCTTGCCTCGTATCGACGAACTAACGCTTCGTCGTTCGCGTCGAGAAACAGGGTACGCGCACTGCCACCTTCTGCACGTAGTTCGTTCATCGCGTCGCCAAGCGCCGCGAGAAAATCGCCGGAACGCACATCGACAACGAGTGCGTACCTCGTGGGCTGATCGTGACCGCGCGCCAACTCTGCGACTTTGATGATCAATTGCGGTGGGAGGTTATCGATGACGAAAAAGCCAAGATCTTCAAGCACGTGGGCCGCTTCGGAACGACCAGCTCCCGACATCCCCGTGATGACGGTCACATCGAGCGGAGGATCAGCCGCGGGCATGCAGACCAGCGTACGTCGCTTTGGCCACGGCGTCGGGGAGCCAGGTAAGCGCGAGCAAATCTTCCTCGCTCATTTCCCTGAGTTTCTTGACACTCCCGAACTCTTTCAACAGTCGTGACCGCCGGGTGGGTCCGAGCCCGACAACGTCGTCGAGAATGCTTCTGGTCATCTTCTTGTCGCGCAACGTACGGTGATAGGTAATCGCGAATCGGTGTGCTTCGTCGCGCACCTGTTGCAGTAGGTAGAGCGCTTCGGAATCTCTGGGAATTCGGATCGGCTCGGAGCGCCCTGGCCGGTACACCTCCTCGAATCGCTTCGCGAGACTCGCGAGGTTGATTTCTTCGAGACCGAGGTCTTCTAACACTCTCGAGGCGACATTCAGTTGACCTTTACCGCCATCGATGAGCAGCAGGTTCGGCGGGTAGCTGAAACGTTTCCCTGCATGTGCTCCCTCTTCGCGCTCGCGGAGGTAGTTGCGAAAACGGCGGCTCAGCACCTCTTCCATCGCGGCGAAATCGTCTTGACCGTCGAGCGTTTTCACTTTGAATCGACGATATTCTCCGCGCTTCGCGAGACCGTCCTCCATGACGACCATCGAACCGACAATTTCGGTGCCCTGGAGATTCGAAATATCGAAGCATTCAATGCGCAAAGGTGCTTCGGGAAGTTCGAGCGCTTCTTGGAGCGCAACCAATGCTCGAGCGCGAGCATTGTGATCACTTGCCCGGCGCAGCTTGTGGCGAGAAAAACTCTCGCGTGCATTCAGCTCTGCTGTCTGCATGAGGGCTCGTTTGCCACCACGCTGCGGTACTCGGATCGTGACCTTGCTCCCCCGTTGCAGCGTCAGAAACTCTTCGTAGAGTTCGAGATCTTCCGGTTCAGTCGGCACCAAGATCTCTTTGGGAATGTCGCTTGGTGGCGCGTCGGCATAGAGCATCTCGACGATGCGCGCGATCAGACCTGGCCGATCAAGATCCTCGACCTTGTCGACCACAACTCCCTTGCGACCCACAACTCGTCCCTTGCGCACGTAGAACAGTTGCACGCTCGCTTCGAGATCGTCGTCGGCAAACCCCAGCAGGTCGTAGTCCTCCTCGCGTGCCCCAACCATCTGTTGACGTTCGATTGCTTTGCGGACACTTGCGAGTTGATCGCGCAGACGGGCTGCCAATTCAAATTCGAGTTCGTCAGCAGCGGCGCGCATCCGCTCGTCGATCCGAGCCACGATCGCATCGCTGTCGCCGTCGAGAAATTCGAGCAGCTCAGCAACCAGCACGTCGTAGCCGTCGCGATCGATATCGCCAACGCATGGCGCCGCGCATTTCTCGATGTGTGCGTAGAGACACGGACGGCCGAGTTTGTGGTGGCGGTCGAATT
>JBBRPC010000333.1:0-3146 GCA_038228615.1 Acidimicrobiia bacterium | reverse complement strand
AGGTGAACGCACTCGGTACGACAACCGACGGACCGTCAGGCGCTGGGTCGTTGAAGAACATCAGCACGATGACGCGTACGTAGAAGAACGCCGCCACCGCGCTGAGGATCACGGCGATGACTACCAACGGGCCCGCGCCGCCGCGGATACCGGCTTGGAAGACCGCAAACTTTGCGATGAAGCCACTGGTCAGCGGGATACCGGCCAAGGCAAGCAAGAAGAAGGCGAAGACACCTGCGACCAACGGCGACTTCTTGCCCAAGCCAGCCCACTGCGACAGATGCGTTGCTTCACCCGCTGAATCACGTACGAGGGTGACCACTCCAAAGGCTCCGAGGGTCATGAAGCCATACGCCACGAGGTAGAACATTGCACTGGAGATCCCGTCGGCGTTGGTAGCAACCACGGCAATGAGCAAGAAACCTGCGTGCGCAATCGACGAATACGCCAGCATCCTCTTGATGTCGCTTTGAGTCAGGGCCACGATCGAACCGACCAGCATGGTGAAGATCGCGATGGCGTACATCATCGGTCGCCAGTCCCACTGCAAGCCGCCGAGTGCGACGTAGAACACGCGCAGCAACGCACCAAAGCCGGCGACTTTCGTGCAGGTGGCCATGAACCCGGTGACCGAGGTGGGGGCACCCTGGTACACATCGGGGGTCCACTGATGGAACGGTGCAGCACCGATCTTGAAAAGCAAACCGACCGCGATCAAGGCGGTCCCGCCGAGCAGCAGTGGCATCTGGCTAGGTTTGCTCGTCAGGGCATCCGCGATGCCGCCGAATTCGATCGTGCCCGCGAATCCGTAGAGCAACGCCGAACCGTAGATGAAGAACGCCGACGAAAAGGCGCCAAGCAAGAAGTATTTCATCGATGCTTCTTGAGAAAGCAAACGACGTCGGCGCGCCAGCCCGGTCATCAAGTACAGCGGGAGCGACAACACTTCGAGCGCCACGAACATCATCAGCAAGTCGTTGCTGATGGGGAAGAGCAACATCCCGCTGACGCTAAAGAGGAACAGCGGCCAGATCTCGGTTTGCAGCCATCCCTGTCGCGTGAACTCCGCTTCGTCGTGGCTGCCGGGCGTAGTCGATGCTCGAGCGGCGAAACCATCGCCACCGGGATCGACCGAACGCTCTGCCATCAGGAGTGCGCCAACGAAGGCGAGGACGATGATCGTTCCTTGCATGAAAAGCGCGGGACCGTCAATGGCGACGGCGTTTTGAGCCGCCAAGGTCCGTGTACCGGAGTTGCGTACGACCGCGATGAAAGCGGCGGTCAGCGATCCGAATACCAACACGAGTTGGACGCTGCGCCGGTGCGCGCGCGGCACGAGCGCTTCAACGAGAACGCTCACGCAGGCAACACCGAGGAGAATCAACACTGGCGCTAGTTGCGCGTACTCAATGGACGGCGTCGGGAACTTGTCCACCGCGAGAAGAGTGCTCACTTGGCCACCCCTCCGGTCGCTACATCGACATTGACTACGGGGGCAGGATCTGTGACGCCCACCTGTTTCATCGTGCGATCGATGGTCGGGTTGATCACATTGAGCAGCGGTTGTGGGACGAAGCCCAACGCAAGGATGATCGCAAGTATCGGGGCAATCGCCCACATCTCACGGCTCTTCAGGTCGCTCACCTTGTCAACGCCCTCGCCGACCGGTCCATTCATGAGGCGTTGGTACATCCAAAGGATGTAGAGCGCGGCGAGGACAATGCCGAGAGTGGCCAAGATTCCGGCCCACTTGTACGTCGAGAAGGTCCCAACCAAGACCAGGAACTCGCTGACGAAACTCGATAGCCCCGGCAACGCCAGCGACGAAAGTCCCACGACGAGGAAAGTGCCCGCCAACAGAGGCGCGACCTTCTGCACACCACCGAAGTCACTGATGAGACGTGATCCGCGTCGGCTGATGAGGAACCCACCGATGAGGAACAGGCCGGCAGTCGAGAAGCCGTGGTTGACCATGTAGAGCGTGGCCCCGCTTTGGCCCTGCGTGGTCATCGCGAAGATTCCCACCGCGATGAAGCCGAAGTGTGAGATCGACGTGTAGGCGATCAAACGTTTGATGTCGGTTTGGCCGATCGCGAGCAACGCGCCGTACAAGATGCTGATCACGCAAATCACGATGACTGCCGGCGCGTAATAGATCGACGCGGACGGGAAAATCGGAAGGCAGTAACGCAACATCCCGAAGGTCCCGACCTTGTCGAGTACGCCGATGAGCAGCACCGCCGTGCCGGGCGTCGACTCCGCCGCAGCATCGGGCAACCAGGTGTGCAACGGCACCAGCGGCGCCTTGATCGCAAACGCGATGAAGAACCCGAGGAACAGCAACTTCTGCGTGCCGGGATCCATGTGCAGGTTGTTGACCAAAGTCGTGAAGTCGAAGGTGCCCGTGCCCAACTGGTCAGCCGACACGACGTAGAGGCCAATGAGTGCGGCCAACATCAGAAGCCCACCGAGCAAGCTGTAGAGGAGGAACTTCACCGCGGCGTAGGACCGTTGTGGTCCCCCGTAACGACCGATGAGGAAGTAGACCGGGATCAGCATGACTTCAAAGAAGACGTAGAAGAGGAATACGTCAGTGGCAGCGAAGACACCGATCATCGCCGTCTCAAGTGCGAGAGTCAGCGCAAAGAACGCCTTGACTGATCCGCGGGCACCGTCGGCGTCATGCCATCCCGCCAGAATCACCAACGGCACGAGTACGACTGACAGCGCGATCAGCACAAGCGACAAACCGTCGACGCCGAGCGAGTAAGAGATTCCGAAGGTAGGAATCCACTCGTGATTCTCCGCGAACTGGAATGGCGCGGTGTTGTTGGCGTCGAACCGCAGTGCCATCGAGATGACGAGCACCACCGGCACAAGCGAGACGCCGAGAGCAACTTGCTTGGCCAGCAACTCACGGCCCTTGGGCAACGCCGCTACGGCGACAGCGCCGAGGAGCGGCACGAGACCAATGACGGTCAGCCACGGGAAGGACGACATCGTCATAGCCTCACCAACACGAGTGCGGCGATAACCGCGAGGACGCCACCAAACATCGACAGCGCGTAGGTCCGGACGTAGCCGGTTTGCCACCGCCGCCAACGACCGGAGAGCCCACCAACGAAGGCGGCACCACCGTTTACGGT
>JBBRPC010000332.1:0-3186 GCA_038228615.1 Acidimicrobiia bacterium | reverse complement strand
GACGGGATTATTCACATCTCGCGAAGGTGCAGCGGCTCACCTCAACGGCGGCGCCAAGCGCGTGATCATTTCGGCACCGTCGCCCGACGCCGACGCGACCATCTGCATGGGTGTCAACGACGATGTGTACGACGCCGCGGTACACACCGTGATCTCAAATGCGTCGTGTACGACTAACTGTTTGGCGCCGCTCGCAAAAGTTCTCGACGATGCATTCGGTATTGAACAAGGTTTGATCACGACGGTCCACGCCTACACAAGCGATCAGCAACTCCAGGACCAAGCGACGGCAACCAGATCGGGCAAGCCGGACCTGCGCCGCATGCGGGCCGCGGCGCTGTCGATCATCCCGAATAGCACCGGAGCTGCACGTGCGATCGGAGTTGTCCTTCCGAACCTGAAGGGCAAGCTCGATGGAATGGCGCTACGCGTACCAACGCCGACCGGTTCGATTACCGATCTGGTCGCCGTGGTGAAAGCAGACGTCGACGCCGTGGCGATCAACGCAGCGTTCGCGAAGGCCGCGGCCGACCCGAAGTTTCGCGGTGTCTTGAAATACTCGACGGAGCCACTCGTTTCGGCCGACATCGTTCATGATCCTTCAAGCTGCGTGTTTTCGGCCGTCGACACCATTACGAACGGTCGTCAGATCAAGGTGCTCGGCTGGTACGACAACGAATGGGGTTATTCGAACCGACTCGTCGACCTGGCTGTATTTATCGGTGCGAAATAGTTGCCTCGCGCAGTATGACCACGGCTTTGGTTCCGCAACTCGAGGATCTTCCGCTTTCGCGAGGAACGCGCGCGCTCGTACGAGCCGACTTCAACGTCCCGCTCGACGGGAATGGAAATATCAGTGACGATCTGCGCATTCAAAGTGCATTGCCCACGATCAACTGGTTGAGGGAACGCGATTGCGCGTTGGTCTTGTGTTCGCATCTCGGCCGCCCACGGGGGGTTGCCGACCCAGCGCTTTCGATGGCGCCGGTCGCGACCCGACTGGGCGAACTCCTCGGGATCACCATCGACACGGTCGATGACGTCGCCGGTTTTCGAGCGCTGTCAGCGGCGCAGAATCTTCGCAATGGCGAAGTGTTGCTCGTTGAGAACTTGCGCTTTGAACCTGGCGAGGAAGCATGCAGCCCGGCGTTCGAGACGAACCTGAGCCAACTCGGTGATGTGTACGTCAACGACGCGTTCGGTGCCGCACACCGTGCGCATGCGTCGATTGTCGGTCCGCCGCGGGTGCTCCCGAGCGCGGCTGGTCGATTACTCGCGCGCGAAGTTGAGGTACTCGGTGCGCTCCTTGATGATCCGCGCAGGCCGTTCGTTGCCATTCTCGGCGGTTCGAAGGTCAGCGACAAACTTGGTGTGATCGACGCGCTCCTCGCTCGGTGCGACACGATTCTCGTCGGCGGCGCGATGGCGTTCACGTTCCATGCGGCCCAAGGGCTTTCGATCGGTGACAGTCTTGTCGAGACCGACTTCATCGAACGTTGTCAGGCGCTGCTCGCGACGGGCCGCATCCAAATTCCGACCGACGTAGTGATCGCTCAGGAGATGACCGACACCGCGGCTTCGCGACACTGCGCAGCTGGTCGCATACCGAGCGGCTGGAAGGGTCTCGATATTGGCCCAGAAACCGCTGGGGACTACGCCGAGGTCATTGCCGGTGCCGGAACTGTGCTGTGGAACGGTCCAATGGGAGTGTTCGAAATGAAACCGTTCCAGGCCGGTACCAAGACGGTGGCAGAAGCCGTCGCCGATTGCGATGGCTTCACGGTGATCGGGGGTGGCGACAGTGCTGCTGCGGCGAAGCAGTTTGGTGTCGCGACACGCATCGATCATGTCAGCACCGGAGGTGGCGCCACGCTCGAGTTCATCGAACTGGGCGACCTTCCCGGGCTCCGCGCTCTCCGAGCTTCAACGAAGGAACACTGATGGCATCCAAACCTGCTCGCAAACCGTTAATGGCTGGCAACTGGAAGATGCACCACAACCATTTCGAGGCGATTCAAGTCGTACAGAAGCTCGCCTATCGTCTTGAGCCCGACGACTACGAGCGTTGCGATGTGGTGGTGTGCCCAACGTTGATTTGTTTGCGTTCAATTCAAACGGTCATCGAGAGCGACCGCATGACGATTGGTCTTGGCGCACAGAACTGTTACTTCGAGGAACAAGGTGCATTCACCGGCGAGGTGAGTGCACCAATGCTCGCGAAGATGAATGTCCGCTATGTGATCGTCGGTCATTCGGAACGTCGTGAGATCTTCTTCGAGACCGACGAAATGGTCGCCAAGAAAACCCGTGCAGTGCTTGGCGCCGGCATGACCCCGATCGTGTGTTGCGGCGAAACCCTCGAAGAACGCGAAGCCGAAGCCACCAACGCCAAGGTCGCAGGCCAGATACGTGCGGCCTTCGAGGGCATCAAAGCCGATGACGTTGGCGCGTGCGTGGTTGCATACGAACCCATTTGGGCAATTGGAACGGGAAAAACTGCGACCTCTCAGGATGCCAATACGACGATTGGCGTCATTCGCGCAACGCTGCGCGACCTTGTTGGGCCGGTGGCCGACCAGATCAGGATCTTGTACGGCGGCAGCGTCAAGCCTGGCAATATCGCTGAACTCATGACGATGCCTGAGATTGACGGGGCGCTCGTCGGAGGCGCGTCGCTCGACCCGGACGACTTCGCCAGAATCGTGAAGTTCTCCTCGCAACCGTGAAGTCGTGATCAGGTATCGACGCCCGGCCGCCTGCGACCGACGGAACGGATGAGCGGTCATTCGTCCGTTTCGTTCCAGGTCCAGGTCAGCTGCGAAGATGCGTGTCGCAAAAATGACCAGTCCAGCGCGTTTGGGATTCGCCCGGCGGTTATGCTCCCCAATGTTCGGTACGTGCCGAACACCTCGTGCACTAAGGAGTCCTGCGTGGCGAACGCGATCATTGTCGTCGTACATATTACGGTGTCGTTGTTTTTGATCCTGCTCGTATTGCTTCACGCTGGTCGCGGCGGTGGCCTCTCCGACATGTTCGGTGGCAACGTCGGTGGTTCTATGGCTGGCTCGACCGTGATGGAAAAGAATCTGGACCGAGCGACGATTGTCGCCGGGTTGATATTCATTTTCACTACGATTCTACTCGCTATTCGACTGCAGTAGCCCGAGGTGCATTGAGCGACACGCT
>JBBRPC010000331.1:0-3238 GCA_038228615.1 Acidimicrobiia bacterium | reverse complement strand
GTCGTGTTGCGTTGGGCGCGGATCGTCGGGTTGTACAACCCTGGAACCGACGTCAATTTCGACATCAGGATCTTGAAACGCGAACGGTTCCTGGCATGGAGCACGCTCTACACCTTCTACGCCGTTGCCGGTCTCGCGATCGGCGGCTTTGTGGTCCTGCGTCGACGTCGTGAAGTGCCATTGTTTCCGCTTGTCGCAATTCCCGTAGTGGTGCTTATCTCAGTTGCGACCACATTCGCTCAAGTTCGATACCGCGCCCCTGCCGAGCCCGCGCTCGTGATCCTGGCAGCCGTGGCTGTTGATGTTGGACTCGTTCGTCTGCGGTCGCGTCGTCGAACCTAACGATCACCGGCGTTTCGGCGCGGTCGGTTGCTGTTCGATCAACGTTGCGATCGCCGTCGCGTACCGCAGTGAGCCGGAGGAATAGATCCGACAACCGTTGCGGATCTCGGCCATGCCGCTGTAACCCGTTGGGCAGAAATGCACGCCGAGCGGTTCCCTCACGGTGATGTTGCCGTTCCGACAACCTTGGGTGGTCGTCTCGTTGGGTCGACACGGCAGTCTCCAAGTGAATGCTCCCGCGGATGTGACCGAGTCGCTCGGGGTCGTTGTGTAATCCACGCCTCGGCGCTTTGCGACCGCTTGCAGAATCGTCGCGAGCTTGGTGATTGTCGGTTGCAGCACCGACGCATAACCGCCGACAGGCAACGGTGCGATCATCACCACCGAAGCATGCGCCGTGACTGCGGTCGCAACGAACAAGTCGACCGTGGAGCTGTACCTACGGAAATATTCTGCGGTGCCTTCGCGCAGCTGCGCGCCCGAAGCGTCGCGCATACAGGGCGTTGTCGACACGCCCACAGTTTCGAGTACGACCAGATTCGGGTGACTCCGCGCCAGATCGCGTCGCAGTATTGGGAGCCAATCACACGGAGCCAAACTGGGGGCTGCCCGGACAGTGACGCTGGGCCGTACCTGTGGTGTCAAACTCGATTTCAATTCGTTGCGCGCCTCAAAGAGGATCGAATCTCCATAGACGAATGTGCGAGCTTTGGGTGCCGAGTTGCTTGAACAGCTACCCATCGCCAGCAGCACCATTGCCAAGATGGTGGCGCGACGCAGATACGGAACGGCCGGAATCGGACGCAGCGGCGATTTCATCTTGTCGTGTCGTGCGTCTGGCCGGGCGTGGTGTGGTGTATCCACGGGAGTAGCCAGCGCGCCACCATGTCGGCACCCTGTCGCGTCAGATGCACACCGTCGCCTCGAACTTCGGAAACTGTGCCGAGGGATGTTTGGTACTTGCCGCTCGGGCAGAGGAAGCCGTTCAGGTCGGGGGTCGAAACCGTTTCAAGATGGCGCGCCATGACGGCCGCAACAACCTGACGCGCGACTTGTAAACGCCGGGCGTCGTACAGCTTGGCACGATCCTTCGACACGGGTGGCCCCGCGTTCGAGATACACGGAAGTACCGGCACCACCACCTGGGCACCGTCGCGCGTCAAAATGCGGACGGCCTGTTCTAAAGACGCTGCGAATGCCGCATTCCAAATTGGATCGCCTGGTGCGACAAATGTCTTGGTTCCGGGCGGCGCGGTGTCGTAGAGATCCCGGATCCCGATCATCATCACGACGACGTCAGGGCGTTGACGATCGACTGCCTTGCGCCATGCCGACCGCCATTTGCATGGTCCTTCGTAGAGCCCAGTACGTGCGGCCCCACCGATGAGACGACACGCGAGCACCGAGGAGTCGGCGACATGGAGCCCGACATCGATCAAACCTGGAACTAATGCTTTCGCCGTCGAATCACCGACCACGAGAACCCCTCCGCGGCCCGTGTACTGCGCGGCGGTCGTTTGTGCTGTCCCCTGCGTGGCCCCTATCAAGGCCGCAACCAGCACAACCGTGACGACGGGCATCGCGATTCGCATCGAGTGCGCGTTGCCGGCGCCGCGCCGAATCGGTTGTTCGACGAAGCGATAGGAAATCAACGACACGACAAGCGTGACAGCGATGCGCACGAACAGCAATGGCCAACCGCTCAGGTGGACCCGCGGAGCATCGAGCCAGACATAAATCGGCCAATGCCACAAGTACGCCCCGTAGCTGATGCGACCCAGTGCTCGCAGCAGAGAGAAACTCAGCAGGCGGAACACTGTGCCGCGTTGTGGATGGACTGCCGCGGCAATGACCGTTGCTGTGGCAATTGCGCACACCAGTAATCCTCCGCGGTACACGGTATGTGACGCGCCATCGAGGCGCGCCCACGCGAGCGCGAGCAACACGACGGCAGCCCATGCGGATACCTCGAGCGCGCCTCGCGCGAACTT
Organism: Acidimicrobiia bacterium; assembly: GCA_038228615.1. GTDB lineage: Bacteria > Actinomycetota > Acidimicrobiia > IMCC26256 > PALSA-610 > F1-120-MAGs023. Next base: position 905 of record JBBRPC010000331.1, on the reverse strand, counting down.
CGTTCGCATCGGCCCGCGCAGTGCGAGACCTGCCGAAAGGGCAGCTCCAACCAGGATTGATGCGATGCGGGTATCGGTGCCGTAATACACGCGTGACAGGTTGTTTGGATCGAACAACAGCTGTGACCACAGCGCAGAGATGACACCAAGCACCAACGAAGCAGTGAGAATGTTCCTCAGCGCGTCTCGAATGGACCGACCTCGAGCGACCAGCACGACGATGATCGGCCATAGAACATAGAACTGTTCCTCGATGCCAAGCGACCACGTGTGTTGGAGCGGCGACGGTGCCCGAAAGAGCGCGAAATAGTCGTTGCCCGCAAAGATTTGGTGCCAGTTCGCTGCGTAGCCGATGGTCCAGAGCGCATCCCCACGTATCGTCGCCAATTCGTCAGGTCGAGCAACAAACACCGCATACAGAGTGACTGCTGCCAAGACACATCCGAGTGCCGGGAGCAGCCGCCGTGCTCGACGCGCCCAAAACGCCGCGAGAGAAACGTGCGCTGTTTGCGCCAACTCGGCGATGAGTAACGACGTGATGAGAAACCCTGAGAGCACGAAGAACGCGTCGACGCCGAGGTAGCCACCAGTGAGATGTCCGCCGTGAAACAGCAGTACCCCAGCAACTGCCGCTCCGCGGAGCCCATCGAGGGCTGGCTGGTGTTCGATCCTGGCATGTCCGTTCGCGGCCGATGCCGCCGGCATAGCCACGCCGTCGGGTGAGCTCTTCGCGTCGACCGATGTCACGAGCATTGCCCTTCAGACGTATTTCAACGCGGCGGGTGTTCGACCAACTTCGTCTAGTTGCCGTTTACGACGATATTGGCCAGCCATTTCCAAGTGGCTTTCGCGCCCGGAGTCGAGAAACCCTTTTCGAGCGTATAGATCGTTTGTCCGTCGGCCTG
>JBBRPC010000330.1:0-3238 GCA_038228615.1 Acidimicrobiia bacterium | reverse complement strand
CGATCGCGATGCAATAGGGGCGATCGAAGACGTGTTCGAGGTAACGAAACCGGAGCAGGTTTGGTGGCGACTTTTCGACAAGGAGTTGTCGCGTGGGGTCGAAATAGGGACTCCACGCTTGGAGCATGGTTGCAGCAGCGCCGGGTTCGCACTCCGACGCATCGAACTCCGTGAGGTGCGCGGCGGCAGCGAAACCGAAACGGCCAGGCCCACCGAGTTCGTTGTCGGGTGCGATGACGTGGTGAAGATGCTGGCCTTCATCGTGGGAAACGCCAGTGTTCGAAAGGCCAGTAATTTGGGGATGTTCAGCGAGGAGTTGCGCGAGCAGGGTGGTGCCGCTGCGGTGCAATCCGCCAATGAATACGAGCTGAGGTTGGCTGGGCTGATCGCGTGACATCGTTGAGTTCAAGCCTCATTGTCAGGCTTCGGGGCGCTCGCCTGAAGATTGATTGCTCCCACGCAGTGTTCGCCGGATCCGAATACGATGAACGGAACGTTGGTGCGATCCACGTAGTCACGAAAGAAGACATTGTCGATGATGTCGTCCATCATGACGACTGCCTTTGGCGCAAGCTTCGACTGGACGACGTCGATCCCGAATTGCCTTCCGGCGTAGCTCTTGTCGCTGTCGTAATGGTAGAAGTCGATGTGGTCGATCGCTTCCAAGATCTGCGGGAGGTTCGCTTCGTCGCCCTTGAGTAGCAAGGTCCAATTGGCGCGGAACTCTTGCGGGACGAGAATGCCGACGTATTCCTCTGGGTTGTCGGCTCGGAAGTAGGGAAAGTCGCTGGAATACAAACGTCCGTGGCCGTTCCGTTCCATCGCCGCGAGAAACGCCATTGAGGAAAACCCTGCTGCAACCCCTGTTTCTACGACAACGTTCGGTTGCGTGAGGCGTGTCAGGAAGTACAACAGCTCTGCGCGTGCGCCTCCCCCGATGCGCAGCCCCGTCTCTTGTCGCAGTTGCGCAGCCCGGGCGCGCAGCGTCGTAGCAAACTCTTTCGCTTCGGCTGCGAGTTCGGGATCGTGCGCTTCGCACCAGGCGCGGGCGTTTGTGCGGTATTGCGCAGCCCATGCGATGGCCTCGCGCCGGGTGCGTTCTCGCGGGGAGAAGCGACGCGTGACCTTTTGGAGCATCACTTTCGCGTAGCCGGGCCGCAGCGCGTTGCGCAACGTGTGGGTGAGTGAAGTCTCGTTCATCACCTTGGTTGGTCGGGTCATGGCGTCCTTCCTACAACCACAGGGTTCGGTAGTGCCAACAGCCTTCAATTTGGCCGAGCCGATTTCCAGCGACCCAACACCACGCGGCGCGCCCCTCCAACGTCACGGTTCGAGGCGCCCAGACGATGAGGAGCAGCCACGACTTCCAGCCTGCAACCCGAGATGGCGTGGGCAGATTCGCGTCACGCAGCATCCTGCAAATGAGCGGTTTTCCCTTGCCGTAGAAACGACCCTGGTGCCAAAGGGCGCCGGGTTCGCCACGGTACCGGTAGTGAATGATCGCGTCCGGCGCGAAACCGATTGCGTAGCCGCGTTGCCAAAGTCGCAAGCAGAATTCGATGTCGTCGACGGCACCGACGATGTCTTCACGGAAGCGGCCGACGTCGTCCCAGACCGGACGTCGTATCGCCATGTTGCCCCCAGCGGCGAGGGGAAAGATCCCGTAAAACTCGCGCGGTCCGTCGGTAGGGAACAGGCCTCGGGTGCGAACAAGCCAATCTGGGTTCAGGCGCGCCGCGTCGATCGGGCCAGTGACGACATCGTGCTCGCGCAGCGCGGTCGCCATCGCCGTAACCCAGCGTGGTCCGACGATGTCGTCGCCGTCGCAGATCGCGACGTGATCCGCGAGGGCTACTTCAATCCCTCGGTTACGAACGAAGTTCACGCCGCGCCCGTCGGGTGCATGCACGAGTCGTACCCGTGGATGGCGCTCGCTGTACTCGAGGACGATCTCGGGCGTTGCATCCGTTGAACGATTGTTCACGACGACGATCTCCCATTCGCCGTCGAACTCCTGGACAACGAGCGCGTCGAGTTGATCGCGCAAGGTCGACGCAACGTTGTACGCGGGTACCACGACGGTGAGGTCCATCAGATGAAGACGGTCCGATACTGCACGCAACCCGCGAGTTGCCCGCAGCGAGATGCGAGTACCCACTGCCATCTCAGACGCAACGCGTCGTTGCGGAGCCGGGGGATGGTACGAACAAGCCAGACCCAATTGCGAAGACCCGAAAGCCGTGGGGGCGCGATCCGAGCTTGCGAGCGGAGCAGCCGACACAAATATGGCTTCACTCGACCACCTTCGAATGCCTGATTCCACTGCGATTTCGGATCGGCACGATATCTGTAGTGCACGATGGCATCGCGTAGCTCAACGACGCTGACACCCTGCGCGGCGAGTCGGATTGCAAGGTCGATCTCCTCGCCAGCGCGAAGGTCCTCGTTGAAGCCGCCCACGGAGTTGAACGTGCTTCGCCGGATGCCGAGATTGCAACCGTGTGCGAACGTAATGCCTGCGAAGTTTCCTGCAGACCCTGCAACGGTCGCGCCGCGCGCCGCGATCACAGTTGGATTGTTTAGCTGCTCGACGTCGAGCACTCCCGCGACCGCCGCGTGTTCGGCGAGACCTTCGTTCATCGCGCTGAGCCAACCGATCCCCACGATGTCGTCAGCGTCGCAGCACGCCACTCGCTCTGCGAGCGCTGCCGAGATCCCAATATTGCGTGCGTGGCTAGGGCCGCGACCCGACGTCGCCGACACAAGCCGCACGCGATGGTCGGTGGTCGCGTACGTTTGCACCAACTCCGCGGTACCGTCGGTTGACCCATTGTCGACCACGACCAGTTCGAATTCGATGTCGACGTCTTGTCGGAGCACGGCCTCGATCTGGGCGCCGAGCGTGTCGCGAGCGTTGTACGCAGGGATCACGACGCTCAACGCCATGGCGTTCATGTAGGTGGCTCTTGAGCAACGATTCCACCGATGAGCTTCTCAAATCGTGTCGCGACCTCGGCGGGCGCGGCGTCGTGGCGTTGCGCATGTGCCAGCGCTCGTCGGCTGAGCGCCTCATAATGTGCTTCGTCGTTCCAGATCAGATCGAGGGTGCTGAGCCAGGTCTCGAGCTCTGCGTCGGGATCGACAAGCTCGCCGCCATCACCGACTACCTCTTCGTGGCCAGGGCGACGAACCGCCAACACCGGGATGGCGTTGGCTTGGGCTTCAAGTACCACGCGTG
>JBBRPC010000329.1:0-3364 GCA_038228615.1 Acidimicrobiia bacterium | reverse complement strand
GATCCCATCGGCGGTCCGTCGCCCCAACCGTTGTTGCTGACGCACGTCTTCGTCGTGTCGCCGTTGATCGTGATGACCGTATCGTCCGACAGCAGCGTGTTGGTGACGCTATCGGTCGTGGCCTGGAGGTCCGTCATGAACGCGTCGAAGATCATCTTGAGCTGCGGCGGAATCGACGTCGACCGACCATCAGCGAAGGCCGGGTGCGGATCGTCCTGCATGAATGGCATGACGACCGAGTTCGTCAGACCCATCTGGAATGCCTTGAGCGCCACGATCAAGGTCTGGGCAACCGCCTTGACGTTGTTCGGCGTCGAGCCTGTCACACCGTAGCGCGTCAGATCCGCGGGTCGGATTTGCAACTTCGCGGCGAGGTTGGTGCCGAGGAGGCCTGCAGCGCCAACCGCCGTGGTGTAGCTAATTTTCTCCGTGGACCGGTTCGCCGCCTTGTTGAGCTGAGCGAATGCCGCGTATTGGACGGCGTACGTCGTCGCATCTTGCGACTTCGAGAGCAGGCCACCGGCGCGAGATGCCGCCGAGTTGAACAGGTTCACGATCGACGGGCCGTCGGCGACAGCCGTTGCCTGCGCGGCGCCGGGCGCCGTACCGATCGTCAGACCGTTGACCGCGATGACCGGAACAACCGAGGGCGAGCTCGCCTGCAACGCCGTCGCAAATGCGAAGATGTTGTTGTTGTTCAGAATCGAAACGGTCGCCGTTGGCGCATTCGAGTGCGCCATCGATGTGCCTGCAACGAAGCCGGTGAATTGCTTCGACGGCGCATTGGAAACCCACGGCGTATCCGGGCCAGTGCCGTACGGGCGATCCGTGCCGGCAAACGGTGTGTACATGCCGGGGTGCTGATAGCTCAGCGCCGCGTTGTTGGCCTGCATGATGTCGAGCTGCGGCCAGAGCAGCGTCGCCCACGCGAGACCACCGTTGCCACCGACGATGTGAACCGAGCGTGCGCTCTTGTTGCCGGCTGCTTCGAATGCGGTCTCTTTGCCGGCAGTCTTCTCGAGAATCTCGATGATCTTGCCGCGGGACACGCCGAGTGCGGCGCCTGCCGCTACGGTCCATTTGATGAGTGCGCGACGCGTGACATCACGGTCTTCTTCGCGCTTTGCAATTGGAGTTTTCGCCATTGGTTTGGTCTCCTCTACTCGCAGGTGTAGGCGGCGGCCAGGATGGCGGCGACTGCGAGCTTTTGGCCCGTCGCAACATCCGAAGCACTGCTCACGGTTAGGTTACAGAACTGCACGTGGTCTGTCGTCGCCGGTTGGCCGATGAGGCAGGTGATGCCTTGGGGTTGGCAAGCGCCACTCACATCGAACAACTTGACGCCGGGACAACGGGCGATGGTGTTACCAGTGAACGCGGTGATGACCTCGGGGGCACCGGCCGCGAAGATGTCGAACTCACGCGATGCACCGGAGGTCGTGATGGCCACGTTCTCGCGGATGCGGTTCGGGTAGTTCGCGACACCGAGAGCAGCAGCGCCGGTCGTGTACAAATCACCGGCGGAGACGGCCACCGTGTTTGCCGCGTTGATACCGACGCCGGTCAGCACGTTGCCGAGCGTCGCGTACTTGACCTTCGAACATGCATGCATGTGCGAGGTGAAGCTCGGCGGGCCCTCTTTCGTCAACCGATCGAGGAGCTCCCACGGGGAGATCTGATTCGTATCGTCGTGGTTAAAGGTTGTATCGGGACCACCCTGTGTGTCGCTGGGAGCAGGCGTGTTCGAGGGTGGCAGGTCGTCCGTACAGGCCGAAGAGGCCAAGACCGACGAGGCCAGGAGTGCGAATGTAATTCCAAAGCGCTTCATGGTTGTTGCCTCCTTTCTTTAGAACTTCACGAAGTCATCGCTGGTGTAGACAGCGGCGATGAGGGTTTTGATTTTGTAACCCGAGGCGACAAATGCGTCGACTTGGGTTTGAATCGTAGCGACAGGCACCTGTTGAAGAGTGTCGACAATATCGGTCTTGCCGAGTGCCCAGTTCCAGACGCGAGCGACACCGCACGCTGCGACATCGGGATCCTTGGCCAACGCAGCGCCGAAGCTCACGAGGTCGGGGGTCGGAACGCCAGCGCGCCAGGCCGTACCCTCACCCGTGGGGAGATAATCCGTGAGCACTGCGAGAGGCGTGTTCGTGAGCGGCGTCGTCACCGAGATCGTCGTCTGGTAGACGCCCATCATGTCGTAGTTCGCGAACAGCGGCGCGATGTGGTTGAGGTTCGAGTGGCAGTTCGCGCAGACGACTGCCGAGGTGTCGTGGAAGTTCACGCGGCCACCGTTGTCGGTGCCTGCGATCGAGTCGAACGGGAACATACCAGTGTACGGGAGGTTCGTTCCGGGTGCCGAAGTCGGCGTCGCCGAGATCTGAGCCGGGAACGCGGTGCAAGCGAAGGTCTCTTGGACCCACCGCGTGCGACGGAAAGCAAAGTTCGAGTAGAACTGTTGCATCACGCCCGGGTCAGTGAGGACGCCGGCCTTGGGGCCGCCGTTCGCACATTCCGCCGAGGTGAACGTCGTCATGCCGTCCCAGGTCGGGCAGTTGCCCGAGCCTGCGGTGAACAGCTGGCGATAGTCGCCATCCGCGAGCGTCAACTGAGCCGCGAACGCGGGCGCAGTGTCGAGAATCGCGCTGCCACCTTGCTTCATGGTGTCACGCCAGTAACCCATCATCTGCGCCGTGAAGGCCGGCGTGGCGATGTACTGGTTGATGAGGTTCGCGTACGCGGTCTTCTTGGCGTCATCCGTGGGTGCCTGTGCAACCGCGTTGATGTCGGCCATCGAGGGCAGTGCACCAGTCAACCGCAACGATGCGATCTTGAGTGCAGCATTGTAATCCACAACGCGGCTGTTCAGTTGTTGGTCCCACTGATCACCTGCCTGCGTACAGTCCGCAGGACAAGACGCTTCAGTTTCACCAGTGTCACAGACGCCGTTGCCGCAAGTAGTGGAGTCGTCGCCTCCTCCACTACCGTCACCGGTGCTGCAGGCGGGAGCCGCAAGCGCGGCAGCAAAAAGTAGTACTGAGATCCTCTGCATGGGGCTCCTTATTGTCCTGTTGCCTCAACCGTAATCCACGTGTTGAGAGAAGATTGGAAGTTGGCAATCGTCGGGGTCGACGCAGTGCTGAGCTTGAAGGGGTGGGCGGCGTCGCTGCTGCCCGGCTGGGGTGCGAGCAACACGCCGCTCGCCGCGACCGTTTGGAAGTTCACGTGACCGCGGACCTGGAGGCAGGTGTTGTTGTCCGTCGTCGAAGCAAGACCCGACATGTCGAGCGCGGCCTTCGCACCTGCGTTGGTGCCGCCGTGGCACATCGCTTGGCAGGTCGTGAGGTTCGGCTTCACGTTC
>JBBRPC010000328.1:0-3389 GCA_038228615.1 Acidimicrobiia bacterium | reverse complement strand
GTAAAGCGCGCCAGCGGCTCGACGCACAGCTCGTCGTGACTGGCAACAATCCAGTGCGGATGTTTCGCTGCGGCCTCTCGCAACGCCGCGGCGAGGACACCATAGACAAACGTCCGCTGCACGATCTTCGGTGCGTCGGGGGAAGGGCGCTCAATGTTCCAATGGTGTTCGGCGTACTCACCCAAGCGGACATTCTCGATCTTGTCGCCGCCCATCCCGAGTTCCATCCAGCTCGCGAGCGCATTGCGAGGATCGCGCTCAACGATCACCACGCGTGGGTCGAAGCGACGCACGATCCATTCGATCGAGAGCGCGCAATGAACGCTTTTCACCACAACGTGGTTTGCCCCAGCCACCGGACCAGGCGGAACTGACAACATGAGCGCAGCGCGTAGCCGCACGTTCGTTGGCTCACCTCTTCGGGCCTTCGACCGTTCGCGCAGTGGCGCCGTTTCAAAAAGACGCTCTGCCACACGAGCCCGCAAGTTGGGAATCCGATCCCCTCCCTGGAACGCACCAGCCCACAGACGTTCGTAGTCGGCAGCAGGTTCCGAAGGCTCTAGCGCGATGTGGCGTCCGTACCCACGCTTGGCTCGGATCGCGAACGGTTCGTGCTCACCATCCGGTTCATGGACGAACATCGCACCCTCAGCTTTGCCAATCACACGACCAGCCCAACTCGTCCCCGAGCGCGGTAGCCCCGCAATGAGCACGCGTGTCATATCTCCGAAGGCTACTGATGCGGGACGGGGCGCGTTCGTTCCCACAAAGCTGGCCTACGCTGGCCCGCATCATGGTGCCCGGCGACCCCACTGTTGGTGTTCGATTTGCGAGCTTCAACACCCGGCGCGTGAGCGAACTCTGTCTGCGTTCGATGGGCGCCCTCGCTGGTCACGACTTCGACCTGATCGTTGGCGACTGCGACTCGACCGACGGGTCACTTGCCATGTTGACGCGCTACGAGCGCGCAGGAATCTTGCACGTCGAACGCGCGGTTGGCGGCCGGCGTCACGGCGAATGGCTCGATCAGTGGCTGGCAAGTGCCACCTGTCGTTACATCGTGTTTTGTGACTCCGACGTTGAGTTCCTCCGCAAGGATTGGCTCAAGCAGATGGTCGCACGAGCTACGACGAGCGGCGCAGCGCTCGTGGCGACCAGGATCCAAGCCCTCGATGGCGTGCCCTACGTTCACCCAACCACTGGAGCCGTCGCGACACTCGCTCCCCGACCAGAGCCGTGGCTCATGTTGATCGACGTCGAGCAGGTTCGCGGCAAAGTGGACGCGAGCTTCCTGTACGAAGAGCGCGAGCTTCCCGACGGTTCCAAGATGGCATACGACACCGCCGCTGCGTTTTTTCGCGAGCTCGTCGAGCAACGACTTTCGTATTCGGAAATGCCAGCGGAATTCGCTGGTGCATTCCGGCACTACAGCGGCCTGACATGGCAGCGTCGCGACGTGCCGTTGCGTCGGCGTGTCAAGCAAACAGCCAAACATCTTTGGGTTTGGACACGTTGGCAACGTTCACGGGTCGTACACCGAAACGCCGTCGGTTCACCCGATTGACGCGTGCCGACGAATCACCCCAACGACTCTGGGAACCGTTCAAGCGCCATATCGATCGCCGCAAGCTGGCCCGATTGCAGGGTTGTGCGCCACGAATCTGTGGTGGTCCCGGCCAGGCGGCGCGTCGAATACCCCTCGCCAGGTTGATTGCTCGCAGTCACGTAATCGGTCGCGGCTTGGCCCCAGGTCAACCCGGCTGCCCCCGCGATTCGACGCAGGACGTCGACCGGATCGCTCTCGACAACATCTTCATAGCGCAGCGAGAGCCAACCGTGGTGCGCCGCCGCTGCCGACCGCAACGCCAGCGCCCATACCGAACACACCGTTGCCATGCGCTCAAACAGTGGCGCCTCGAAAGGCGGCAGCTCGACTCCCCAGCGTTGTTGGGCATACGAGGTGATCGCTCGGTATCCGGGCTCCTGCGGACCACGCATTTCGAGGGAGAGCCAACTCGCAAGCACGCTGCGAATATCTCGAGTTACAACAATCACCTTGGGCGCGAACTGCGCGGCAATCCATTCGGCACTCAATGCGGCATCCACCGACTTCACGACAACGGCATCGAGCCCCGCGACTCCGATACGCGGCAGCGCCAACGCCGTGCTGACCTGTAACCCGATCGCGGGTCGGCCGCCGGCACGTGCATGCGCACGTTGGCTGGTCGAGACACGCCCATATAAGCGCCGAGAGAGATGGTCTCGCAGGTTGGCGGTCTTGGCGCCACCGGCGAATGCACCGGACCAGAGGCGTTCGTATTCCAGCGCCGATCGGCCCGGTCCGAGAATGAATCCATCTGGCAAGGTGGATTTGGCTCGATAGGCAAAGGGCTCGTGCACTCCGTCGGGTTCGTGCACATACGTGGCACCCGCGCAATGTCCGAGCGCCGACCCGATCCACGTCGTTCCGCTGCGCGGCACACCGAGAATCAGCACGCGTTTCATCGCAGTCAGGCTAACGCCGGCACCGATGCTGTCTCATACACTCTCGAACTCCAATGCGCATCTTGTTTGTCTCTGGCACCTCCGTCGGCGGTGCCGCACGTAGCACGTACGAACTCGCCGACGTATTGCAGCTGCGGGGCCACTTCGTCGCGACCTTGATGACGAATGACGACGCAACCGACGAGATTCAACGGCACAAGCGAGTCTTGAACGCTTCAGTGAAATCTGAGCGACGAGCGATTACCCGTTGGTTCGTACCGACTGTGGAGCGGCGACGCCGAGCGATCGGTCGACATCGTCAGGCCGTCGCCGAACAACCGTTCCCGGCGTGGCAGGCTGCCCTCCCAGAAAATGCGTTGTCCGACACGCTCGACGAAACACATCCCGATGTCGTGGTCGTGAATTCAATCGAGCGCACTGCATGGCGAATGATCAGGGCCGAATGCGCCAAGCGGTCGATCCCGACAGTGCTGTACCTCCGCGAAGCGACTGGCGTCCGCCACCTTGTGGATCCACCGACTCCGCCGAATCTGTTGCTGGCAAACGCCGAGGCACACGCGCTCGAGGCGCGAGCCCTTGGATTCGAATGCCATGTAGTTCCTTCGGTCGTAGTGACTGAACGTTGCCTCACGGCGACCGACAGGACCCGTGTCGTGATGGTGAATCCCGTCACGCTCTATGGAATCGACCTCGCCGTAGACATTGCGCACGCTCGGCCCGAAATACCGTTCACCTTCGTGGAGTCATGGCCGCTCACCGACGAAGAACGCAGCAATCTCGAAGCGCGCTGCGCCGAACTCGGGAACGCTGCGCTCGTGGGATACAAGCCAGATCCCCGCCACATCTATTCGCACGCGCGAGTGCTGCTCATGCTGTGCACCGTT
>JBBRPC010000327.1:0-3396 GCA_038228615.1 Acidimicrobiia bacterium | reverse complement strand
TCAAAGGCATGTCGCGCGACATGCCTTTGACTCGGTGGTTTTTGCATGCGCAAACCAAAGTGCAGTCGAACGTCTCTAATCCGTCATGCCGATTGCCTCGGACGCGCGAGTGACGCCCGCCAGCCGACCGCTACTCGTAGGCGACAGCCTTGTTGAGCGCTGTCACGTCGCACCGGCCACGCGATTTCGTCGACACGAGCACGACACCTTGCACTTATGTGGCGTCCTCGATGGTGGCTTCGCGGAACAGAGACGGCGTGCAGAGGGAAACGGATACGAAGCTGTCACCGCCGGCACGATACGAGTTTCTCCGCCAGCGAAACACAGTATCGACTTTGGGCCTCAGGGCGCGGTGTGTGTGATCATCGAGCTTGGAAAGAGTATCACGCTCGATGCCTTCGGCCCGCGCGCGCGGCCGGCGACCGTGGCATTTGTTCAGGATCGCTACGCGTCGAGTCTGATCACGGCTCTCGCGACACAGATCGGCCAACGAGGCGTTCAGCTGTTCGAAGCAGAGGACACGCTCACGAAGCTCGTTGCGCAACTCACGCGGCGCTCCTCATCGCCCCCGCTCGGCCCACCGCCTGGCTGGTTACGAACCGCTCGTGAGATGCTGCACGCGGAGCCGACCCGCCCAACCCCCGAAATTGCTGCCACTGCCGGCGTCCGTCGAGTGCATCTTGCGCGCGCATTTCGCGACCACTTCGGGATGAGCATGCGCCACTATGCGCAGCAGCTGCGCGTGCGCCGAGTGCGAGAGTTACTCGAGCGATTACCCGAAGTGCCGTTAGCGGAGATTGCATGCGTCCTGGGCTACGCGGACCAAAATCACTTGACTCGGGACATTCGCAGGGCATGCGGGGCACCACCAGGCCACCTGCGACGGCACCTCCGTCGCAACGTTACAAATGTTCAAGACCAGGAGCTTCCACCGCCTTAGACTCACGTCAACTCGCCTAGCGAAATCCGACTCACATTCGCCCGCCATTCAATTGCGCACCATACTCGGGACCTTACGGCTGCTTGCACCGGCTGTGCTGGCGACAGCTGGATCTGGCCAATCGTCGCGTGTTCTCGACTGCCACCAATCGGTGGCGCGCATGGACTTCGCGACAATCGCAGCGTGGCGTGAAGATCTGCGATACTTGCAGACACAACTTCCTTCGCATCATAAGAACTTCTTCTACCATCTGTCCCGAACGTCGTTTGATTCCGCCGTATCCGCGTTGGACTCCTCGGTCCTGCGGATGACGCGATCCGAGGCGGAAGTCGCTTTCGAACGACTCATTGCCCTGGCGGGCGATGCGCATACGAATCTCAACCCGATGTTCGAGGGCAGACTCGGGTATCACTACCTTCCGATCAAGCTGGCGCTCTTTGCCGATGGCCTCTTCGTTCAAGCTGCTGATTCCGCCAACGAAGCTCTCGTTGGAAGCAGGGTAACGAGAATCGGCCAGCTATCCGTGGACAGCGCCATCCGTCTCGTAAGTGCGGTCATTCCTCACGAGAATGATTTCTGGGTTCTTGCCCAAGCGCCCTTTCTGCTCGGTATCCCGGAGATCCTGCAAGCGCTTGGCATCAGCGAATCGGTTGAGTGCGTTCCGCTCACCCTTGTGACATCCACGGGCAAGCGCACCGTTACTCTCACGCCCGCGGGTGAGCTTCGACCGCCGTCGGGCGAGCAGGTAGGAAAGACGATCGATATGAGTCGTTGGGTCGAGATGCGACAATCGGCTCCGGTTCCGTTGTACCTCGATCACCCGGACCGGCCGTACTGGGTCCAGTACCTTCCCGCGAGTCGCACGCTGTACGTGTCGTACCGCGCCTCCGTATCGCGTCCGGATGAATCGAATGCTGCTTTCATGGCACGGGTCTTTGCCATGGTCGACACGTTGCAGGTAGACAAGTTCGTCATCGATCTCCGCAGTAACAGCGGCGGAGAGAGTTATTACAACAAGTCGATTGTCCTGGGCATTGTGAGACATGTCGCGCTGGACCGACCGGGAAAGATCTTCGCGATCATCGGTCGCAATACGTTTTCAGCCGCCATGAATCTGGTTCTGGAGCTCGAGCGCTATACGAGCGTGACCTTCGTTGGCGAGCCCACGGGCAATGCCGTCCAGTTTTTTGCCGATCACGATATGATCACGCTCCCGAACAGCGGACTTCACATAGCGGTGGCGACCCACTGGTATCAGGCACCGTTCAACCCAAAAGACACTCGCCCGTACGTCGCCCCTCACTTTGCGATCGATGTCTCCTCCTCGGACTATCGGCGCGGTGATGATCCCATATTGGCATTTATTCTTAGTCGTGGGTCGATCCCTACGTTCACAGAACAGCTTCGAACGGCGGTCTTATCCGGACGGCTCGCCGCTGCAGACCAACTAATCCGCGACTTTAGTGCAGCGCCTGTAAATCGGTACTCCTCAGCGGAGACCGAAATCAACGCGCTCGGATATCGACTGCTTGGCGAGAACCGCACGCCAGATGCGATCGCCGCCTTTCAGCTGAACGCGAAGGCGTTCACACGCTCAGCTAACGCGCATGATAGTCTCGCGGAAGCGTACGAGCGTGCGGGTCAGCGTGATGCCTCCATATTGAAGTATCGTCGCGCGCTGACTCTGGACCCCACGCTCAGTAGTGCGCTCGCGGGCCTCGCACGGCTGCACGCGCAGCGCTAGTTGTGCGATGTTCCGTGCAACGCCCACAGTGTTCATCGGAACCGCTGGCTGGGCGATTCCGTGCGCGGTCGGAAGTCCAATTCCCTCCCTGGCCACTCGAGCGGGACAACGAATTGCCGTTCGTGCGACGCAGCCGCACGCGCCCAATGCATTTCGTCAGAATTTGTACTTCGTTCCAAAATAGAACGTGCGACCGTAGTACTCCCGTTGAATCGCGTAATCGTGACTCGTGGTCCCGGTAAACAATCCGAAGACCGCGTTGTTGATGTTCAACGCCTGTAGCTGCAACTGAATCCGGCTCGTCGCATCCACGATCACGGATGCATCGAACTGCGAGTGCGCGTAGAAGTACGTATCGCCACTCGGCGTCGGACTTCCGTCGCCATAGCTCACGATGTTTGCGCCTTGATAGGCCCAAGCCGCACGCGCGGACACGGGGCCCAGATCATAGGTCAGTGCGATGTTCGCGAGACTCGGCGACTGTCTTTGAAATGGCGCGTGCCGTTGGGCAACTCCGTCCCCTGATTCGGATACCACCGCGCGGGAGCTCGTGTACGTGTAGTTCGCATCGAAGCCGAGCCCTGCAAACGCACCGGGGAGGAAGACCAGACGTTGCGCCCAATCGGCCTCGAAGCCGAGAATGTGTCCCGATCCGCCATTCTCCGGTCGCGTGCCCAGAAAGCCGTCGAGCTCCGTGACCGGTCCCGTATAT
>JBBRPC010000326.1:0-3400 GCA_038228615.1 Acidimicrobiia bacterium | reverse complement strand
GCCGTAGCGGCCGGTGCGTTCGGGGTCGTGGCGGAACATCGGCCAATCTGCACGAGCCGCGTTGTGGCCGAGCGTGTACACCGAAACGCGTCCCGTTGCGTTGGGGGCCGACTCTGGTGTGGGATTGCCGCCGTGAAAACCAGCAAGGACGAGTGACCACTTGCCGTTGAGTACCCCGACTGCCGGGGCCGTGAAGAATGCGTAGGTAAACCCAAGGTGCGTGGCCATGAGTGTGCCACTTTGGCCGCGCAAAATCATTGCTTGGTTGTCGGAAGGGACAATGACGTCCTGGTGACCGTCGCCGTCGACATCCGCGATGATCGGCGCTCCTTCGAGTCGCAGCCTGGTTTGGCCGGCGTATGCGTCCGAGTCCCAAAGCCTGTGTGCATGACCTGTGTAGGCACGAACGTGACCGTCCCAACTATCAACAACTACGTCGGGATGGCCGTCGTTATTGAGATCACCGACCGCGACGCTTGCGGGGCTAATACTTCCTGTGTCGATGGGCCATCCGGCGACTGGTGATCCATTGTCGAGATGCCATGCCCAGACCATGCGGCTGTGCGCATTGGAAAACGCCCATCCGGTCGTTGTGATCACTTCCATCCGACCGTCTCCGTCGATGTCGGCAATTGCTGGCGAAGCATCGATGGATTCTCCGATGTTGTTTCGCCAGAGTGTGACGACTGTGCCATGTCGCCACTCGAGCGCGAACATCGTGCCACCCATGTGTGGTTGGGGCCCGCCTCCGGTACTCGGCGAACCTACGTAGATTTCCATTCGGCCGTCGTGGTTGACGTCGTACAAGCTGGCTGAACTCCACACAGTGTCGTCGGCTTGATACGGAAAGCCACTGATTTCACGACCGAATCGATTCAGTGCGTGGATCTTCGCTTCGAACGTGCCGAACACGATGTCGGGATAGCCGTCGCCGTCGACGTCGCCGATGGCAGGTGCTGCGACGGCTCCTTCGGTGTAGCCGTCGTGTCGAAAAGATGTGTTGCCCCAAATCGTGATGTAGTCGATCCCTCGCCAATGCCACAGCTGATGTCCTGTGGCGTCGAACACCACGAGCCCGCCCTGCTGATTCGGTACCCATACCGATGTTGCGCCGACGATCACTTCCTTGTGGCCGTCGCGGTTGAGGTCGGCGACGGCTGGCGCACTGTCGACTGCGGTCGCATGGATTCCGTCGACCCTCGCCGGTTGGGGCCAACCAGGAAGTTCGCCGTGGCCGTCGCCGCGAAACACGTGGACGAGGCCATCGAGATCACCGACGATGATTTCGTTCACGCCGTCGCCGTTGAGGTCGGCAATCGTGGGAGACGAGAGTTGTATCCGCCCACTCAGGTCGTGGAGCCACGAAAGTGCGGGCGCGAAGGCGGCGCTGTGCGCTGGGGACGGTGTCAAACTGAGCAGCGCAACACATGCGAGGACCACACCGACACCGCGACGGAGGGTGAACATTGTGGGTCGTATCGGCACGTTCCGTGGCAAGGTTGAACCCTACATCGGGCCGCACGCCCGTATCTGAGGGAGCCCGTGACTGAGGGAGCCGGTGACTAAGGGAGCCGGTCCGCAAGGAACGGGAACTGGGTGCGCGTCTCAGCGACCACGTCGGCGTTGATCTCGGCGAACAGCACGGTTTCGCCGTGGGCTGCGCTCGCGAGGGAGCGACCGAGTGGGTCGACAATCATGGAATGGCCGTCGTAGCGCAACGTGGCGGCGGTGCCGACTCGATTCACACCTACGACGTTCGCCTGGTTCTCGATCGCACGGGCAGTGAGCAGGGCCTGCCAATGTTGCGCCCGGGTGTTCGGCCAGTTCGCCGGAACTACGTAGAGATCGGTTCGGAGTGCCGTCTCCCAGAACTCGGTCGCGAAGCGCAGGTCGTAGCAAATAAACAAGGTACAACGCACCTCGTCGATCGTGACGGTCACGGTCCGCTGACCAGGCCGATACACCGTGTGTTCGTTGGCGTAGGTGAACGGATGAATCTTGTCGTAGTAGTGGAGTTCGCCATCTGGAGCGGCAACGACGAATCGGTTCGTCGGGAGTTCGTGCTCGTCGGTGATGCACGCGAATGTTCCGCCAATCCAACAGTCGTGATCTCGCGCCTGTGCCATGAGAAACGCAGTGGTGGGCCCGTCGAACGGTTCAGCGACGACGGCGGTGTTCATGGAAAAACCAGTGGGAAACATCTCGGCGAGCACGACAAGTCGAGATCCGCCGCGCGCCGCGACGTCGATTGGCGCGGTGAGACGCGCCAAATTGGATGTTCGGTCTTCCCAGATGATGTCGTGTTGAATCGCCGCTATGTGCATGTCTCGCCCTCCGTGGTCATAGCCCGGCGAAGAACTCGTCGGCGATGCGAGCGCGTTGCCAGCTTTGCGCGCCGAACATGATGTCGTTGACCTTGGCGCGGCGCAAGAAGAGGTGTGCGTCGCATTCCCACGTGTATCCCATGCCGCCGTGGATCTGGATACATTCGGCTCCTGAATGATTCGCGGCTTCGGCCGCGTACGATTTGGCCATTGCGACGGCGCTCGTGGTCGTGTTCGCTTCGGCCGGTGCGCCCGGCATCAGTGCATGTGAGCGCATTGTGTGTGCCGCGGCGTACACGCCCACTTTGGCGAGTTCTACCCCGCGTAACAGATCGACTGCTTTGTGGCGCGTCACTTGAAACTTCGAGAGCAACTTGTCGAAGACCTCGCGGTGCTGTGCGTATTCAAGTGCGAGGGCATTCGCGGCTTCGGCGACTCCGACCAACTCTGCTGCGAGGAGCAGGGCGGCAAAGTCGTTGATGTTCCGCCAACAGCCTGTGTGATCGCCGCGAGGCCCGACTGTACGTGCTGGTGTGCCATCGAACACCACCGTCGCGCACTTGCGAGTGAGGTCCAGTGTTGGGGTGAAGGCGATGTGTGCGTCGTCAGGTTGCACCACGAACGACTGCACGCCATCGCGTGTTCGCGCCGCGACCAACAGCGTGTCGCAGCGATGCCCATCGATAACCAGCAATTTGGTCCCGGTCAAACGAAAGGTATCCCCGCGCCCGGTCGCGTATGTCTTGATGCGATCGACTGGGTCGCCATGGCCAGACTCTTCGAGCGCAATCCCAACGATGGTGTCTCCAGCGGCGAGGAGGCCCAGCAATTCTTCGATCTCAAGGATGCGTGCGGCCCATGGCGCGATGAGTCCTGTGGCGAGCATCGGGCTGCCGTTGAGAAATCGACCGAGTTCTTCGGCGATGCAGATCGCATCGATTGGCCCGGCGCCTAGGCCGCCGAACGACGGTGGAAGAAGTAACGACGTCCAGCCGAGCGCGACCATTGTGGCCCATGCGCCAGGCGGCGAGTCGTTGGGCGTCTCCAGCGACTCGCGCGCCGCGCTGATCGGAGCT
>JBBRPC010000325.1:0-3436 GCA_038228615.1 Acidimicrobiia bacterium | reverse complement strand
GGGCTGCGCGGCAAGGTGCAGTGCATCTACTTCGACCCGCCATACGGGATCAAGTTCAACAGCAACTTTCAGTGGAGTACGACGTCACGCGATGTGAAGGACGGCAACGCGAGCCACATCACGCGTGAGCCGGAGCAGGTGAAGGCGTTCCGTGATACGTGGCGTGATGGGATTCATTCGTATCTCACGTATCTCAGAGATCGGTTGACGATTGCAAGAGATCTGTTAACGGAGAGTGGCTCGATCTTCGTGCAGATTGGTGATGAGAATGTGCACCGGGTGAGAGCGGTAATGGATGAGGTTTTCGGGGAGGAGAACGTCGTCTCGTTGATATCGTTTCGGACAACGACTGGTCTGGGAGATCGATTTCTCGACGCGTCGTGTAACTACCTAATCTGGTATACGCGAGACATCTCCAAGCTGAAGTATCGGCAGCTGTACAAACCGAAAGGGCTTTCGGACGACGTCGGCGGTAGATACCGTCGGCTAGAACTTGCGAATCTTCAACGTCGCTCGATGAGCAGCGCGGAGCGAGATGACGCGTCGCTGTTTCCGCCGGGAGCAAGAATCTACCGCCACGACAACCTCACCTCTCAGAGCGGCGGGGACTCTTCAGCTTTCCCCATTGCGTATCGCGGGGGAGTCTTTCGCCCCGGCAAGGGATACTGGAAGACGAATGAGGATGGAGTAAAGCGGCTTCTCTCCGCTGATCGAATCGCGAGCCCAACCACGAACTCGATTCAGTACGTTCGATTCCTGACTGACTTCTCCGTATCGAAGTTCAGCAACGTTTGGACCGATACGCAATCGGGCGCGTTCACAGACGAGAAGGTGTACGTAGTCCAGACGAACGCGAAGGTGATCGAACGCTGCCTCCTCATGGCCACCGACCCCGGCGATCTCGTCCTCGATCCAACCTGCGGTTCCGGCACCACCGCCACCGTTGCCGAGCAGTGGGGCCGTCGCTGGATCACCATCGACACCTCGCGCGTCGCACTCGCGCTCGCACGTGCGCGCATCATGGGCGCACGCTACGCATCGTACGTGCTCGCGGACTCGCGCGAAGGGCAGCGCAAGGAAGCGGAACTCACGCGCACCGTGCCGTCGGAGCAGCCTACGCGCGGCAACATTCGGCAGGGGTTTGTCTACGAGCGCGTGCCGCATGTGACGCTCAAGTCCATCGCCAACAACTCCGAGATCGACGTCATCTGGGAGCAGTGGCAGCGCACGCTCGAACCGCTGCGCTCGACGCTCAACAGCGCGCTCAAGAAGTCCTGGGAAGAGTGGGAGATTCCGCGTGACGCCGACGCGAAATGGCCCGCCGCCGCGAAAGACGCGAAGACCAAGTGGTGGGAAGCGCGCATTGTCCGTCAGCGAGAGATCGACGCGTCCATCGCCGCCAAAGCCGACACGGAGTATCTGTTCGATAAGCCGTACGAAGACAAAAAGAAGGTGCGCGTGGCCGGTCCGTTCACCGTGGAATCGCTCTCGCCGCACCGCACGCTCGGCGTAGACGAAAACGATGAGCTCATCGACACGGTCATGGAGCGCAAGACGGGCTACGCCGTGGGGCGCGACTTTCCGCAGATGATTCTCGAGAATCTGAAAACGGCCGGCGTGCAGCAGGCCGCCAAGTCAGACCGTATCGAGTTCACCTCGCTCACGCCGTGGCCCGGTGACTTGGTGTGTGCGGACGGTCGCTATCTGGAACCGGGTACCGAAGGCAACAGCGAAAAGCGCGCGGCCATTTTCATTGGTCCTGAGTTTGGTACCGTTAGCCGCCCCGATCTCGTGGCTGCCGCGCGCGAAGCCGCCGAGAGCGGCTTTGATGTGCTGATTGCCTGCGCGTTCAACTTTGAAGCGCACGCGACGGAGTTTGCCAAGCTGGGCAAGGTGCCGGTGCTCAAGGCGCGCATGAACGCGGACCTGCACATGGCCGAAGACCTCAAAAAGACCGACAAGGCCAATTTGTTTGTGGTGTTCGGCGAGCCGGATATCACCATCATCCCCGCCGAGCAGGGGCGCGTGCGAGTGAAGGTGAACGGGGTGGATGTGTTTGACCCGAGCACGGGCACAGTGCGGTCGGACGATGCCGATGGCATTGCCTGTTGGTTCATCGACACGGACTACAACGAAGAGAGTTTCTTTGTTCGGCACGCGTATTTCCTGGGCGCAAACGATCCGTACAGGGCGCTGCGCACGACGCTCAAGGCAGAGATCAATCAGGAGGCGTGGGAGACGCTCAACAGCGATACGTCACGCGCGTTTGAGAAGCCGAAGCATGGGCGGATTGCGGTGAAGGTGATCAATCATTTGGGGGATGAAGTGATGAAGGTGTTTCGGGTATAGGTATCACGAATCTAGTCGTGACAAACTTCTTTCTTCGGTTTATATTCGGAACATGTCTCAGCGAACCGGCATCGAGTGGACTGACGCAACATGGAATCCGGTGACCGGGTGCACGAAGGTCAGCGCCGGTTGTGACAACTGTTATGCTCTGACTCTCGCGAATCGCCTACTTAGCGGCCAGTACATCGCCCGCGAGCCAGCGCGCGACACAGCGGCAAATCGAATCAACCCGTTCGCGGTTCGATTGTGGCCTGAACGATTGGGCGAACCGTTGAAGTGGGCTCAGCCGAGGCGAGTGTTTGTGAACAGCATGGGTGATTTGTTCCATGCACACGTTCCCGCGGAATTCGTGCGATCGGTATTCGAAGTTATGATTACAGCGGAGTCGCACGTGTTTCAGGTTCTGACCAAGCGACCGACGCGCATGGAGCGGTTTGTGCGCGCAAACAGTGATCTCTTCCATGGTGGTATCGTTCCCTCCAATATTTGGCTCGGAACGTCCGTGGAGGATCAACGGGTCGCTTCGCGCGTCGATCAACTTCGGGATGTGCCGGCAACGGTTCGGTTCTTATCGTGCGAACCTTTACTGGGGCCCGTCGATCTGGACTTGGAGGGCATCCACTGGGTAATCGCTGGCGGAGAGAGTGGTGTTGTACATCGTCCGTTGTCACTCGACTGGGTTCGCGCGCTGCGAAACTCATGTGAAACGAACGGCGTCGCCTTCTTCTTCAAACAGGTGGGCGGGCGCACACCGAAGGCAGGCGGGCGAATGCTCGATGGCCAGACATGGAGTGAGTATCCATCCGGGCTGCAGGCCATTTCGTCATGAGCGATGAACCACGCGTTGTCATCTCGGACGGCCTGTATACTCCAGAGATCAAAAGACATTCGCTGGAGAAGATCCGACTGCACAACCGGTACGCGAGTATGTTCACGGCGGCAATGCACAGTCGATGGCCGCAGCTTGCGTATGTCGGCCTGTATGCGGGTGCTGGACACGCGCGTGTCGCTCGTAGTACCGACGTAGTTGAAACGTCTGCTTTGTCGGTTCTCGGTCAACAACATCCATTCACGCACTATGTCTATG
>JBBRPC010000324.1:0-3439 GCA_038228615.1 Acidimicrobiia bacterium | reverse complement strand
AGAAGGGGTGCATCTCACCGAACTCGTCATTTCTGGTGCGGCATTCGATCACAAATGGGGGATACACAATCACCGACGACGAAAGCCACGGGCCGGAAGTGTGGACCCCGCGCGACATCATCACCCACTCCTCGAATGTCGGCACCGCCATGATTGCGAAGCAATGTTTCACGGCAACCCAGCTCGATGCCGCGTTCCGCCGCTTCGGGTTCGGCAAACCGACTGGATTGAACTTTCCGGGAGAGGCTCGCGGTCGTTTGGTTGCACCGAACGACTACGGCACATCGGGTATCGCGAGCAATGCGATCGGTTACGGCAACTTGGTTTCGCCGATGCAGATGTTGGATGCGTACACAACGATCGCGCGCGGCGGACAACCAGTGCAGCCACGATTCGCTCGCGCCACCATCGACCCGGACGGACACCAGACGACGCTGCCCGTCGTCACCGGCGATCAGGTTGTGGGGAGCGATACCGCGAACACGATGCAGTCCATGTTCGCGAACGTGGTGAAGGAAGGTACTGGCGTGTGCGCGGCGGTACCTGGATTCGAGGTGGCGGGCAAGACCGGAACGGTTCGCAAACGCAATTCGAAGAGCGCGCATTTCGCTTCATTCGTTGGATTCGCACCTGCTCGGGCACCTCGAATCGCCATCATGGTGGTCCTCGACGATCCTGGCGACGCATACGGTGGCAAAGCCGCGGCGCCAGTGTTCAGCGAGGTCATGACCGTGGCGCTGGCTCGCATGAAGATCGCGCCGGACGCATCAGTGTCTGGCTCGGCGACGGCGCAACAATCGGGCGCGACAACAGCAGTCGGGCCGACGCAATTTGACATTGCGCGAGCGAACGCCCAAACGCTGCACGATAACTGCGCAGTTCCGCACGGGGATGCGCTCGCACGGCTGCTCGCCGCGCGCTCGGCACCGCCGACCACCGCCACGACCCCCAGCACGGCCACCGGCACTGCATTGAGTGCAAAAAAGAGTGTGAACACCAGTGTGACAAGCGGGGCACACCCTGGTGCTGCGGGCGTGTCGCGGTATGGCACCACCACTACTTCGACGCCAGCGAAGCGTTCAGCCGCCAAGCAGCGATCTCGTTCGAGCACTCCCACCACGACGCACCACTAGGGTGGCGTGACCGAATGGACGCGCTGGAACTTCTCGAGCATTCCCCAATCGTCGTGCGTGAAATCGTGGGCAATCTCGGCGCGGTCGGTGAGATTGATGTCGTCGTGTGCGACAGTCGCTCGGTCGTGCACCGATCGATGTTTTGTTGTGTGCGCGGTCGCACGACGGATGGCCACCTTTTTGCCGATCAGGCCATTGATCATGGGGCAGTCGCGCTGGTCGTCGACCATCGGCTCGATCTCGATTTCCCCCAAGTTGTGGTGGACGACACCCGGGTCGCCGCGGGGGTCTTTGCGAGCACCTGCTGTGGAGACCCATCGCAGACGCTTCGGGTTGTTGGTGTGACTGGAACGAACGGCAAGACCACTACCACCTATGTGATTGAGGCGATTCTTCGCGCCGCTGGCGGAACGGTTGGCGTCATCGGTACGATCGGGACGCGCTTTGCCGATCGGGTCGAAGTTGCGAGCCACACGACCCCGGATCAGTGTCGGTTGCAATCAACGTTGGCAAGCATGCGGGCGGCAGGCGTGACGGACGTCGCGATGGAGGTCTCGTCGCACGCTTTGGATCAGCAACGCGTTGCCGGAACGAAATTTGCGGTTGCGTGTTTTACGAATCTGCGGATTGACCATCTCGATTATCACGGCGGCGTGCAGGAATATGGCGAAGCGAAAGCCGCGCTGTTTGAGCCGAGATACACCTCGTGCGCGGTCGTCAATTTCGACGATGAATTTGGTCGAACACTGCATGACCGCGCGACACGTGCAGGCCTCGATGTATGGACGTATGGCATTGCCGACGGTGGCGTCACCAACGTCTCGGTCGCCGAGACCGACGTATCTGCGGATCGTATTGAGTTGTCTCCTCGAGGAACCACATTCGCAGTACACGGGGCGAGGGTTGTTGCACCGTTTGTCGCGAGCGTCCCGCTCGTCGGTGCATTCAACGTCTCGAATGCGCTGTGCGCAGTCACGATGGCTCTGGCGATGGGAATCGATACCGAGACGATCATTGAAGGGCTCCGAACCGTCACACATGTTCCAGGCCGACTCGAACGCGTCAGCGAACTGAGCGATCGCTTCAGTGTGTTCGTCGACTACGCCCATACTGCCGACGCGCTCGAAGCAGTTATCGCGGCCGTGCGGCCGTTCGCGGCCGGCGCTCGAGTTTGCGTGGTGTATGGCTGCGGTGGTGATCGTGATGCATCGAAGCGGCCAGCGATGGCGGCGGCCGTTGCTGACGGTGCCGATGTTGCGGTGTTGACGTCGGACAATCCGCGCAGTGAGGACCCTGCTGCGATTGTTGAGGACGCGTTGGCCGGAATATCGAACGGCGCACGCAAACCTCATGTCGAGCTCGATCGACGCGCAGCGATCGCATGGATGATCGACGAAGCCCGACCTGGTGACGTTGTGGTGATTGCAGGAAAAGGTCACGAGTCAGGCCAGACAGTCGGGTCGATTGTTCTACCGTTCGATGATCGGGCTGTGACGCGCGAGCTCCTGGCGGCGCACCGATGAGGATGGCCGATGAGGTTGAGCGATGAGGTTGACAGTTGGCGCGATCGCGACCGCGTCGGAAGGCGAAGTTGTACAAGGTGACCCGTCGACGGTTGTCGATGGGTTCACGAACGACTCCCGCGTATCCCATCATGGGAGTTGCTTCGTCGCGATTGTCGCCGAGCGCGATGGGCACGCTTTCGTTGGCGACGCCATCGCCGCGGGCTGTTCTGCAGCATTGGTATCCGAACAGGTCGATCTTCCTGCGTCGTTGTCTGCGGCGGCAGTTGTGCGTGTGCACGACACCGTGGGCGCGATCGCGGCCATCGCAACGTCGGTACGACACGATCAACTCGCTGCCGCAAAGGTGGTGGGCATCACTGGCTCGACAGGCAAGACGTCAACCAAAGATTTGGCATTCGCTGCGGTGCACAACGTTCGTCGTGCCGTTGCCAATCAACAGTCGTTCAACAACGAGATCGGTCTTCCGCTCACAATGCTCGGGGCACGTGCCGACGCCGAAGTCCTGATTGTTGAAATGGGTGCGCGCTTCCCTGGCAATATTCGTGACCTTTGTGCGATTGCAGCTCCGATGATCGGTGTGGTCACGAACATTGGTCTCGCGCATGCTGAACATCTTGGGAATGCAGAAGGCGTGCTCGCGGTCAAAGCGGAGCTGCTCGAATCGCTCCCACCGAACGGAACTGCGGTGATACCGGCAGGCCCAATTGGGCGCAGTCTGCGTGCACGAACCTGCGCTCAGGTGATCACGGTGGGTACAGACCGCGACCGCGACGCCGATGT
>JBBRPC010000323.1:0-3449 GCA_038228615.1 Acidimicrobiia bacterium | reverse complement strand
CACTGCAGCTATCGGACACCCCGCCCTCTCAATTCGCGCGCGGTCGAAGCTGGTAGTGAAGATGGTCACGGCAGCAGCGCGCGCTTCCTGATCGCTGGTAGGTTCACCCTTCTGTGGCTCCCGCAATCGCCATTCTCGGAATGCACCGAAGTGGTACATCGGCGCTCTCGAACGTTCTTGGCCGTCTCGGCGCACACTTGGGAACTCCCGAGCGCGTCAGTGATGGTTCGGAATACATTCCGATCCGCGATATCAACGCCGAAATTGTCAACGCGTTGGGTGGGCACTGGAGCGCTCCGGTTGGATTCGAACCCGGATGGACGCGTCGCGCCGACATCGTCGCGCTACGCGATCGCGCAGCGCAGGTGTTGGAGGAATTCCGGCTCGCAAATGTTTGGGCGTGGAAGGATCCGAGAACGAGTTTCACGCTTCCGTTTTGGCGCGAAATCCTTGACGCCGACCCGATCGCGTTGATCTCGTACCGCCATCCGATTGAGGTCGCCGCGTCGTTGACGAAACGCAATGGCTTCGGTATCGCACATGGTCTGGCAATGTGGGAGCGCTACAACCGCTCGTTGCTCGTCTCTGCTGCAGGTCTGCGAACGGTCGTGGTGGCGTACGACGATCTCGCCCGCGATCCCGTTGCAACCTTGGCATCTGTGCACCGACAATTCAGCGCGTTTGGCGTGCGATTGGAGGGAACGCCAGAGTCTGCAGCCGACGGCGTTGATGCCGCGCGGCGACACCATGTTGCGGATGCGATTCCCGACGACGTCATTCTTGCCCCACAGCGTGCCTTGTGGGATGCGCTGCGAAGCCTCGAGACGCCCTCGAACGAATTCACCACGCCGATCCTCTGTCCTCAACATCCGGCGTCGAGTGAGCTTTTGGAGCAGCGAGCCGCGACGATTCGAACAGAACGTGCGAACGCCGTGCTTTCACAGCAGCTCCGTTCACGTCGCGCATCGCTGCGCCGGGTACTCAACAAGCCTTGATCACATCGCCAGCGCCACCGCGCCAAGCGGTCGACGTTCGGTTCAGGTTCCGATCGCGTGGACGTGAGGCCCCGAGGGTTCGTCAATGATCAACGCAACCTCGATTGCGTTCGTTCCTGGCCCGAACAGCGACGGCGCCAGTATCGCTTGAAACGAAGCGCTTGTTGGATCGATACTGGTCAGTTCCGAAAATCCGGCGAATGCGCCGTTGACGGTGACGGCGGCCACCGGCTTGTCGTGGGATATGGACAGCCCGGTGATTGTTCCTTCTGCGACTGTCCACGAGACGTCGTTCGGGTCTCGGCGCATCGCCGCGTCGACGGTCTTGGTCATGCCATGAACTGCAATCGCTGCCTGGCGTGGCGCCGTGGGGAGCGTCGCGATCTCACGACCGATGAGTCGGCCAAAACGCGTGAGTTGAAACGCTCGCAACGTTTGTTCGGTGCCTGGATACCACGGACCTACCGCTATCGCGGTCTCGAAACCTGTTTGTCCGTCGAACGTCTTTTTGCGTGCGCTTGCCAGTGAGTCGGGGTCGTGGGTCGCGGAGTCGAACATGACTCGACCCACAGGTTCCTGTGGATCCCTGGCACCGTCGCGCACCGATATGCCGTCGAGCGCCCAGGGAAGCTCCGCCCCGATGAGGTCGGTAATAGTTGGGACAATGTCGATGGTGAGCACTGGTCGATCGTCGACATGCGCGGTGGTTTGCTGCGGTGCCTTCACGAACAGCGGTACCCACAGGACCTCCGAAAAGGTGGAGGGTTCGAACGTTCGGGCAGGTGCCTCTGGAACGAAACTGATGCCATGGTCCGCGGTGACGATCAGCAGCGTGTCGTCGAATGCGTTGATGGAATGGAGGCGATCGATGATCTGTCCGAGGAGCCAGTCGACGGTTTGCAGTTGGAGCAGGTGGCGTTGCCGCCCTGCCTCGGCAGCGTCGACGTCGTTCCAGACCGGTGGGGCCGCACGCTCGGTTCGATCGCCCCGGTAGTCGCTGCCGTGACCGAGATAGTGCCAAGGGCGGTGTGGAAGCAAGATGTGCAAGGCGTCAAATGTTGGATCCGAGGATTCCGCCAACGTATCGATGAATCGGCGTCCGATGGCGAGTGCGTCGTCGAACTCCCGCGAATCGCCGAACCACTCATGCTTGCCGCGTTGCAAACTTGAATAGCTTCGCCAGAGTTTCGTGCACTGCGCGATCAATGGAATCCAGCCTGTCGTCCAACGGTCGCGTCGAACGTGCGGGGAGATTTGGGTCAATGTTTCATGGCTATTGACTCGATAGCCCGCAGCGCCAAGCGCGGCAAAAATATTGTTGGGATGGTCACCGTAGGAAGGGAGCAGACCCGCAGTTGGGTAGCGCCCGGTGAGAATCGCCGGTACCGCACGATGCGTGTGCTCTGCGACGGTCGTGGTGTTGCGGAACCACGACGAGGTCGCAGCCAACGAAGCGAAATTAGGAAAGAGCCCGGCGTCGACCGCTCCGTGGCCGTCGAGCAATGATCCGATCGGGAGTTCATCGAAGACCACAAGCGCAACCCGAGGTGTTGTGTTGGATGTGATCGGTGCGACGGGTCGAGGCGTCGGGAGCGGGACTCTGCGTATTTGGTTCGCACGCAAGAATGCGACAATCGAAAGCGCTGTGACAGGCAGAGCGGCGAGCGTCGTGTAGGAAACCCACGGCCAGCGCGCCAGGACGAATGCTGCGCCGACGGCGGCGATGACACAAACGCCGGCCACTCCGACGCCCGACATGGTGGTCGCGTGTTTGACCACGGGTATGGCGAACAATCCAACCAGCAGCGCGAGTGTGAGTGCACGCAACACTGTCGTGTGGTCGATACCCACCGCACGTAGTAGTCCTTCAACACCCACCAACAATGCCGCAGGTACCACGACGAGCGCGGCGATCGTGAAGTAAAGGTCGATCTTGTGCAACGCGAATGAGATGAGGTTGCCAGCATCTTTGCGGAGCATGCCAAGTACAGGCTCGACGAACACGAGTCCGCTCAGCGCGATCAGCTCCAAGAATCCGAGGGCGTATGTCATAGACAAGCACTCACGCTAACTCGGGTCGCGCAAGCTGTAGCCGTAACCCAACGCCCGCACGCGGTCGTCGAATCGGTGCACTATTGGCGCAATTTTCAGTCGGGCAGGAAGCAGCCGCGAGTGTCGGAACCGGGCAAAGTATCGGCTATTGGTATCGGTGCGGACCGGTTCCTTTGTCACGTGGGCGTCGATACCAACAAAACTGGCGATTTCATTGAGTGCTGCGTTCGGATCGAGAACGACGTCCTCGTATCGCAGCACCAAGAGACGTTGCACGTGTGCGCGGTCGGCCTCGAAGAGTTCATGTGCATGGAGCCAATGCTCGAACAGCGAAGGGATTCCTGTGTTCGCCCAGAATTCGGTGGCGTAGGCAACGGCGATGGGATGGCGCACGATCGCGAT
>JBBRPC010000322.1:0-3459 GCA_038228615.1 Acidimicrobiia bacterium | reverse complement strand
GTTGAGATGTAGACGGGCTCGTGAAATCGGCTGACGTTGAACGCAACCCACGGTCCGACAACGATCACCGAAACAAGACAACCGGCAACTAGGGAACGGACGCGGTGCTTCCACGCAAGCTGTCGGTTGAGCAGTACCACAGGCACGAGTATGAGCGGAACAACCAACACGAGCTCGGCCCGAGCAAGGCCAGCCATGCCGCACCACAGTCCAAGCCAAACGGCGCGCCGAGTCGACGGCGCCGACCAGTATCGATACGCCGTCAGCAACACAACTGCCGACACGAGTATCGCCATCGTTTCCGACAGCAACATCCCGTCGTGGAGCCAGATATTCGGGTAGATCGCTGCGAGCGTCGCGGCAATGAGACCGCACCGTTCTCCTGATACCTCTTTGCCTGCAAGCCCGCAGGCCCATACCGTCCCAGCCCCCAACACACAGGACCACAGCATCTGGACTGTTTGGGTTGCGTGCCCACCCCACAGCACCGAAGGTATAGCGAGCCAAAGTAGGTACAGCGGCGGGTGGGCAGCAGAAGGCGGTGGCGAACGGGTCAGCGCGAACGGATCCACGAATCCCTTGCCCTTGGCGAGAATATTCGCGCCCACGCTATAGAAATGGGCGTCGCCGGCAAGCGGAAGATGCGAGAAGCGAAACAGCCAGACGTACCCGACGCGAAACGCGAGCCCGGCGATTGTGACGCAAATAAGTTTCGAACGGAACTGCATGCGCGCCCATCGCGACAGCCTGAGCGACAACGTGTGCGGCGAGGAATTCATGGGTTAGGTGCCAGCATTGAGATGAAAAAATGCAACGACTGTGTCGGTGGCGCTGAACGGGCCAGGTGACATCGGCCAGGTATGCGTTCCCCCATGAATCGTCAGCAACGAAGTACGCGAACCGCGACACGTTGCGTCCAACTCGCTCGCGCCTTGGGGATTGTGCGCCGCTGGCGCCGCGGAGCCACAGCCCGCAGCACGACGCCACATCTGCCACGAATCGCGCACGCCGCGCAGCAGATGACCAGGCCCGAGCAGCGGCGACTCATGCGACACGTACGGAACGATGCCGTCACCGGTCTGGTGGATCACGAGCAGGTTCGTGTGCGGTGCCACGCAACGCGGGACCGTCAGGGTGCCCTCCACGACCGCGATTCCGCCAAGGTGGATCTTGCCGGCACACCCCAATACATACGCCATCATCGCGCCGTTTGAAAATCCTGCGACGAACACACGATCAGGATCGACGCGTTCCTCTCGAATGATCTGCGTCACGGCAGCACCCAAGAATCCTGCGTCGTCAACCTTGTGCGCCGCCGACGCGCCGCAACACGCCCCGGCGTTCCAGGACAGGTCGTTGCCAATCGGCGTGGCGACCATGAATCCATATTTGATCGAGGCCTTACCGATCTCCGTGCCAAGACCCTGCGTCGCGGGATTCGCGAGCGCATGCAAGACAATGAGCAATGCCGGGTGAGCTCCAGCCAAAGCTGGCCGAAAGACGCCGTACTTGCGCTCAGCGTTTTCCCAGCGAATCGATTTCTCCACAAGCGAGTTGCCAACGGGGCGCTTCGTATGTGCAGCGGGGTGGGAACTCGAACACGCCGAGGCAATCAGGAGTACTGCAACGAAACACACGCCGGACGCTGTGGTCAACCAGGGAGTGCGTCGGCGGTTCATTGCCCGCAATTCGACTGCGCGAATGGCCGAGGCATCCGGGGCAAGATACCACCGGTGTATCCCCAGAACCCCGCGACTGTTATGTATGCCACCAACGCGCAGCGAACCTGCAACCGAGCGTTGTCACCACCAACCTTGCCGTACACTGCCGTCCCGTGTCGATTCGTGCGCTCGACTGGCCAACGCGCGGCCTCTTGTTCACCACCGGAAAATAGGTACCTGTGGCATCCGAACGGACTCCGGTTCGTCTCACGCACCAACCCGCGCTCGACGGGCTACGTGGGCTCGCAGTCGCGGGCGTGTTGCTCTTTCACGGCGACCATCTCAAGGGCGGCTATCTCGGCGTAGATGCCTTCTTTGTGCTTTCCGGATTTCTCATCACGTCGCTTCTCCTCGCGGAGTCGCACAACACAGGAGCGATTCAGCTCTCACGCTTTTGGGCGCGACGTGCACGGCGACTGTTGCCGGCGCTTTTCGCAGTGATCGTCGCGGTTGCTGCCTATGCGGCGTTCATCGCCGCGCCCACAGAGCTCAACACCATCCGCCAGGATGCGTTGTGGACGCTCGGATACGTCGCAAACTGGCGGCAAGTTTTCGCGAAAGTCGACTACTTCGCAATGTTCGGAGGCACGGGTACGTCGGCCCCGCTCAGTCACACCTGGAGCCTCGCAATCGAAGAACAGTTCTATTTGGTGTGGCCGCTCCTGCTGTATTTCATTTGTCGAGGCAAAGCCGCAAGGCTCGGGGCAAAGCGCGTGCTCATCGTTTCGCTTGCGTTGGCAGCGGCTTCGATCGCAATTGCGCAGGTGCTCTTCGACCCAGTGAATTCAAATCGCGTCTACTACGGCACCGACACTCGCGCGAGTTCGATTCTTCTCGGTGCCGCGCTCGCTGCCTGGTTCGCGCTGCGAGGCCAAGTGCGCACCAAGCAAGCGCGAGCAGCGCTTGAGGCGCTCGCACTTGTTTCCGTAGTAGGCCTCGGCGTGGCATGGACGAGCCTGTCTGGTTCTTCGACGACGCTCTACCGGGGCGGGCTCGTGGCGTGCGCGGTTGGCGTAGTGATCGTGTTGGCCGCCGCCGTGCACCCACAGCGCGGCGTGCTCGCTCGTGTCCTGTCGATACAGCCGCTGCGGATGCTTGGCATCGTGAGCTACGGGCTCTACCTCTGGCACGTGCCGATCTACGTGGTGCTCAACGAGACCCGCACAGGCCTGCATGGTTGGACACTCCTGGTCGTGCGTTTAGCTGCCACGGGCGCGACGGCTGCATGTTCATATCAATTCCTTGAACGACCCATTCGATACGGTGCAGGGACGCCAAAGCTGTGGCAGCGTGTCGCTCCGCTTACCGCAGTAGCAGTCGTGGTGGCAGTGCTCGCATCGACGTTGGGCGCGACGTCGCAATACGCATCAGCGAAAGGCGATGGCAAACCTGGCGGCGTGCTGCTCGTTGGAGACTCCGTTGCGCACTCTCTGTACCAGGGCCTCATCGGGAGCGGCTTACGTGTGTCTGAAGCATGGGCGCCAGGGTGTCGTCTCCTCACAGGAACGATCCCACTTCGCAACGAGTTCGCACAGAATTGCGCATGGAAACGGATGTGGCGCGACGCGGTGCAGCGCCATCGCCCCGACGTCGTCGTGATGATGATCGGGGCATGGGATCTCTACGACCTCAAGACTCCCCATTCGCATGCATTTGTGGCGCCTGGATCCAGCGAATGGAACAGCTACTACCAAAAACAAATGGAAAGCGCACTCGCGATACTCACTTCGACGGGCGC
>JBBRPC010000321.1:0-3506 GCA_038228615.1 Acidimicrobiia bacterium | reverse complement strand
GTACACGCGCCTACGTGTTTAACACCTTGCTCGCCGACAAGAGCATCGATGACCGGATCCGAAAGTTCCCATCGTGGGTGTCGAGTCGCAACCTTGCGAACGAAGCCAGCGATGCCTCCGTCGAGGCGTTGGTCACCGCAGTGCAGGCTCGTTACGCAATTCCACAGCAGTGGTACTCCCTGAAGGCCCAGCTTCTGGGTATCGACCGCCTCACCGACTACGACAGAATGGCGAGCGTCGCTTCGACCGAAGATGAAATCGGTTGGGGAGAGGCCACCGAAATCGTCCTCGATGCGTATGCGTCGTTTTCGCCGGAACTGTCGAACATTGCGCAACGATTCTTTCATGAGCACTGGATCGACGCTCCCGTTCGCCCGGCGAAACGTCCTGGAGCGTTTTGCGCATACACCGTGCCGTCGCATCATCCGTACCTCATGCTCAACTGGACAGCGCGACGCCGCGATGTGTTGACGTTGTCGCACGAGCTGGGCCACGGAATACACGCGTACCTCTCCCGCCCGCAAGGTGTGTACCACCAATCGACGCCGTTGACCCTTGCCGAAACGGCATCCGTTTTCGGTGAAACTGTCACCTTCGGCCGGCTGCTTGCGGCGACCGAAGATC
Organism: Acidimicrobiia bacterium; assembly: GCA_038228615.1. Classification (GTDB taxonomy): domain Bacteria; phylum Actinomycetota; class Acidimicrobiia; order IMCC26256; family PALSA-610; genus F1-120-MAGs023. The sequence continues at coordinate 2,882 of JBBRPC010000321.1, read as the reverse complement.
CGGCGGCACGTCTTGCCTTGCTCGCCGAGAGTCTCGAAGGAACAATCGCGACGGTGTTCCGCCAGGTCGCGATGAACCGGTTCGAAGCCTCGGTGCATACCGCACGACGCGATGAGGGCGAGCTCTCAGTCGAACGATTCGGCGAACTCTGGTACGACTCCCAATCCGCGATGCTCGGTGACGCGGTTGAAATCACCGATGGCTACCGCACGTGGTGGTCGTACGTTCCGCATTTCATCGGGACACCTGGCTATGTGTACGCGTACGCGTACGGTCAGCTCCTCGCGCTGTCGGTGTACGCCAGATACGAGGCCAGCGGCAAGGCATTCGTACCGCAGTACCTCGAACTCCTCAGTGCAGGCGGATCGATGGCTCCTGAAGATCTCGGGCGTATCGTTGATTGCGATCTGACCGACCCTGGATTTTGGGATGCCGGCCTCGACATCGTGCAGCGTCAACTCGATGACACCATCGCGGCAGCCACGGCTGCTGGAAGGATTGCGCAGCCGTAGGTTGAGAGAGCCATAGGTTTACGTACAAGTTTACATAACGAGGATTATCGGCCTTAGTCGGTTGCCAGCGTCGGTTGCCAGCGTTAGCTCTCCAGGCTGTGCAACAACTCGTCGAGTTCTGGGTCCTCGAGCAGCGCCAATGCGATGGCATCGCCCGTGGCAGCGATCGTCGGCGACGCGTAGACGTCACGCAATGCCAAGTCGACGCCGAACGTTTCGCTGATTCGGGTCAGGACCTGGGTGAGGCGAAGCGAGTGGCCGCCGAGTTCGAAGAAGTCGTCGTCAACGCCGATGGGTTCGATGTTCAAGACTGCCTGCCAGATTGCGATCAAGGCGGTCTCGATCGGCCCGCGCGCCGGAACATATGCGTTCGTCGCGACGATCGGAGCGTCTGGTGCCGGAAGCGAAGCGCGATCGGTCTTACCGTTCGCCGTGCGCGCCAGATCGTCGAGCACGAGAATGTGCGACGGCACCATGTAACTCGGTAGTTGCGCGCTGAGCGCACGTCGAATGCTGGCAGGGTCACATTCGCCGACGACGTAGCCCACGACCTGTGGATCGTCTGGATTGTCCTGGCGTACCACGACGACGACTTCCAGAACGCCTGGAAGCGCAGCAATGCACTGTTCGATTTCTCCGAGTTCGATCCGAAAGCCGCGAATTTTCACCTGGTGATCGATGCGCCCCAGAAATTCCAGATCTCCGTCGCGGCGATACCGCACCAGGTCACCTGTGCGATATGCGCGACCGCCATCATGATCGAGGCCAATGAACCGATCCGCGGTCAGATCGTCGCGTGCGTGGTAGCCGACGGCGAGACCGAGTCCGGTGATCAGTAGCTCACCCGGCACGCCGACCGGTACCGGGTTACCTCCGGCGTCGCCCACGAAGACCCCCATGTTGGGCATTGCACGACCGAGCGGCAATGGATCGACGGGGTTGACCAGTTGCGCACTCGTGCACCACACCGTGGCCTCGGTCGGTCCGTAGAAATTCCACAGCGCACGCACCTTGGCGACGAGCGGTTTCGCCAATGCCGACGTGTAGCCCTCTCCCCCGCACACAACGCTCATGGCGGAACGACCGGCCCATCCGGCATCGAGCAACATGCGCCACGTCGAGGGCGTGGCTTGCATAAGGTCGGCGTCGACGTCGTTGAGCAGGGCTCCCAACATCGCGGGATCCGCGACAATCATCGGATCGGCAAACACCAATGTCGCGCCGACGGTCATCGGGAGAAAGAGATCAGGGACCGAGAGGTCGAACGCTGGAGTCGTGACCCCAACCATGACACCACCTGCATCCAGACCGGGTCGCTGCGCCATTTCCCTCATCAGGTTGACGACGCCGCGATGCTGAATCATGACGCCCTTTGGACGTCCGGTTGACCCAGAGGTGTAGATGACGTAGGCGACATCGTCGGAGCTGTGCGCGACATCGAGCGGAGTATCTGGGAACCGCGCGAGCGAAGCGTCGTCGAGCACAACGGTCGTTCCCGCGAAATTCCGAATCAGCTCACGGAGATTTGGGGTTGTCAGCATCGTGCGCGCTCCCCCGTCCGCGACCATGAATTCCAAACGGTCGGCTGGGTACGACGGTTCGAGGGGCAAATAGGCCGCGCCGCATCTGTGAATTGCAATGATCGCAGTGAGGAGATCGGGGTCGCGGCCCGTGGCGAGCGCGACGAGATCGCCACGGGCGACGCCCGAGGCCAGCAGGGCGCGCGCAAGACGGTTCGCCCGTGCGCTGAGCTGCGCGTACGTGAGGTCGCGGCCGCCCCCCGATACGGCGACGACATCGGGACACAATCGCACCGTGTCGGCGAACACCTCATCTAAGCATCGCTCGTCGACCGGCATTGCCGTTCCACGACCGCTGTCGCGCATGGTCCGACTCTCATCGTCGGTGAGGAGTTTGACGCGAGACAGTGCAACGTGCGATTCTAGGAGCAATGTCTGCAGCATGTTTTCGAATCGGAGCAGCATTTCTGCGATTGTGGACGCATCGAAAAGATCGCTGCTGTACTCAGCGCGCAGCGACGCCGACTTGAGCGAATATGTCACGTGGAGATCGAACTCTGACGCCGACGCCTCTAGCTCGTGGCGGCGGATGGTGGCCTGACGGTCGGGCTCCAAGAGTCGCCAATCACTCGCCGCGCCGACCACGACCTGGAAAACAGGATGACGATTTGTCTCGCGTCCTGCACCGAGCGCGGCAGCGATGAAAGCGAATGGCACCTCCGCACCCTCGTCGCGCAGCAGCAACGCGGCGTTGGTCTGCTCCAGAAGCACACCGAGGCTTGGGTCGTCCGCTGCGTCGACGCGAACTGGCAGGATGTCGCCGACGGGTCCCAGCACATCATCGCTATTT
>JBBRPC010000320.1:0-3518 GCA_038228615.1 Acidimicrobiia bacterium | reverse complement strand
CCGGCGGTGCATCGATCGTCGACTCGCGAGATCCACACCATTTTCAACAACAGACGGCAACGTCATAATCAATCAAATCCATACTCGCCCCGCAAACGGATAACACCACCACTGGTCTCACAACACCCTGACACACAGGGCAGCAACAAACACGTCCTACGATCGTGCCGGTCGTGTCGCGGTCGTTACCGACCCCGCGGCGCGGACAACGACGTTTGGATATGACAGCGCGGACCGGGCGATTTCTGTTGACTATTCCGACGCGGCGACGCCGGACGTGACGGCGGTCGGATACGACAATCTTGGGCGACGCCTCTCGGTTGCAGAAGGTGGCGGGGTCGGGACATCAACATGGTCCTATGACAGTCTTGGACGGACCTTGACGAGCAAACTTGGCGGCAGTGGCGCTCAGGTCGCCTATGACTATGACCTTGCTGGCAACAACACGAAGATCGTTTACCCCACAACAGGGAACCCTGTCGTGACACGCTGTTTCGATGAGCTCAATCGTCTCCGCCAACTGTTCGACCTTTCAACCCAAGGAGCAGGCGCGGCGTGTACTGCGACGACGCAACCAGCAGGGTCAGCAGTCTGGACCTATGACTACGACCACAACATCACGGGCGCCGTGTTCCCTGGCGGGACCACGAACGTGAATACCTACGATCCTGAGTCGCGGATGCTGTCAACGGAACTCAAGAACGGTGCGACGAGCAACGCCAAATTCACGTACACGCGAACGAACGCGGGCCGGCTGAAGTCGACGCTCACGGCCGGGACCGGCCTCACGCCAATCGGGACGGAGAACTACAGCTACGACCAGCTGAACCAACTCCAGACCGTCACCGGTGCCGCGACGCGGAACTACACCTACGACAATGGTGATAACCCGACCAGGCTCGACCTGAAATATCAGCAGTTCAACGCCGGGAATCAGCTCTGCTGGCAGACCACGACGGCGTCAGCGAACGCGTGTGGATCGCCGCCTGCTGGCGCGACAACATTCGGCTACGACGCGCACGGCAACCGGAGTGGTTCAACGACGGCGGGCGTGACGAAAGGCTACGGGTATGACCAACAGAATCGTCTGACCTCGACCACCGGCCCGACCGCCTCGACGTATCAATATGTTGCCGATGGGACACGCACGTCGTCGACGATCGCGGGAGTCACCACGAACTACACGTACACGTCAAACGGCGGGCTGCCGCAGATGATCGTCTCGACGGTCGGGGCGACAGTGAGCTGGTATGTCTACGGCCCCGACGGCCAAGTCTTCGAAGACGGGACCACCACACGGCATTGGCTCTTCAAAGACCAGATCGGATCCGTCCGCGTCCTCACCGGGACCGCCGCGACGGTGGTCGGGACCTACTCATTTGATCCGCACGGCAACCAGACCGCGCACACCGGCACGACACCTTCGAGTTTCCTGTACACAGGTGAGCTGCAGGATGCAGGCTCCGGGCTTTATTACTTGCGTGCGCGGTATTACGACCCCACCACCGGCCAATTCATCAACCGAGACCCCGCCTATGCGAGCACGCTCGACCCATACGGCTACGTAAGCAACAATTTCTTGAACTTGACTGACCCAACGGGACTGTGTGGGTGGAGTGATCCATTCGATTGCGTAAAAAAGGCCGTCAAATTCGTCGAAAAGCACAAGGAAGCAATCGTCCAAACGGTTGCAGTGGCTGCAGGAGTGGTGGCCGTTGTCGCGAGCGGCGGCGCTGCTCTCGGTCTTGCTCCGATTGCCGGGATCGAGCTGAGCACAGTTGCGACCGTAGCGACCGCCGTAGGCTTGGGGACTGACGTCGCTTCGGTCGGCTTCAATTGCGTTGGCGACGGCGATGGGAGCTGTGGTGGGTCGATCGCTGCCGGTGTCCTTGATGTTGCATCGCTCGGCGCGGGAAAAGGCCTAGCTGCGTTCCTTGGTCGCGGCGCGGGCATCGGTTCGAAGACACTGGGGCTGCTCAGAGCTGCGAAGTACGGAGCCAATGCAGTTTCGGCACTTGCAGCTCTCTACGTTGGAAAGATCCCCGACTCGATGTTCGAAGGTACGCATGAGCCTAAAGCCGCGTGCAATTGACGAAGCGCCCGGACTCACCGAAACCAGAACGCGTATGGGCCCATCCTTGGATCGATTTCTCCTCGGTGGTGAGACGAAACTCAGCGGCACCCCTCGGCAAGTTTCTGAACCGCTGCGGTATTGCCGTTGGTCTGCTTTCAATCATCAGCCGACTTTTCGGTCGGGCGATGACCAACAAAGAAGTCGGCGCGTCGTGCGCGGCCGTCGTCGCGGGGCTATGCCTGGTCGTGATGTCGCACTTGTTTGGGAGACTGGACCGCAGTACGGCCGATCAGTTTCGCACTGACGCAGGGATATTTGTTGGGTATGTGCTATCGGCCATCTTTGTCGCCCGCGTCATCCTCGCGCTCGTTGCTGTTGGGTGGAGGTAACCAGCATGCCAACTCCGCTGCCGAACTCAGAGGGGCAGATCGGTGCAGGTCTGCGCCGCTTCGTTCAAGACCGGTCTAGTGCAGGAACGCGGGGAGTGAATCGCACGCAGGTTTGGAAGCGCAATGCTCGAGCACTTCCAGCGCGCCGGGCTCAAGGCTCCTCAGGTCAGTCGTCACTGCGCGGCGTGATCATCCCATCCGCTATCCGATCTACTGCGTGGAATCGGCATTACCATGTGAACGGAACGCCACCGAAAGCCTGATCCGGCGAGACGTGACGTACGGAAACCTACTGCAAATATGGGGGTTTCCGTTCTTTTTATTTCTATGTCGCACATTCTCGTATTGCAATGGCCCGGCTCATCCGAAGCGGACTTCGAGGAACTCGTTCGGATGGAGTACCAGTTGGACATCTCGCTCAGCGACTCTGCGGGGGTCGACGGTCACGATTTCGGCTCGGGCGAGGCGAACATCTTCATCGAGAGAGATGACCCTGCCGGTACGCTTGCTGAGGTTGATGCGATTCTCAGCCAGGGTCCTCGATGGGCCGACTTACGGGCGGCGTACCGAGAGTCGACGGGGGATACGTACGTGGTTCTGTGGCCCGTGGGATACCCCGAATTCAGGGTCGGTTAGCTCGTGGCGGTATCCACGCCTGACGAACACCTGAGCGCCGTTAGCAGGTCATGACCTCGCGTCGCGCGGTGAACGTTGGTGGCACAGCTACACATTTTTGCACTGGCGAGGAACGCTGGCCTACGCAGATTTTTTCTCGAATGTCGGGTCGATGATCCAACATTCCATCCAACATTCGGAGCGATACGTCATGGAATTTGGCGGTGCGCATGGACGCGAAACCAGAACATATCCAGGTCAGCGGACTGCATGACAGCTTCTGCACGCGATTGTTCTGACTCATAATCCTTCGGTCGCAGGTTCGATCCCTGCCGGGCCTACTAGAACGTGCAGGTCAGAGCACTGCGCGTTGATCACTGGCGCCTCGGCAGGAATCGGCCTGCAATGCGCACGGGCTCTGTACGGCGAAGGCGCCGATG
>JBBRPC010000319.1:0-3532 GCA_038228615.1 Acidimicrobiia bacterium | reverse complement strand
GAGCGTGAGATTGTTGGGTTGGTAGAAGACGATGGGCTGTTCCGATCGGCGGCCTCCCACGTTGATGCGTTCGACGAAGAGCAAGTGCTACAACTCGCGTCGCATCTCGATACGCCCGAACGCGCCCGCGCAACGTTTCTGCTCGCGTCGATCCGCGACGACACGCTCGAACCGCTCGAGCGCGATGCGATGTCGACGCTTCACGAATTGATTCAACGTGCGCTCGCTGATTCGACGCTCACAGGGCTCGACGCGCGTCACCTGATCGAGCGTCGCCGAACCGAAGCGATGTTGATGGCCCGAGACCGGTCTGATGTCGTCGACCGGATTCGTCGCGCGCCCCGCGCATATGTCGCGGGCCAGACCGCGGCGACGATTGTGCGCCACGCGGTGTTGACTGAGCCGCCGCTCATTTCGCATCGTGTTCGGGTGAACGTGATGCCAACCGACGATGGCCGGTGGATGATCGAAATCGGTGGGCGTGACCAATCTGGTTTGATGGCCACGGTCACCGGAGTACTCGTCGATGAAAACCTCGACGTGGAACGAGCCGTTGTCGCGACCTGGGACGACAACGTGGCGATCGAATCGTTCATCGTCGCGGCTTCGTCGGAGCCTTCGGCCGATGAACTCACCGAGCGGATCTCGAGTGCGCTTGGCTCGCCACTCGCAGTCGAAGCGGTGAAGGACGCAACGATCGTGTTCGACGATGTCGCTTCACCTTGGCACACGGTCTGTGAAGTGTCAGCGCCCGACATGAAGGGCCTGCTGCACATGCTCTGCAGTGTGTTCGCCGTGGCAGGCGTTGAGATCAAAGCCGCGAGCATCGGCCGTACCGGATCCGTTGCGGCCGACCGTTTCGAAGTGATCGGACGTACAGGCCCGCGTCTCAGCGCCGAAGAACGCGACCTCATCAGGTCGTATCTCGCGACTGGGGTCCACGCGCGTCCGCGCCGGTTCCGACGTGGGTATGCGGTGTCCCTTCCGTCGTAAAGCGCATTGCTGCCATCGGGGAGTAGCTCACTGATTCGCATCATCGCGTGCAGTGTCCGACTTCGAGCTGCTGCAACTGCCAGCAACGATTCCAACCATGACCAGCATTGTGACGAGCTTGAACTTCAATGTTCCCCCGGACGGAACGCGGTGAATTCGGTGTGTCCTGGGAGCATAAGGAGTCGGCCGGAGGGTTACAACTCTTGGCAAACCTGTAACATCCCCGGATGCCGGTGAGCCCGACGACTCGCGAGACGGTCCTTGCCGCGACCCGCCAGGCGATTGCGCAGCGGGGCCCGACAAGCTCACGATGTCGGCTGTCGCTGCGGCGGCTGGCATCTCGCGACCAACGTTGTACCGATGGTTCCCGACCAAGACCGACTTGTTCACCGCAATAGGCGGGTACGAAGAGGAGCAGTTCCATCTCGGGCTGCGCGCCGTGCTCGACGCGTATCGCAGCCCGGCCCGGCGCATCGACGCGGCGCTCGTGTATCTCGTGACGTACCTCGAAGGATTGATGGGTCCGGATCCAATCGGTATCGATCCGGAATTCGTGTTGCGCGGGTTCGCGCTGTCGCTTCCTGCGCAGCGTGCAACGCTGGCCGAACTCCTCGGCGACGCGTTTCAACAGATTCCAGCCGTTCGAAGTGGCGAGTTATCGAGTGAGAACGCAGCTGAACTGTTCCTGCGCTTCGCGTACTCGCACTACCTGATTCCGCATCCAGCACCGGATGTGTTGTTGGCGAGCTTGCGAAGTTTCGCGGGTTTGCCTCGGCGTTCAGCGGTCCGCTCGGTTGGTTGACGACGTGAGCGTAAGAAGCGATCGATCGATGAGAGGCGGCACCACAGCATGACCGAGCAACAATCGAGCAATGTTGAAGCAGGTATCCAGGTGACGCGGTTCGTCCCGGTGCCGATGTCGGTGAGCCCGCAGGCGCAACAGTTCCTCGCCATGGGCCTGTCGATCGGAGGCGACGGCGTGCCGAGCGAACCCGATCGCGACGACATCGACGGTTGGCGCGCCATGATCAAAGCGTCCGACGAGGGCCTTATCGCGGTGATGGAGATGATCCCGCCGGTTCCCAACTCGAGTGTCGAAATGATATCGGTGGGTGATGTGCCGGTGTTCGTCTTGACGCCCGAGGGCGTACCTAACGACGCCAATCAGCCAATGTTTCTCGACATTCACGGTGGCGGGTTTGTGGTCGGTGGCGGTAACGCGTGTCGGGTCCTTGCCAAGAGATCTGCCGCCATGGTGCGCATGCGCACGTGGTCGGTCGATTACCGCATGCCGCCGGATCATCCGTATCCCGCGGCACTCGATGATTGCATCGCTGCGTACCGCGCGCTGCTGGAAGTGCAGTCGCCGGAGCGCATTGTTGTCGGCGGGGGATCGGCGGGGGGAAACCTTGCCGCCGCGCTCATGCTGCGCGCTCGTGACGAGGGCCTGCCGCTACCCCGCGCGTTGGTGCTGTTGACGCCCGAAGTCGACCTGACAGAGTCGGGTGACTCGTTTCGTACGATGCTCGGCATCGATCCAGTGCTCCAAACGAACCTGGCCGAGTCGATCGCGCTCTACGCCGGCAACCACGAACTCACGGATCCGTATCTTTCGCCGCTGTTCGGCGACTTCACTCCACCGTTCCCGCCTACGTTCATCCAAGCTGGCACGCGCGACCTGTTTCTTTCCAATGCTGTCCGTATGCACAGGAGGTTGCGATCGGCGGGTGTGGTTGCCGATCTCCACGTGTTCGAAGCGATGCCGCATGGGGGATTCTTTGGTGCGCCGGAGGACGACGACATGGCAGCAGAAGTTCGGCGCTTCATCGCAGTACATCTCGCGTGAAACGGATCTGACCTCGTTGCCTATCCGATCGCGCCGAACGCCTCGATGTAGGGCGCGAAGCGCTCGCGCACCTGCTCGGTGGTGATCCCGAAGTGGTCGAGAGCGTACTTGTGTGCGCCGTGCGATCCTGGCTCGTGCGATGCCGCCCACCGCTCGACCGCTTGTCGAGACGTCTCCGTGAAGTCGATACCAATGCGGCCGAGACTCGCGCCAAGCGCCCCGACGGGGTTCTTCTGCAACGACGCGAACGCAACGTCGGCGAAGCCTTCCTCGCCGACCCGCGACCGAAAATCCATCGCTCGCCGCACGGCTTCCGACCACCGACCGGTCATCTCATGTCCGAGTACCTCGGTGTCGTCACGGTTGCTGCTCCAGCTGCGCGTGTAGTGGATGAGGCTGCATACCGACGCGAGCACCTGTGCTGGATCGCGATGGGACCATAGGAAACGCGCGTTTGGATAGACGTCGACGAGCGCGTCCATCGCGAACATGTGCACAGGGGTCTTGAGATGCCACAGATTGGGTGGGCAACGCCATTGCAACAGCTTCAGCACCCGTTCGTGATATTCGTACGTTCCCCGCATATCGCAGTTGGTTACCCACTCGAGGTACGACGGAATTCGCGCCGAACCGTCGAAGTGCATGGTACGAAAACTCATACCCATGAGGTCTTGACATTCGGTCGCGGTCGTC
>JBBRPC010000318.1:0-3547 GCA_038228615.1 Acidimicrobiia bacterium | reverse complement strand
CATCTCGCCGGTCGCAACCTCGGAGCGGTGACGTTGGAGCACCAATTTGGCAACGACCGCGCCGGCGGCAACGAGCAAGACCCAGCCCAGGATCTTCTTGATGTTGTCGCCGTTGTTCTTGCCAATGAATTCGTCGAGGATGTACGCGCCCAGAAATGCGGTGGGAACTGAAGTGACCATGAGCCATCTCACGAGTCGCCAATTCACGGTGCCGCGTCTGAGATGCACCCCGCCACCGAAGGGTTTCAGAATCAGCGACGTGACGACATCAGACGACACAGCAGCGGCGGGCGGAATCCCGAAGAAGATCACGAGCACGGGCGTCATGAGCGCGCCGCCACCCATACCGGTGAGACCGATCACAAAACCCACGATCAGCCCAGCAAGAGAAAGGTTCCAGTTGACGGTCACGCGGTTCCTATCGGCACGAAGGCATAGTGCACTTTGTCGACTAAATCTGTCGACAAAGAGAGATAGTAGATGGAGTGAGTCGAGGATGTCAACTAGTTACGTTGAAATGGTGCAGAATGGCGCTGTGAGAATTACAGCGAAGGCTGATTATGCCGTTCGGGCCGCGGCGGTGCTTGCCGCGACAGAGCCGGGGCTCCCCGTCAAGGGTGAAGCCATCGCTTCCGCGCAGCACATCCCGCTGAACTTCCTCGAGAACATCCTGCGTGAGCTACGCCGGGCCGGCATCGTGCGTACCCGGCGCGGTTCGGATGGCGGCTATCTCCTCGCGGTGGCCGCAAGCACGGTCAGCGTCGCCGATGTGATTCGCGCCGTTGAAGGGCCGCTTGCGGAAATCCAGGGCGAACGCCCAGAACAATTGCACTACGACGGCGTAGCGACCGTGCTTGGCGATGTTTGGATTGCGTTGCGCGCGAATATCCGAGCGGTGTTAGAGACGGTCACGCTCGCAGACATTGCAAACTCGACGCTTCCGGCGGCGGTGCAGTTACTCGTCGACGATCCTGATAGTTGGAACGCTCGCAAGAGATGACGTCGCCGTTGGCGCGTGATCCGGGATTCACGCGACTGGGGCGGCGACCGCGCCAATCTTTGCGGTAGTTGTCCCCAACGCCGCCGCGACATTGGCGGGGAGCGTCGTCGCTGCGACCTTCGGTGCGGTCGCTGCCAACGTGTAGAGCTTCGCGTTCGGATTCACAAAAATCGTAGTGAGCGCCGTGTTGTCGGCGAAGCGACTGAGCGTTTCGCGACCGCTGCCGGCCTGCCAAGCTGCAAACGCCGTATAGGTACCTTTGGTTGTCAATGTGCGTTGTAGCGACGCCGCATATTTCGTGACGGTGCTGCTGGTGCGTCCCCACAAGTTGTGGTCGTCGGCGCTCACCATTGTGAACGTGGTGCGCTGCGCCGGTGCATTGAGGTCGAAGCTGTAGAAGGCCGGCCGCGTCGACGTGGGCCCAGCAATTGCAACGTTGTTCGCGACCCGTACGCTCGCCGTATTCCACGTTGCTCCGAGCGCGACCGTGGCAGCGTTGGTGTTGACACGCGGATCCTCGTAGACGCCAATCTGCGCGTAACCGTTGTCGAGCACCGTATTGCCCCATACCTCGACGCGATTCGAGCCGGATATCCGGATGCCGTCGCGCCCATTGTGTGCGCTGACATTGTCGGCAACGATGACATCGGCCCCGAGTTCGATCGCGAAACCGTGCGACGAGTTACGCGTTGATGTGTTGTGTACGACCTTGATCAAGGTGCTGCTGATATCGAGCCACAAACCAGTCGCGTAGTTGTCGGCGAAGGTGTTGTTCTTGACGGTCGCGCCACGTGTTGAAGTTATTTTGACAGCAGCGACGACCGCAGTGGACGCTGCGGCGATTGAGAAGTGCTCGATGTTCGACGCGGAGACGCGATTCCCGGAAAACATCAGGTTGTCGGCGGCGTTGGCGAGTACACCGTTCATCCCGTTGTTCACGAAGAGGTTGTTGGTGAGCGAGGGTGAGGTTGCGAACACGGCGATCCCACGTGTGGAACTCCACGCGAACGTGTCGCGGTCGAACTGTATGTTCGATCCGCTCGCGATCACCATGGCAGGAATGTCGGTGTTGTAGTGCGCACCGAACCGTTCGATCCCGATGCCTCGCAGTGAGGAACCAGCGGCCGGAGTTGCGAAATTCGCAAAGTATTCCTGTTGTACGACGTTCACGATATGTCCCGACGGGTCACCACCGAGCCACAGCGTTGCCGACGTGCGGTCAAGCCAGAACGACGTCGGCGTCAGGCCCGAAGCTGTCAATACCTCATGCACCGGCGAACCGTCGATGAAGACCTGCTCTGGGCTTCCAGCGGCTGGATACGCCGGGTCTATTCCCGCGCTGAGGAAACACGTGGCGCACATGGTCGAGGTCCAATGGCGTTTCCACGCAGTACCGCTTCGCGCAAAACCTGTCGCGATGACGCTGCCGTCGAACCACACCTGTTCGTGCGGGTAGGGCTGTATCGACAGTCGCTTGGTGACCATGCCGATGCTCTCTCGGTATGTGCCAGCGCGCATCACAATTGTGGCGCCGCTCGCGGCGGCCGCGACGGCGTTATGCAACGTCTTCTTTGGTGCTGTCAGCGTGCCGATGTTGGCATCGTTACCGTTTGGCGCGACGAAGAGCGCACCCGACGGAATCGCATAGTTTGAGTCGGCGATCGTTGGCACTTCGTATCCATTGACCACGGTTCCGTTCGACGGTTCTTGGTTCGCCACGATAGCGACGGAGGCGATGCACAACGCGCCGGTGAGGAGTGCGCGATACACACGCGGCTGGCGACCTCGTGTGCCAAAAAGGTGTTGTCGTCCCACGAATCGCCCAATCTCTGTTGTGAAGAGCGGTCAACTTCACATGGACGTGTTCGAGAGTCAATGAAACTGAGTCGTTCGGCCCGTGCGTAGGTCGCGGGAGTGTGGCACTCGACACCTATCGTGGCAGGTCCCGCAGTGTGCGGAAGGCATCGCTGACCGCCTGGGCTTGATTGGAGCCAAGTGGACCGATGACGTGACTGCGCAACCATGCAGCATGTTGGTGTATGGCCTCGGCGATGGTGGTCGAGCCGAGTTCAGTGAGCTCGATCCACGTCACGCGACGATCGTTCGGGCAACCACTGCGTTCGAGGTATCCGGCCTCGACGAGGCGATCGGCGAGCTTGGTGAAACCGCCGCTGGAGAACGAGACATCGTGCGCAAGTTGCGTCATCGGCAACCGGTGTCCTGGGGTTCGTTGCAAGCGCAACATCACTTCGAACCAACTCTGGGGGAACCGAAAGATTTCCGCCAGGTGAGTTTCGATGTCGGCGCTGACCCGCGCGAACCCCTCCACGACCAGACCCCACGTTGTGATGACGTCGGCATCGCTCAGCTCGGAAGAGTTGTTCACCATGACTTCAGTATAGCGAAGATTCTGCCGAAGAAATATCTTGACAGCAAGATATAATCATGGCAGAATCATCTTGTCAAAGGAGAATGGTCATGAGAACAGCTGAAGTCACGTCGCAAGGAAATGCAAAGGGCGGCGTTCACCGTCTGAATCACGCGGTG
>JBBRPC010000317.1:0-3560 GCA_038228615.1 Acidimicrobiia bacterium | reverse complement strand
TGCTCCCCTCGATACAACAACCCGCCACCGGCCGGCGGCGATCCGTCGCCGCACGTGAACGCTCCAGGTTGCTACTCCCAGTCGAAGTCTTGACCGAGCAAGGCTCGCAGTTCCGAATTGTACGGTTCGAAGTAGTCGCGCAATCGTGCACGAGTACCGGTCGACATCGTGGCTTCGTAGCCGCCGACAAGCTGTGGTTCGACCTCAATCTCATCCACGTGCGATTCAATCCCAAGGTACGGACACACTTCAGTCGCGAGCACCTCGCGAGGATTCGCTCGCAGATGTTCGCTTTGCACAACAAGAAGTTGTTCGCGCGGAAACAACTGAAGCCAACGTTGCAACTGTTCTGCATATCGACCGCGAAGCGCGTACGAATAATTTCCGAACGCGTGCGGAAATTCTCGAGGTCGGTCCCGCATCCGCTCGTACTCTCCAGCTAAACGCGATTCTTCGAGTTCGAGGGCTCGCTCGAACTCTGTGACGTCGTCGCGACCTGTTCGAACGCAATGCTGCCAATGTGAGTAGGCACGATCGACGGGATTCCGAAGCACAGCCACGAGACGGGCGTCGGGTATCAGCTCCGCGGCACGTTCCGGGGCAAATGGGTGCGACATATACGAGGGGCTGAATTCACCCGTGACGACGCGAACGCCCAAGGCCTCAGATCGGGCCGCGACCGACGCACGACTCGGAAAGTGCGATCGGTACCACCCGGGACCAAAGTGTGAAAAGTAGTCGAAATAGCGAACTTGTTTTTCCGTGGCTGGCATGACCTGAGCATGCTGTGAGAGAAAATGCCAAAGCGCCGTTGATCCACCTTTGACCGTTCCGATGCCGACGAAATCGGGCAGGCATCGTTGCGGTCCAAATTGGTCACGAGTTCGGTGCACCAGCGAGGTTGCTCGCCATCGAACGGGCTCTGGGAGCCTCGCCCGCACAGAAGTTCGCCACGAATTCGGCATCCGGGCACCGTAGTTCGCATCACGTTGGCTCCCACGCCATAGCGATGGCACCAAACCGCGGGATGACCACAATTTTCGTCGAACTGAGCCGATATGTACGTTGGAGATAAGGGAGCGCCAGATGTCGACCACAGAGCCGAACAATGCAAGCGAATCGGCTCAGGCCGCCGGGCCGCGAGGTCTCAAGGGTCGGCGTCGCGCCGTCAACCTCGATGCTGGCTCTGCACTTGTCGAAACCTCGTTGCTCGGCGACGGCGCGTCATCGATGCCGCTCGTCGTGCGTCCGACGACGGCCGGAGTCGACATCGTCGCGTGGGCGACCGCCAACGGAGCGCAGTTCGAATCCTGGCTCGTCGAACACGGCGCGGTGTTGTTCCGCGGGTTTGGGTTGGCGACGCCCCCGGAGTTTGAGGCAGTTGTGAGCGCGTTGGTTCCGGATTTGTTCGCCGACTATGGGGATCTCCCGAAAGAGGAGAGCGGACAGCGCATCTACCATTCGACGCCCTATCCGAACGACATGGCAATTCTGTTTCACAATGAGAGTTCGCATTTGCCAACATGGCCAACGCGGCAATTCTTTTTCTGTGTGCAGCCATCAGACGTAGGAGGCAACACGCCACTCCTCGATTGCGAACTCGTCATGACCAAGATCAACAGCGAAGTGCTCGAGCGTTTCGAGACGAAGAAGCTCTGCTATGTCCGCAACTTCGTCCCTGGTGTCGATGTGAGCTGGCAAGACTTTTTCAAAACAGACGACCGTGCAAACGTCGAAGCCCAATGTGCCGCCGAATCGATGACATGCGAATGGTTGGGCGAGGTGTTGCGGGTCAAAAACGTTACCGAAGCGGTGCGCCTTCATCCACAGCGCGGTACCAAGTTGTTCTTCAACCAGGTGCAACTTCACCATTCAAGTTGCCTCGATCCGTCGACACGACAAGCACTCCTCGATATCTGTGGCTCCGAAATTGCACTACCGCGCAACGTGTTGTTCGGCGACGAGACCCCAATCGAAGACTCCGACATGCAACACCTCAACGACGTCTTTTTCGAACACTGCATACAGTTTCCATGGGACGCTGGCGACATCATCGCGGTCGACAATATGCGCGCCTCGCATGCACGTCTTCCGTATGTCGGGGCCCGCAAGATCACGGTCGCTATGGGGCGGATGGCGACCCATGCCGAGACGCTTGTATCAACGCACACTGCGAGTTGACGCGTGACTAGCCCGCAAATATACGCACTCTCGCTCCAACAAGCATTCGTGTGGTCGATCAGCACCACCCCATCGCAACGTCGCCATCAGCTCGTGTGTGCGATCCCAGACGAGTGCACGCAGCTCGACATTGCGCGTGTCATCGATGCGATGGTTCAGAAGCACGAACTTTTGCGCACGACCTTTACGCTGCCTTCCGGGTTCACCGTTGGGGTGCAAGCCGTACATGCGACTGCGATCCAAGGAACTGCAGGGCTCACCCTCACTGAATCTCCTCTCGATCTCGCGACATGCTGTGCGGCGGAACTCGTGCGAGCGTGGGATGCGAGTCGCGAAGCACCTGTGAGGGTTGTGCGCCGCGGCGGCGAACTCATCGTGACCGTCTTGGCACTGGCAATGGATTTGGCTGCAACTGCACGATTCGTCGATGAGCTTGTCGCGACTGTCACGGGGCCGATGCGCGCTGGTACTCCGATCGGGACACCGTTGGGAATGCCTGCCGAAGGATCATCAGTCGCGCCGCTCCAATACGCCGACTTCGTCGCCTGGCAGCAGGAAAACCATGAAGATCCGGTTGCGACGATTGCTTCTGCGTACTGGTCCGAGCGCCAGCCTGAGTACGCAACTCAGTTGCCATTTCATATTCCTGGCGAACCTTCCAGGACCGCCGTGCGAACCGGCGACAGCGTCACGACGGATACCTGCGTCATCGACCTCGGCCCGTGCGCCGAGATGCTCGCCGAACTCGCAGCGCGATATCGCCAAACGCGTCACGATGTTGTCGCTGCAATATTCGCAGCGTTTGTCCACCGCCTCGGCGACGACCCTCACGCTGCATTCGCGATGTGGCGCGGCGTCGACGGCCGCGAGGATTTTGCAGGAGCCCTCGGCAATTTCGGAGGCTGGGCTCCTACGACCGTCGACTTCGCAAGCGACCCGACCATTGTCCAGGCATTCGACGAGTTGCTCCGTACGGAGCGCGCCGATTCGGCGCACATCGACTGGCTCGTACCTGGGGTGTCTGACCGCTGCGTCAACGGTCCACTCGAGATCGGCCTGCAATGCATCGAGGCCACGACGCCGCTGCATCGAATTCGACCAGACCTCGCCGGAAGATCGCTGGTTCTCACCATCGCCCCGACGAGCATCGGCACCCACGCGCAGTTCGACTTCTCGCCTGAGCGGTTCGCACGCGACACCGTCGAACGGTTCGCTCAACAATTCGGCGCGTTCGCGGTCTCTGCGGTGGGCGCGAGCGACCGCGCGACCAGCGAGCTGAGTTTATTGTGCGACGCAGAACGCGAACTTGTGGCTACGGCGTGGAACGCAACGGAGGCGGTGTACAGACCTGACACGGTGATTGCCGCGTTCGAACACGC
>JBBRPC010000316.1:0-3637 GCA_038228615.1 Acidimicrobiia bacterium | reverse complement strand
GACTCCGGCTGCGCGAACGGCGATGACCGCGACATTCCTCGTGTTGCCTCCGAGCGAAGGCAAACAAGCTGGCGGCCGCGGGACGTGGGAACCAGGATCTGGCCGTTTCGGCTCGGCGCTCGCCGAGGCTCGATCCGAAATTATTGATCGCGTGCAACGACACGTGCGCGCGGCGAAAACAGCCGAGCTTTCAAGGTTCTTTGGCGTGTCGGGCGCCCACCTCGAACGTGCGGTGGCAAATGTTGTTGACGGAATTGTTGGAGCACCGGCACTCCCGGCGAGAGACCGGTACACGGGGGTGGTGTGGGGTCACCTCGATCTCGCATCACTGGAGCAATCCGATCGGCGCTGGTGTGCTGGCCACATCGTTGTCGTGTCTGGACTCCTCGGATTTGTTGCAGCCGGAGATCCGACCCCGGACTACCGCTTGAAGATGGCGGCGCGACTTCCGCAGATCGGTTTGCTTGCCCACTGGTGGAAGCCGAAGCTTGCTGCAGTGGCGAAGAGCGCGTTTGCGCGGGCACGCGTAGTAGATCTGCTCCCCAATGAACACGCGGCAGCCTTCTCTCCCGACGCTCTCGCAGGATCGACTGTGCGCGTGCGCTTCAAGAGCACGAACGGAGCGAATGCCGCCGGCCATGCGGCGAAGGCCGCCAAAGGGCTTGTTGCGCGTGCCATCGTGTCGAATCGCGATCGTTCGCCGGCCGAAGTCTGCCAGAATTTTTGGGATGGCGGCTTTCGATTTCGTTCGACTTCGATCTCAGGCACGGCGCAAGAAGTGTTGATTGTCGCGGAGGCATACTGATGCAACGTGTGTTGGTGGTTGGAGGCACAGGACCTACCGGAATTCCAATCGTTCGTGGCCTCGTTGAGCGCGGTCATGCAGTAACCATCTTGCATCGAGGCACACATGAACATGCGGCGACGCCAAGTGTGGTCGAGCACATCCACTGCGATCCATACGTCGAGGGGGAATTCCGTTCGGCGATCGATGATGTTGCCCGCACATTCGATGTTGCCATCGTGATGTATGGGCGTCTTCGCATGATCGCCTCGGCACTCGCAGGAAGTGTTGGGAGATTTGTCTCCGTTGGCGGAGTCCCTGCTTATCGCGGCTGGATGAATCCGTGGGCGTACGAACCAGCGGGGCTTCCTGTCCCGGTGAGAGAAGACGCAGCGCTGTCGACAATTCCAGACGAGGACGAAAAGGGCTTTCGCATTGTGCGAACGGAACGCGCCGTGTTCGAGCTACATCCTGGCGCCACACACTTTCGATATCCATACGTCTACGGACCTTTTCAATTGGCGCCGCGCGAGTGGTGCGTCGTGAGGCGCGTTCTCGATCGACGACGACGCATCATTGTCGCTGACGACGGTCTCACACTGCATCACCATGGGTATACCGAGAATCTTGCCCACGCGTTGTTGCTTGCGGTCGATCATCCCGACGCCGCGACCGGTGTCGTGTTGAATTGTGGTGACGAAGAGGTGCTGACGATCCGTCAGGTGATCGAAGTCATCGGCCATGCACTCGACCACGAATTTGAAATCGTCTCGATGCCGTACGCGCTCGCAATTCCTGCGAGACCGATGTTGACGCAACCGGCCACGACGCATCGCGTGTTAGATCTTGCCCTGCTGCGGTCAACCTTGGGGTATCGCGATCTTGTTCCAGCCCGAACTGCTGTCGGTGTCACGGCGCGATGGCTTGCCGCACACCCGTGTGAGCCGGGCGGCACCGAAGAGACTGTCTTAACCGATCCGTTCGACTATGTGAAAGAAGATCGATTGATCGATGCGTGGCAGCGGCAACTCGGCGCTGTCGCCGACGTTGCGTTCGACCCGATGCCGAGTTTCGGCCTTGCTTACAGCGGCCCTGGCGGAAGGCCTCGAACCAACCAAGATTTTGAGGAGATGTCGTGATCGTGGACAACAGTCGTGGCGAAGGTCCGATGCATGGCATCAAAATTGTCGAACTCTCCACCGCGCTCGCTGGTCCGTGGGCCACCGCAATACTTGCCGATCAGGGTGCGAGCGTCATCAAGGTCGAACGGCCAGGTATCGGCGATATCGCGCGGTACATCGGCGTGTGCGTCAACGGCATGAGTGCGCTGTTTCAGATGTGCAATCGCGGGAAGCGTTCGATCACCGTCGATGTCCAAACCGACGAGGGCCGCGACATCGTGCGCGAACTCACGCGCGACGCGGATGTGTTTATGCAGAACTACCGGCCGGGTGTTGTGGAACGACTCGGTTTGGGTTACGACGATTTGCGGCCAGCGAATCCTGATCTGGTGTATGTCTCGGTATCCGGTTTCGGGCCGACGGGACCGTATGCAACAAAGGGTGCGTACGACACGGTGATTCAGGCGTATGGAGGATTTGGGCACAACCAACGCGATCTTGTCACGAATGTCCCGCGGTTTCTTCAGCAAACTGCTGCCGACAAAACCACTGCGTTGACAACGTCGCAGGCGATTACAGCGGCCCTGTTCGCACGTGAACGCGGTGCCGGCGGTCAGCATGTGCAGGTAGCGATGCTCGACGCTGTCGCCGCCTTTCTCTGGGCCGATTCGGCGGGGAACGAGGTTCTGCTCGACTCCGACGGCAGTAGGCCATCGAGTTTCGTCCAGGGCCTGCAGCCGCTGACATTTACCGACGGCTATGCGGTCGCGACACCTACAAGTGATGCTGACTATTTTGGGATGTGTCGAGCATTCGAAGTCGAGGGGCTCGATGATCCTCGCATCGCGACAATCGCGTTGCGGTACCAGCACCCCGACGTATCGCTACCAAAACTATTGCTGTGTTATGAGCGCGCGTCAACGATGACGTTGACTGAGGGCATGGCGCGTCTCGAAGGTGAGAACGTTCCGTGTGGTGTCGTGTTGTCGCCTGCAGAACTTGTGAATGATCCACACGCGATCGCGATCGGCCTGTTCGACGAATCGGTGCATCCGATTGCAGGACGTCTGCGTCAACCGCGGCCAGCCGCGCAGTTTGGTGTCACCGCCGCACACATCGGGGCGCCTGCGCCAGGCTTGGGAGAACACACCGACGCGATTCTCGCAGAGCTCAGGACGAAGCGGTAACCGCGGTTACGGCGTAGGCGGGAGTGCGTTGAGAAATCGTGCCGCGAGCGGCGCGGCGACGCGCCCACCCACACCGCCGCCCACGACGAGAACAGCAAACGCGATGTCGCCGCTGTAGCCAACGAACCAAGCGTGTGTTGCAAGCGGTGGTGTCGTGCCAAATTCGGCGGTCCCGGTTTTGCCAAACGTGCCCGGTGGCAGCCCGCGGCCGGCTGCGGTGCCGTGCGTGACGACGTCCCCCATCATTATTCGCAGTGCGGCGGCAACAGGCGGGTCGAGAGGACGGGCCTTTTCTGTGTCGTCTTTGGCACCAACAACGAGGCGTGGCGCATGCCATGTTCCGCTGTCGACGGCGGCGGCAACTGCTGCCATCGTGAGGGGGGAGACGACAACTCGGGCTTGACCGATGGCCGTTGCGCCACGCTCGGTGTCTGTGGTCGGCGCGGGGACACTTCCACCGAATGCGTCGATGCCAATGTCGAGCGTTGTTCCGACGCCAAATTGTTGCGCCGTGGCCGGGAACGACGCGTTCGGGAGCTGACGTG
>JBBRPC010000315.1:0-3651 GCA_038228615.1 Acidimicrobiia bacterium | reverse complement strand
GTCGCCTTCGCCTTGCTGGTGCATCGATTGAATCGATACCGCGTGCTCGCCGAACGCACCCGCGATCGCTGCGAGTACACCTGGTCGATCTTCGACGTCGATCGTAAGATAAAACTGCGACTGCACCTCATCGATCGGTCGCATCGCTTTGCGAATCATCGTACCGATAGGTGCACCGCCGGAGTTGCGCAGCAGATTCGTTGCGGCATCGATGACGTCACCCAGCACGGCGACCGCCGTCGGATCTCCTCCAGCACCGCGTCCGTACAGCATCAGATCGCCAACTGCTTCACCTTCAATGAACACGGCGTTGAAACTCCCGCGCACCGAAGCAAGAGGATGCGTTGTGGGCACCATTGCCGGATGTACCCGCACGTTGATTTCGCCGCGTTCTTCCTCCGCGATGGCGAGCAACTTGATGACGTAGCCCAGTTCGCGCGCCGCCGCAATGTCGCGAGAGGAGATGCCGCTGATTCCCTCCCGGTAGACGTCATCCGCAACGACACGAGCACCGAACGCCACGCTCGCGATAATCGAAGCCTTTGCCGCGGCGTCGAATCCTTCGACATCGGCTGTGGGATCGCTTTCAGCGAAGCCGAGACTTTGCGCTTCTGCGAGCGCGTCGGCGAATGACGATCCGTGTTCGGTCATCTGGGTCAGCACGAAGTTCGTCGTGCCGTTCACGATTCCCATCACCCGATGAATACGTTCGCCAGCGAGGCTCTCCCGTAGCGGTCGCATGATGGGAATTCCGCCCCCGACCGACGCTTCGAACAGGAGGTCGACACCCGACGCCGACGCAGCGTTGTAGATATCGGCGCCGAAGTTGGCGAGGAGTTCCTTGTTACCTGTCACGACTGGCTTGGCTCGTTTCAGCGCGTCGAGGATCAATGTGCGTGCTGGCTCGATGCCCCCAATCAATTCGACGACGAGATCGACGTCGTCGGATTCCACGACTGATTGCGCGTCGAGGGTCAGCACCCCTTCGTCGAATTCGACGCCTCGGTCTTTTGTGAGATCGCGCACTGCAACGTGGGTAACCAACAGACGCAGGCCACTCCGGCGCTCGATGACGTCTTCGTGAGCACGGACCAGACGTACCAATGCTTCACCGACATTGCCACAGCCCAGGATCCCGATTCGCACGACGCCGTCGATCATGGGCACAGTCTCGCGGATACCAGACGACACCACGAAGCGTATTGACCGATCGCAACCAAATATGCGCCGGATACGACCCGCGGCGACCGAGTCGGAGGTGTCGCGGAGCGAGGAACGAGCGAGCCGGCGGTGGTCGGAGCGACCGAGGCGAGCGACAGCGAGCGAGTCCGCGCGCAGACCACTCGCAGCGCCGGACGAAGTAGGCGCCATATACCAGCGCCAAATACCGGCGGTGGCCGGAGCGACCGAGGCGAGCGACTCAGCGGTGGGTCGGAACGAGCGGTGGCCGGAGGTGTCGCAGAGCGAGGAACGAGCGATACGAACCGCAGACCACTCGCAGCGCCGGACGAAGTAGGCGCAATACAAGAGCGGGGGGCCGGGACTCTGACTGCGAAGCTGCGCCAACGCCACCAAATCCTCGGTGGCGCCGACCGCGGCGCTGTGCAACGACAGTCCCAGCCTGCCCGGCCCCCCGCCGACGGAAAACCTGATCTGCAACGGCGACGTTGACGCTGCAGATACTGGGTGCCTACTCCGCACTGGTGGAGTCAGTATGTCGCGAAGACCGGTAACCCAACGATGGCCGCGACGGACAGATTCTTGAGAGACGCTCGAATCATGTTGGCGCTGCGGAGTTACATATCGAGGCGCAACAAGTCATCTGCGGTTTCGCGGCGAATCACAAGGCGAGCCGATCCGTCGCGAACGAAGACGACTGCCGGGCGGGTGACCTTGTTGTAGTTATTTGCCATCGAGTAGCCGTAGGCGCCAGTACACGGTGTGCACAGCAGGTCGTCAACTGCGATATCTGTGGGGAGATGCGCGTCACGTATCAACAGATCGCCTTGTTCGCAGTGTTTGCCAGCAACGGTTGCGATCAAGGGTCGTTCGGCATTTGCGCGAGTGGGGACGAACGCTTCGTAACGGGCGTCGTACAACGCTGGCCGTGGGTTGTCGCTCATTCCGCCATCGACGGAGATATAGGTCCGGATCCCAGGAACTTCTTTGATGGTGCCGACCCGATACAAGGTGACGCCTGCGGTCGCGACGATCGACCGACCAGGTTCGGTTGCCAACATCGGAGTGGAGCGTGCACCGACGGCGGCCAACGCACTGCCAAGGTCTTCTTGCATCAGCGCCGCGTGTTCGCGAATGTCGGCCGGTTCGTCGTCAAGTGTGTAACGAACGCCGAGTCCGCCACCGAGGTTCAGTTCGTCGACGGTCACGCCAGTCTCGCGTTCGATATGTGCGATGAGCGCGACCATGCGATCGATCGCTGCGGTGAAGCCATCGCGCACGAAGATCTGCGACCCGATATGAATGTGCAGCCCTCCGAAATGAGCAAACCCTTCGGCGACGATCCGAGCGACCGCGCGCACCGCAACGTTGTCGAGCAGGGCAAATCCAAACTTCGAATCGACAGCACCGGTCGCGAGGTATTCGTGCGTGTGCGCATCGACGCCGGGATTCACGCGCACCAGCACCGATGGCGGACTCAATCCTTCGGATTGCACAAGCGTGGCGATGCGGTCGAGTTCGTCGTGACTATCGACGACGATGTTCTTCACTCCAACTTGCAGCGCCGACCTGAGCTCTCTCAGCGACTTGTTGTTGCCATGCAACACAATCCGGGTCGGCGATGTGCCGGCGGCAAGCGCGACATGAAGTTCTCCGCCTGACGCAACATCAATATCGAGGCCTTCCTCATTGACGATCCGCGCCATGGCCAAACACAAAAAAGCCTTGCTCGCATAGGCGACCGCGCCGCGGAAAGAATCAACGTATTCACGGCATCGCGCACGGATTTCGTCTTCGTCGTACACGAACAGCGGGGTGCCAAATTCCTCGGCCAACTCTTCGAGATCGCAGCCTCCGATCGACATCCGACCGTCGGCATCAATGACTGCTGTGCGCGGCAACAACGTCGGGCTGATCGGCGCGTTCATTCGGTCAGATCTTGATCGAGGCGAGCCATCTCATCCGGCGCGCTGACACCAAGGACTGCGAGCGCATTCGCCAGACCGAGACGACATGCTTCCGCAAGCCATAACCGCGCCTGCGTCAGTTCGGGCTCGGCGCCAAGGACGCGACAGTCGCGATAGAAACCATGGAAACGTGCTGCGAAGTCGAGGACCCAATGCGTCAGCTTGTGCGGAGCGCGCGTCGCCGACGCGTCGGTGAGTACCTCCGGATACTGCGCAAGCGCGCGCAGCAGGTCGGTTTCACGATCGTGGACCAGCAGCGACAGATCGACCGCGGATAGGTCGGCTCGCACCACACCTGCAGCAGTCGCCTTTCTCGAGATGGACGCAATACGCGCGTGGGCCATCTGTACGTAGTAGACGGGGTTGTCCATCGACTGCGACGTCACGACGTCGAGATCAAATGTTTGTTTCGTATCAAGGCTTTGCAACAAAAACGTCATACGCGCAACGTCGGCGTCGACTTCGTCGAGGATGTCGGCGAGCGTCACAATGTTGCCAGCGCGCT
>JBBRPC010000314.1:0-3666 GCA_038228615.1 Acidimicrobiia bacterium | reverse complement strand
CTCTTTGATACTGATCGGTCCGGCACACGAAGCTCGACATGTCCCAAGCAAGGCACGTAACCAGTGAGGTTTCGAGTCAGAGCAACGAGCGCCGGACCGATCAAACCACGGATCAAAACCCGCCAGCCAAGTATCACAGTGAGGTTCTGGGTGAGCCACCCAAACGCACACAGGCATCAGCGCTCGCTCATCGGTAACGCACTATCCAGTTGCACGCCGGGCGACGAGGCCCTCGCAAGCAACACCGGGAACGTCTGCCGGTCGAGGCGACCCAAAAGTGGATATCTAGGCGCGCGCGGACTGTCCTGGCGATCAGCGACTCCGCTATCACCACGGACACGTCGCAGCCGTATCTCATCAGTGCGTCTCGACGTCGCGATCGCAGCACCGAGCGGTTCCGCTGACTTGCCCTAATCCGACGAAGAATTGCCAGCGGTACGCGGGCAGGGTTGACGCGTTGCTGGTACTTCCACAGTCGGCGCCGTCCAGAAATCACTGAAGGTGAGTTCCGCAACAGCGGTGCCTTGAAAATGCACCTTCAGACTGTTCGCATTGCGGGTAACCGTAATTTGGAGCGGCCCGCTGATTCCTTCGAAGCGGTCAAGATTGATCGCTGGAGACGTTGCGCCGTCTTGCAACACGCCCAGCCAGTAGATCGGATCAAAGTTCGTGGTTCGAATCGAGTTGAGCTGTTCGAGGTAGCGACTAGGTAGTTCCTCCTTGCACCACGACTGGCGTCCCCCGGACACAAGCCAAGTGTCGCGGTCCGGCGAGACATAGTCGGCTCCGGTGACAGTACCGACGCTGCTACGGATATGAAACGAATAGTGGTCGTGGCGCGGGTCGGCGAGGCCATCGATCGTGGTGATCTCGCCGGGCGAGGATCCACTGACGCTGCGCCAGCGATACGTCGCCTGTTGCGAAGGGGCGCTGTGATATTCGGAACTGAGTCGCACGAGCCGCGTGTCGAGCTGGTCGGGTGTCGCTTGTCGAGGTGTCTGTGCAATGGACAACAACGCGTTTCCGGTCCAGGCACTCGCGTGCACAGGCCCAGGTGGTGGGGCGATCGTGAAGGTCTTTCCAGTGTGAAGATCCCACGCGGCGATCCTGCCCTTCGGGCAAGGCCCACGAACGTGACAGTACGGCGACGTTGCAGAAGCGGGCCACGACTCGAGTATTGCCGAACCGGTAAACGCGACGTTGGGCAATCCGTCAGAGTTTCCTTCAGGGATCGAGTCGTTGGGCAACATCAAGCGCCCGGCTTTAGCAAGATCAATTACTTGGCCGCGCCCTCCGCGTTGCTCCTCGCACGGTGCCGCGATCGCCGCCGTGCACTCATGCGGCGCGAGTGGAGCCAGAGCAATTTTTGTCCCCGTCGCGAATGTCGGTCCGAGTTCAGAAACATTGAGGCTGGCCACCGGCGCCCACTTCGCTGAGCCAGGCTTCCACGAGTACGCAGCAACAGATTGGCGCGGTAACAAGTTGCTCGCTGGTTGGCCCGACGAGGTCGAAGAAACGTCGCTCGATTGAGAGATTTTCCCTGTGGAGACGATCGCAACAATTTCGTTGTTGACCCATACCAGTCGGGCATCCCGTCGCTGGTTGGTGGTGGCGATTGGCAACGCTGGTCCACGGCGCCATTCGTTTGCAACTCGGTCGTAAAGAGCGATGGACCCGCCGCTAGCCAGACTGCAGGAGTCCTGCGCCGTTGGATCGCCACCGAGGGCAACGAGGTCGCGCCCAGTCC
Source organism: Acidimicrobiia bacterium (assembly GCA_038228615.1). Classification (GTDB taxonomy): domain Bacteria; phylum Actinomycetota; class Acidimicrobiia; order IMCC26256; family PALSA-610; genus F1-120-MAGs023. The sequence goes on along the minus strand of JBBRPC010000314.1, from coordinate 1,919 downwards.
ACGCCATTCGGTCCGGCGCCACGCTGCAGATCGGCGCGCTCGGCAACACCCGCCACGAATTTGTTTTCGGGTTATACGCCTCCCCGATGGGATGAAGACTCACTGGCGATGGATCGGGAAATACGACTAGTTCTCGTTCGGTCCACGCCCAGCTTTGTGGAAAACGAGAAATACTCCTTAGCGGCGCTCGCGGGAGCAACGCCCACCGGTTCGTTGAAGGCGTATACGTTGCACCAATACCGTACGAGTCATTGCGTTGGCTATCAGCACCGAACACGACCAGCCGGTCACCTGCCCACGCGATCAGTTGATCGTTCGAAGTCCTCAACGGTATTGGCGCTTCGGCAAGCATGGTCCATTGCATGCCCGCGAGTTGTTCCGCAGTCGCGGATTTGAGCGGAGGAAAAGCTGGTCCGCTGATGCCCTTCGTCGACGATTCCGGTGTTGAGGGGTTGCTCGACATGTTCGCAACGACAACGCCGACGACAACAGCGGCAGTCGCTACCAACGCGAAACCAACCAATCTCCGTCTGGGCCACCGCGTCTCTGTCAATCGTCGTCGTTCCATGAACAGGGTCTCCAGATCGGCGCAGGCGCTATTGAAGATAGCGCTGACGTCGCGGCTTGAGCAGGCACGTCGCGTCGACTGCCCGCTGCCCCGATGGTCGCTCACGAGGTCGCGACGTGGCGGTGAATGTCATCGCCAACGGCCACTTCGCGACGGTTTCCCAAGTGCGTACATTTTTCGTAGGTCGCAACCAGGACGATTGTGGCTAAGACGCCACACGTGCATCAACCCAGGCTGTCGGTGAGATCAAGCAAAGAAAAAGGACCCCGTGAGATCCGGGGCCCTGGTGCTGCGGTACTTCGGTTGCATTCGGTCGAGACCTACTAACCGAACCGTCAGCACGCTCACTATACCGCGGCCACGCCGATCTCAAAACAACTGAATTCGGTTGCTGTAGAGACGCCCCTTGATCGTGCGCAACCCCAACATCGGCGCAACCGTGCACGCATTCGAGAACACGTCGTCGAGCAGCGAAAGCCCGCCGTTGCCCTGCGCGATGCGACGACATCCACCTGAGATCAAGTCCGCGACTTGGATTGCCTGCGTGGCGTGCGAACTGGCGTAATACACCGAGGGGTGAATCTCAAGTCGGCGCGACGCAACGAAGCTCGCAACACATCTGCTCGCGTGCTGGTCGGCATGTTGTGACGACCAGTCGGCGACAAGCATCCCGGTCTCACCGTGGTGGCGACACTCAACGTGGAAGTGTTCGATCAACGCCTGCAGTTGCAGCGGCATCGTTTGACTCAACGACATGACGTGGTGCATGCGGTTCTTGTCGAGGGTCACTGAATACACGGACCCGCCCAACGAAGAAACGATACGGACGAGTTCAAGCGCGAAGTCGCGATTCTTGCGGCGTTTCCAAGGGTTCGGTTTGATCACATCTGCGGCCTTGATCTCCCACGATGACGGTTGGCCTCGACCAGGAAAGAAATGCGTCTTCGCGCCGAGTACTCGTCGAGAAAGGGCCGGCACTGCCTGCGACGGAATCGAGAATCCGGCCATCACCACAGAATGCGATGCGTGCTTCGCATCAGGCTTACCGGAATCGTCGAGGAACAAAATTCGGGTATTCACGATCGCATCTCAGCGGTCGGCGTGTCACCCGGGCTAACTCCGCTGACTTCTTTCGCACTACCTGTGCGGCGATCCAGCATTGCGCCGAGGAGGTCGGCGGCGGCTTGGTCGGTTGCTTCGACGAAATGCGAATAGATGTTCAATGTCGTTGCCGAGTTGGAATGGCCGAGCCTGCCTGACACTGTGCGCACGGAAACGCCCGCAGCGATCAATCGCGTCGCGACGTAGTGGCGCAGATCGTGCAGCCGAACATGGTCGAGGTCGAGACGGT
>JBBRPC010000313.1:0-3680 GCA_038228615.1 Acidimicrobiia bacterium | reverse complement strand
TTTGGTGCCGGGTATGGCTTGTTCCCTTCGCACATTCTGAAGGGCAAAGACCGCGATGCTGAAACCAAGAACGGTTACACGTGGTCCGGCGGTCCCTGGGTTGCAAAATGGACCAAGGGCGACAACATCACCCTGACACCGAACGACAAGTACTGGGGCGACAAGCCGAAGCTCGACAAGGTCGTCTTCAAGATCGAAGCCGATACAGCGGCGGAGTTCCTAGCGTTCAAGTCCGGTCAGGTTCAGGCGATTTACCCACAGCCGCAGCTCGATGTGATCGACGCAATCGGCGCAGGTATCCCGAACTCGAACAGCAGCGTGAACGCCAAAACCGGTGCCGTCGAAGCGTTGTGGATCAACACGTCACGTGAACCGATGAAATCGAAGGTCGTACGTCAGGCCCTCGCGTATTCGATCGATCGCGACGCGATTGTGAAGCAGCTCTTCGGCAAAGTCGGCGTCAGTAAGGCTGTCAATTCGCTGAATCCGTTCATCCTGTCGGACTTCTCCGACCAGAACGCATTCGCGGGTTACAAGCTCGACCTCGCCAAGGAAGATTCCCTTCTGAAGGGCGATGGCTGGGCCAAGGGCTCCGACGGTTTCTACGCAAAAGCTGGCAAGAAGCTCGGCTTTGAGCTGAAGACCACGCAAGGCAACAAGCGCCGTCAAACCACGCTTGAAGCCGTGCAACAGGTGCTCAAAGAAGCTGGATTCGATGTCAAGATCACGTTCCGCAAGGCTGGAGATCTCTTCGGCAAGGACGGTCCGCAGGGCAACTTCGACGTTGCGCTGTACGCACAGCAATTGACTGCAATCGTTCCCGGACTTTGCAGCCAGTTCTGCACCAAGAGCATCCCGACATCAGCCAATGGCAACACGGGGAACAACTGGCAGCGTTACAGCAATCCAGAAGCCGACACACAGTTGCTCATCGACGACAACAACCTTGACGTCCAAGCTGAAAAGGATGCAGCCGTCAAGGCCGACGACATCCTCGCAGCAGACGTTGCGTCGTTGCCGCTCGACCCGCTTCCCGATATCTCCATCTGGAGCAAGAAAATCGTAGGCCCCGTTGGTGACCAGGCAATCCTAGGAATGTTCTGGAACATCAATGAGTGGAGTTGCACTGGCGGAGTTTGCGTCTAGCTCTGTAGTCCTGTAACTGTGGGCCCGGCCAACATGGCCGGGCCCACACTGCAAGCGGACGAAAGACTCCCATTCATGTTGGCGTACATCGTGAGACGAGTGCTCAATTCAGCTCCTGTACTCGTCGCGGTTTCGTTCATAACATTTTGGGGTCTTCGCCTCACAACTGATCCACTCCTCAAATTTCGCGGACAGCATAATTCGGCGACGATCCTGCCGATCCAACGGCACCGTCTGGGGCTCGATAAGCCGATTCTCGTCCAATGGTGGAAATGGTTCGTTGGTGCGTTGCACGGCGACCTTGGTGTGAGCAACCGCACGAACAATCCCGTGTGGGGCGATCTCATCCACCACCTTGGCACCACCATGCACTTGGTCGTCTGGGGAACAATCATTTCGGCGCTGATCGCGATCAGCGTGGGTGTCTACTCGGCGGTCAAGCAGTACTCAATTGGCGATTACGTGTTCACCGGCTTGTCGTACGTCGGTATTGCGATGCCACCGTTTTGGTTTGCGCTGATGGCCATCGTGCTGCTCGTCACGTGGCCGAAAGTGCACTGGAATTTGGACCAACCGATCTTCTTCTCGATCGGCTTGCACGACACCGATAAGTCCGGAATTTTCAATCTTGATTACTACCGCCACCTCGCCCTGCCGGTCATGACCCTCGTGGTACAGAGCATTGCTTCTTGGAGCCGGTACATGCGGGCCGCAATGCTCGACGTGCTGGGAGCCGACTACATCCGAGCGGCTCGAGCCAAAGGTGTGCCACGATTTCGAGTCATCATGTCGCATGCGTTTCGCAACGCGCTGATTCCCTTGGTGACGGTGATGGCGCTCGATACTGCCTTCTTATTCGGTGGCCTGATTATCACCGAAAAGATCTATTCGATTCCTGGAACAGGCGCCTACTTTCTCGATTCGCTGAGCGCAGGCGACGCCCCGGCATTACTTGGATACACGCTCTTGACTGCGATCATTGTCATCGCTGCGAATCTTGCAGCTGATGTGCTCTACGGCGTGCTCGATCCGAGGATCCGTCTCGCATGACGATAGATACCCCCTCTGAAGTTCCCGAACATGCGGAACTCGAGCTCGCTGCTGGCGCCGAGCCCATCGCGCGTACCCAGTGGCAATTGTTTTGGCGGCGGTTCTTTCGCCATCGCCTCGCGTTGTTCTCGTTGGGGCTGCTCGCGGTCGTGTCGTTTGCATGTTTTTTCGCTGGCGTCGTCGCGCCGTACGACATCAACAAGCTCGACTTGACGCAGATCGGGAATGTCACTGGGCCTTCGTGGAAACACTTAATGGGAACCACCGACCTCGGCAAAGACCAATTCAGCCAGATACTCCACGCAGGCCAAATTTCGCTCTTGATTGGTTTTGCGGTTGCGGTGCTGTCGACGTTGTTCGGCGTGATGGTCGGTGCGCTGGCAGGTTTCTACGGCGGCATCGCGGACCAGCTGCTGAGCGCAGTCACCGACGGATTTCTGGTGATTCCACAACTCGCGATTCTCGCAGTATTGCTCCAGTATTTCGGCCACACGCCGCTCGTCATTGTGCTGGTGTTAGCGGCGCTTGGATGGACCTACGTCGCTCGAGTGAGCCGCGGGCAAGTGTTGTCGTTCAAGGAGAAGGAGTTCGTCGAAGCGGCCCGAGCCGCAGGCGCCTCAGGACCACGAATAATTATCCGCCACATTTTGCCGAACATGATCGGCGCCATCATGGTGAACCTCACGCTGAGCGTCGCCGCAGCGATCGTGACCGAGTCGACGCTGACGTTTCTTGGTTATGGCATTCAGCCACCGAAGACCTCATGGGGCCTGATGCTGTCTGAAAACGAGGGAGCAGTCAACGACACTGCGAAGCTTCACTTGCTCCTCTTTCCGGGGATGATGTTGCTCATCGTTGTGATGTGCGTCAATTTCCTCGGTGATGGCCTCCGCGACGCGTTCGACCCTCAAGCAAAACATTGACAATGAGGACGACATGAGTAACGACACATTCGGATGGCCGGCCGACACCGATGAACGAACCGATATCGGCGACGCGATTCTTGAGGTACGCGACTTGAGCGTGCGGTTTCCGAGCGACGACGGTGTTGTCCACGCAGTCGAGAACGTGAGCTTCGATGTTCGTGCGAATGAAACGCTCGGAGTGGTCGGCGAATCAGGCTCTGGCAAGAGCGTGACCTCGATGGCGATCCTCGGTTTGTTGCCGCGCTACGCCAAGATTTCCGGGAGCGTGCGGTTCCGTGGCGAGGAGCTTCTCGGTCGCACGGATAAATCGATGCAGGCAATTCGTGGCGCGAAGATCGCGATGGTGTTTCAAGACGCGTTGACCTCCCTGAATCCCGTATTTACAGTCGGGCATCAAATTTCTGAAGCAATTTCGGTGCACAACGACTTCAACACCAAAACATTGCGTGACAAGACGTTGGCGCTACTCGAAATCGTGGGCATTCCAAATCCGCTCAGCCGGTTTGATCAATATCCCCATGAGTACTCAGGTGGGATGCGACAGCGCGCAATGATCGC
>JBBRPC010000312.1:0-3730 GCA_038228615.1 Acidimicrobiia bacterium | reverse complement strand
GGCGTCTACGAGTATGAGGAAGAGGGCTACGAAACCGAGCGTCCTGCTGCTCGCGCCCCGGCTCGTCCCTCGGCCGAGTCAACGTCGAACGCGTCGTCGAGTCAAGTGCGAGCGATCCGCGACGGTGCAACTCTCGAGTCGACACCGACGGTTCGGGTCGCCGCGGGAACCGCAACGATGGGTGCCGTTCGGTCAGTAGCGCCAGCGAAGGTGAATGTCGTCGAACCGCACGGCTTCAACGACGCCCAGGACGTTGGTGACCGTTTGAAAGCTGGAGCGCCGGTGATTGTGAACCTCCAAGGTGTCGACAAGGAGCTGCAACGCCGCTTAATCGATTTCTCGAGCGGGCTCTGTTATGCACTCGGTGGGACCATGTCAAAGGCAGCAGATCAGGTGTTTTTGCTGACTCCGCCGAACGTCGAGGTTTCCGACGACGAAAAAGAGCGACTTCGCGATCGAGGTTTGTACCGCAAGTAGTGGTCGTTTCTCGATGAATAAATTCTTTTGTTCGCTCATACAGCTCTACATGTTCGTACTCGTCGCTCGCGCGCTGCTTTCTTGGTTCCCGATCGATGGTCGCAGCAAGTTGGTGCCAGTCCAACGAGTGCTGTTCGATCTGACAGAGCCTGTGCTGTCGCCGTTGCGCCGTGTCATTCCGCCAGCCGGGAACTTCGATTTGAGCTTCCTCGTCGTGTTTTTTATCTTCCTCATCCTTCGCAACGCGGTGTGCGGCGCGTAGCGCGCACACGATGAACTCCTCCGCCTGAACGGAAAAGCACCACTCCGAGCGTTTGCGCCGTTACGATGCTGCACAACCGCGCTAGGAAGAGGAGCTGGGTATGGAAGTCACGCCGCATGAGCTACGCGATTTGGATATTGCCGACGCATTCCGGGGCTACAACCGCGACGAGGTCAACGACCTACTGGAGCGCGCCGCTGGAACGATCGAGACGCAGGCCGAGAAAATTCGCATCCTGACTGAGCGTGTCGGCACTGCGACTGCCGACGTTGGTCGGTCACGAGACAACGACGACATCCTCCAGCGAACGCTGATATTGGCCCAGCGTGCTGCCGACGATGCGATTGCGTCGGCGAATGCCGATGCTGAATCGCTGCGAGCATCAGCCAGTGCCGATGCGGAAGCGGTCCGGGCCAACGCCCACGTCGAAGCGAACGCGGCGCTCGGGCGGGCGCGAGAGGAAATCCAACGCTTGAACGATGTTGAGCGGGGTCGTATCGAGCGCGAAGTGCTCGACCTTGCGAACCGCCGCGAAGCATTGATTTCAAACGTTGCTGCGTTGGAAGCATGGGACTCCGATTACCGCGAGCGCTTGGTGCGTCAGATCGAGTCGGATTTGCAGGCTGCGCGACGCCGTCCGACGGTCACGTCGGGGGCACAACCCGAAATTGTTGAGGTGAAACTCGATGATCTACGCCCAGCAGCTACTCCGATGCCTGTTGCTGCATCGGCGCCGGTCGCAACCTTGGAGGCAGCGCTCGCCGAACATGTCGCGAGTGCCGCGGCATTGCCGCTTGTCGGCTCAGCAGTGAACAGCGAAGTCGTCGAAGTCGCGGAACCCCTACTGGACCGGACAGTCGCCCCGGTGCTGACCCCAACTCCCGTTGTGGCGACCACGGTGGTCGCAACACCCGACGCGCCGGCGACGGTCGTCGTCCCGCCTGCTCCTGCTCCTGCTGCGAAGGCATTGGCCGATATCGATTTGCGGGCGGCCGAAGCTGATCGGGCAAGCCTCGATGATGACGAGTTCTTCGCGACATTGCGCGACGCGGTGCGAGACGATGCGCCGCTCGGCCCAAACGATGAGGAACTCGTCAGCGACGGGCGCGATCCCAGCTTCCGCGAAATGTTCAAGCGCCGGCGTTAGCCGCGACGCTCACCGATCACACTGAGCGTTAACTGGACGGGATGGCCTGCGACCTCAATGTCGAAGGCGCCGTCGCCGTTCGATGCCTCGAGGTTGTCACGGCTGGGGTCCGATTGTTGGATCGCGACGACTCGCGCGTTGGTGGCGAGCACCTCAGCTGCGACGTAGTCGAGATGGGGCTCAAGAGTGGACTGGGCTGACGGTTCCAGCCCTATGGTGAGCGCAATCCGGTCGGCGATTGCGAATTCGAGCTGTTTGCGACGGTCGTTGATCGCCCGGACGAGTTCTCGCGCGAAACCTTCGGCCCTGAGCTCGTCAGTGAGTTGCAGATTGAGCGCGACCGCGTAGCCGCCATCTTGTACCAATGCGAGTTCGGCGTGGTGTTCGGCGCGAACTTCAAGTTCGTCGGTGCTGAAGTCGATGCTTGTGCCTTCAACGTCGAGATGGAACGGTGCACCTGCGTCGTGTGCCGCTCGAACGTCGCTACCGTCGACGCGGCTCAGCGCCAATTTGACTGCTGGCATCAGCCCGCCCAATCGTGGGCCGAGGAGTCGAAAGTTTGGGACGACGCGGTAGCTCAGCAGTCCGTCGAGATTTTCGACAGCTTCAATCCGCTTGACGTTGAGTTCGATCTCGATTTCGCGTTGCACTTCGTCACGCAAAGTCACGTGGCGGGCAAGGAGCACGATCGCAGTTGAAAGCGGTTGGCGCACGCCGATTTTCGCTTCGGCTCGCGCGCTGCGCCCCAACTTTGTGATTTGGCGGGCAATTGCCATCTCACGTTCCAGTGCATCGTCGATCGCCTCAGGTGTCACCGTCGGCCAATCTCGCAGGTGCACCGAAATGTTGTCACCATGCAGGTTGCGATCCATCGCATCAGCAATAAATGGACAGAACGGCGCCAACATCAACGCGATGGTGGAGAGGCATTCATGCATCGTGGCGTGAGCGGCGCGATCTGACGATTTCCAAAATCGCGGACGGCTCCTGCGTACGTACCAATTCGAGAGGTCATCAATCAATGTGTCGAGCGCGAGCGCGCCTGCGAGGGCGTCGAAGCCTTCGAGCGCAGAGGTCAGTGTGTCGAGGGTGCGATGTGTGCGTGAGCGGATCCACCGGTCAAGGACATGGTCACTTGGCGCATCGGCATCCGTTGGCGCCCATCCGTCGAGATTCGCGTAGGTCACGAAGAACGAATAGGTGTTCCACAGTGTGCGCAAAAATCGATTGCTCGCTTCATCGATGGCATCGACCGAAACGCGTTTCGGCGTCCAGGGCGAACCTGTTGACACCATGTACCACCGCAATGCTTCGGCGCCTCGCGAGTTGAGCACCTCCCAAGGATCGATGACGTTCCCTTTGGTTTTCGACATCTTTTGACCATCTTGGTCGACGATGTGAGCAAGGCACACGACATTGCGATACGGCGTATGACCGAAGACCAGCGTGTTGACCGCGAGGAGCGAATAGAACCAACCGCGGGTTTGGTCGATCGCTTCGCAGATGAAGTCTGCAGGAAATCGCGTTTCGAACGACCCGGTGTTCTCAAATGGGTAATGAAATTGCGCGGCTGGCATAGAACCAGAATCGAACCACGCGTCGAGCACGGGTTCGACGCGACGCGCATCACGACCGCACTTGGAGCATGCGATGCGAATGGCATCCACATGTGGTCGATGGAGATCAAGCTCGGTGAGGTCGCGGCCAGACCGTTCGCTGAGCTCTGACACGGACGCAATGCACTCGTCGTGACTGCATTCCAAACAACGCCAGACAGGAATCGGGGATCCCCAAAATCGATCGCGTGACAGTGCCCAATCGACGTTGCCTTCTAGCCACTTGCC
>JBBRPC010000311.1:0-3737 GCA_038228615.1 Acidimicrobiia bacterium | reverse complement strand
CAGATATGAGGATTTCTCCGGTGAAGATCACCACCAGGAAGGCGAGCGTCGGTGCACTGCTGTGCCTGACGGCTGCCGGCATCTCCGTGCAGGCGTGCACGAACCTGACCGAGTCGCCCGCCAGCGCCATTACACCTGACAACTACTACCACACCTCCGCCGAAGTCATCGGCGGACTCGCCGGCGTGTACGCGAACCTGCGTACGACGCTCGACGAGTACTACAACATCTCCCAGATCAGCACCGACGAAAACGTCATTCCGACGCGTGGTTCAGACTGGTATGACAACGGCAAGTGGCTCGAGTTGCATCGGCAGACGTGGACGTCGACGAGCGCGGCTGGCGTCGACAACATCAACTCGGCGTGGTCGAACCTGTGGTCTGGCGTCGCGAAGGCGAACGCGGTCCTCAATGCGCTCAAGCCGAATCAGGTGCCGAATCAGGCCGCGATCGAAAGCGAGCTTCGCGTACTTCGCGCGTTTTACTACATCTGCTTGATGGACGCGTTCGGCGGTGTGCCAATCGTGACCACCACCGAAATCGCCCAGCGTACGCAGAACTCTCGGGCTGAAGTGTTCAAGTTCGTGGAGACGGAACTGTTGGCTGCACGCGCCGGACTCCCGGTCAAGTGGGATGCCGCCAACTACGGCCGCATGACGCAGGGCGTGGTCGATGCCATGCTGGTCAGCATCTACCTCAACGCGCAGGTGTACTCCGGCACCGTGTCAGCGAGTGGGCTCGCGCCGGGCGCAGCGCGTTGGCAGGATGTGATTACGAACGCCGACAAGATCATCAACTCAGGTAATTACTCGCTGTCGACGAACTTCCAGTCCAACTTCGTCTACAACAACCAAAGTTCGCCTGAGAACATCATGGTCGTGCGGTTCAGCACAGTCGACGGCCTTGGTCTGAACTTCCCGAACCGCTCGTTGCACTACAACTCGTGGAGCTTCGGCGGTTGGAACGGTGCGGCCACGCTCGCCGATACGTACAACGCCTTCGACGATGCCGACATCCGCAAGAAGATCTTCCTGGTCGGTCCGCAGGTGAATTTATCGACCGGCGCTCCGGCGAAGGATCGTGCTGGCAATCCGTTGATCTTCACGCCTGAAATCAAGGACGTGACGCAGGCTGCCGAAAACGAAGGTGCACGTATCTACAAGTTCCCGATCGATCCGACGTCGTCAAACCAGAACATGGGGAACGACTTCCCGCACTACCGTCTTGGCGAAGTCTATCTCTCCAAGGCCGAAGCGCAGAACGAGCTGGGTCAGACCGCCGCGGCAATCGCGACGGTAAACACGATCCGCGCCCGTGCCTTCACGCCGGCGAAGCCACTCAGCACCGGCTTGTCCCAGGCAGATGCTCGCACCGCCATTCTCAAGGAGCGTCTGTTCGAGCTCACCGGCGAAGGCAAGCGTCGTCAGGACATGATTCGCGGCGGTATCTACACGGCGAAGTTCCAGTTCAAGGACGCGCAGCCGGGGTACAAGATCCTGCTTCCGATTCCGGCCTCGCAGCTCGCGACCAACCCGCTGCTCAAGCAGAACGCGGGCTACTAATCGCCCGAGCAGATCCGATAACGATGTGATCGTCAACGGATAAACGGTAACAGGGAAATAGCCTGCCTCTTCAGAGAGACAGGCTATTTTTCTTTCATGCACACCAGCCTGGTCACTCGTAAAATCCCATTGGTTATTCGTACATCGATGGTTGCGACGATCGTTGCTTCCACGATGGGTGCGTGCAGTGGTGACGCGCACAAGGTCGCGACGAATCGGGATGCAAATGCGCCCGTCGCCGACAGTCATCTGTTCTCACTCATGCCCGCGAGTTATACCGGCGTGACGTTCGAGAATCGGGTTACGGATTCGCCTGAAGTGAACGTGTTCAAGTACCGGAATCACTACAATGGCGGCGGCGTCGCGCTCGGCGATTTAACCGGCGATGGATTGCCGGAGCTGGTGATGACGTCCAACGAACACGGCCCGACACTGTATTTAAATGAGGGCAAGTTTCGCTTCCGCGACATCACGGAAGAAGCTGGCATCGTCAACAACGATTCGTGGACGACCGGCGTGACGTTCGCCGATGTGAACGGCGATGGGCTGCTTGATCTCTATGTCTGCCACGCCGGCAAGGTCGCGGGAAAAACGCGCGCGAATCAATTGTTTATCAATCAAGGGTTAAACAAACGCGGTGTACCGACGTTCAAGGACATGGCCAAGGAGTATGGCCTCACCGACGGTGGCTACTCGACGCAAGCCGTGTTCTTCGACTACGACGATGACGGCGATCTGGACATGTTCCTGATCAATAACTCACCGCGTTCGGTCAGCAGCTTCGGACTCAAGAACACGCGCACCGTGCGCGACTCCCTTGGTGGCGCCAAGCTGTATCGCAACGACAATGGCCACTTCACCGACGTCAGCGCGAAAGCGGGCATCTTTGGCAGTGAGATAGGCTTTGGGCTTGGCGTTGCAGTCGCGGACGTGAATCGCGATGGTCGCCCGGACATTTACGTATCGAACGATTTCTTCGAGCGTGACTATCTGTATCTGAACAATGGCGACGGTACGTTCACCGAATCGCTGGATAAACAGATGCCGTACAGCAGCTACTTCTCGATGGGACTCGATATCGCGGACATCGATAACGACGGATGGCCGGACATCTACACCACCGACATGTTCCCCGAAGACGAGCAGCGGTTACGCACGACCACTGCCTTCGAAGGGTGGGATGTGTATCAAGCGAAGATCCGCAACGGTTATCACAAGCAATTGATGCGCAACATGCTGCAGCGCAATAACGGCAATGGCACCTTCTCCGATATCGGACAGATCTCGGGAGTGTCGCGCACCGATTGGAGTTGGAGCGCGCTCATCGCCGACTTCGACCTCGATGGCATGAAGGACGTGTTCGTGACGAACGGCGTGCAAAAGGATGTCACGTCACAGGACTACATCACGTCGATGGCGAATCAGGCCGCCGCCGAAGCGATGATGGCCGGCCAGAAGGTGGATTGGATGAAGCTCGTGAACGCGATGACCTCGACGCGCATCTCGAACTACGCGTTTCAGAACCAAGGGGACATGCACTTCGTGAACGAAGCGAAGGCGTGGGGGCTCGACACTCCAAGCTTTTCCAATGGTGCGGCGTACGGCGACCTCGATGGTGACGGTGCGATCGATCTCGTGGTGAACAACGAGAACATGGAATCGTTCATCTATCGCAACAACGCGCGCACGTTGAACAAGGACAACCACTATCTCCAGCTCGCGCTGCAAGGCACGGGCATGAACCGCTTTGCCGTCGGTGCGCGCGTCACACTTCGCGCTGGCGATCAACAGTTCATGCAAGAGGCGTCACCGGTCCGTGGATTTCAGTCCAGCGTCGACCCGGTGTTGACGTTCGGCCTCGGCGGCTGCGTCCAAATCGATTCACTCACGGTCGCGTGGCCAGACGGCAAAACGACGATCCTGGCGAACGTCGCGTCCAATCAGCGGCTCGTCGTGAAACAGAGCGACGCACCGCCTGCCGAACCACGTGTTGCGCCGACGGCCATCGCCACACTCTTCACCGACGTGACCGCGCAGATCGGGTTGGGCTACGAGCATCACTAAAACGATTTCGTCGATTTTGATCGTGAGCGGCTCATTCCGAAGATGCTCTCGACTGAGGGGCCCGCGGTTGCGGTTGGTGATGTCAACGGTGACGGACTCGATGACATGTAT
>JBBRPC010000310.1:0-3754 GCA_038228615.1 Acidimicrobiia bacterium | reverse complement strand
GCGTCCGCCGACGCAATTGCCGAGATAGGCGACTGGGCCGCCACCCGCGCCGCACAACTCACTCGGGGACCGCGCCGCGACCGGATGGCACTCATGCGTGCAGCACGCGGAGCCGACCCGGCTCCAGGTACATTCCTACCGGCGCGATCCGGATTCGAAGATCGAGCAGTCGCAGGATCAGCGAACCCCGGGGGCGTCGACATGACCGTGCGAGAGCGGGACGTTGCAACCGACACCGACATCATCGTCGACGTCGTATTACGTTCGGCGTTCGAAGGCGCGCCAGGTCGAGCACACGGCGGCATCGTCGCAGCTGTTTTCGACGACGTGACCGGCTACGTCATCGGACAGATTGGCCAACCAGCATTCACCGGCGAACTGACCGTTCGGTTCGTCGCGCCCGTCCCCGTCAACACACCGCTCGTCTTTCGAACCTGGCTCGAAGGCCAAGACGGCCGCAAACTCGACATCCGCGGCGAAGCCCACGACGGCGCCAAACTCGTCGCCATCTGCAAAGCGATCTACATCACCGTCGACCCGAGCGTCTTCGCTGGAGCACCAGACCCGCGCTGATTTCTTGCGCCTGCTCCGCCCGGCGCCGCGAGCGGCTCACCACACTGTCGCTCCTTCGTCGCTCCCCTGCTGACTTCGCCCACAGATCTTTTGCGCCTGCTCCGCCCGGCGCCGCGAGCGGCTCACCACACTGTTGCTCCTTCGTCGCTCCCCTGCTGACTTCGCCACCGCTGGACCAGTGTCGCTCCTTCGTCGCTCCCCTGCTGACTCCGCCCACAGATCTTTTGCGCCTGCTCCGCCCGGCGCCGCGAGCGGCTCACCACACTGTCGCTCCTTCGTCGCTCCCCTGATGGCTTCGCCGCCGTGTCGTTGCTCGGCGTGTCAGGGCGAGTCGATCACCATGTCGACGAAGTCGCATGCGGTTCGCATTTGCGCGACGGTGACGGAGTCAATTTCGCCGAGCCGCGCAGCACGAGCCGCAGCCAAGATGTCGATCCAATCGAGGTCGAACATTTGGGATGCATACCCGGCCGCCGCCGTCTTGGAAATGATCGAGCCAGTAGTCAGCGTGCAATGCAGCCGAGGTGGGCCAAGTACCAACCAAGCCAATGCCGCGCCAGGCAGCAGCGAATCGTGCGGTAGCGCGATGAGCCCATCACGCGTGTATGCCGCAAGGTCACGCCAGTACGTCGCGAGATTCTCTCGACACCACGCAGCGGTGCCCCGATCGTCAAGGAACGGCGTGGGCGCTTCGCCACGAATTGCGATGCTCGCGGTAGCAAGGCTCAAGAGCGTCACCGGATTCAGCTCAAAACATGTACCGACTGCGAACTTGCCGTTGCGGGCGAAAGGTACCTGCTCGTGCGGATCAAGATGCCCGAGCAACCTCACCGAGGGAAGGTACACACCGTCGACAGATACTGAGTGCTCCGCGTGCAAGTCGAGATGAACAAGTTCGAGTGCCGCGACCTCGCGATCGGTGAGGTCACGATCGAAGAGACCCACGAAATCAACATCACTCGTGTGAGCGTGAAAATCTTCGAGCGCGACCGAACCGACAAGATGCAAGCCAACAAGCCACCCGGGTGCGCCAGCATCGACACGAGCCACAAGGTCGTCGACAGCGGCTGCAACCTCGGGCGGCAATCCGGTCATCGGACCAGCTTCACAGCGAGAGCGAGTTCACGAGATCGGCAGCGCGGCGAGCGTCGTCGACATCAGCGGTCGTCGCGACCAGAATGAACTCATCGAGACCAGTATCAGCGATCGTCTTGAGCGTCTCTCGGACCGCCGACACAGATGTGAGTTTTTGCAAACCCGCAAGCGCTCGGGCGATGTCGTCACCAAATATCTGCAGGTAGTTGAACGCATACGACGGCACCGACTCTGGTGCGGTGGCGCCGAGTGAGAACCAGGCGCTGTTCTGCAACCACGGTGTTCCGCTACGACCAGCATCCATCCATGCCGCGGCGAAAGCACTCGACGCGCCGCCAATCGCTGCGGGATCGCAACCCATATCGAAACCGGCGATACCTGCGGCCCATTTTGCCGCACGAGCCATCGACTTAGGACCCATCGAGCCAGTCAACACGCGGGGACCCCCAGGTTGCACGGGGGTCGGACCGACCGCTCCGACGCCATCGACCGCACTCTCGCCACGCCAAACCCGCTGCATGGTCGCGATGTGGTCGTCGAGACGCTGATGACGTCGTTCAAACGGTGCGTCAAGGGCTCGGTAGTCCTCGTCGCGACCCCCCACTCCGACACCGAGTGTGAATCGACCATGTGAAAGAACGTCGATGGTTGCAGCTTGTTTGGCGACATATACAGGTGAGTGCATCGGAGCAACTGACACCGACGCCATCAATCCAATCCGAGTTGTCACGGTCGCCGCGCCAGCGAGCAGTGCCATCATCTCTTGATTCGGATACGCGATCCGTTCTCCAACTCCGAGCGTCGAAAATGGCCCTTCATCAGCGACGCGCATCCACGACAGCAATGTGTCTCGGTCGAGGCCCGGAACCATCGATGGCAATGCCAAACCAATTTTCATTGATCTGAGACTACGTCGCAGTAGTTCTTGGGAGGAGGCGAACCCATTCGTCGTAGTCGTCGATCACTCCATCAAAACGCAAGCCGGCATACCGGGCGTGACGCTCGATACCTTCGTCGTCGAGCACGTCGCCAACAAGTGACTGCTGCCACCTCTGCGTTCCCATGCTGTAGTGAACCGTAGCGGTCAGCCGATCATCAACACATGCGATCGGATCGAAACGGACGAGTACCGAACCACTTTGTGCCTCGCCCACTTCAGCCGCTCGGGCCCATTGCGGCGAAAATCTTTGCACGAGCACGACCCCATCCTCGCTGATGTGACGAGCACACGCTGCCAATACCAAAGGAGGCCACATGTTCACCAGATACGAACCCACCACGATGGCGTCGAAGCGGCGCCGAAGATCGAGGGCGTAGAGGTCGCCCTCGACTCGCTCAACTCCTGGAGCGAGGTAGGCCAACATTTCCGGCGAGTTGTCGACGCCAACCACGGAATGACCAAGGGCGGCCAATACGTTCGCGACGCGCCCGGCGCCACACCCGAGCTCCAATACCGAATCATCGGGGAGCATCTGTGCGTGCAGCATCTCCGGGATGCCGCGCGTTGGCAGCGCGGCGAATACCGCGACGGGCGAACCGTCGGGCGCGACCGAATCGCTCACATCAGGTGTTGGAGGTCAGGAGATCTTTGAACGGCGTTCGCTTGTCGGGGCCTGGTTCTTTGGGAAGACCCAAAACACGCTCACCGATAATGTTGCGCTGCACCTGATCGGTACCGCCATAAATCGACGGTCCTGGCGAGAACAACGTCATTTCTTGCACAAGTCCGCCACTCATCGTATCTGGACCCATCACCATCGCCTCAGCTCCAAGAAGCGAACAGCCGACTTCGCGGTTGAGCCGGAGCATTTCACTCATCATGAGCTTGGCGATGTTTGGTCCGGCAGGCGACGCACCTTTGGCGCGCATCCTCAAAGATGCCATCTTTCCGATGCGATCGAGCGTGTAGATCTTGGCGATGCCTTGGCGGATGTGGGCATCGTTACTCTTGCCTGCGGTCTTCGCGAGTTTGATGAGGCGGTCGCTCATCCCAACGCCCCCGCCTCCGGTACCACCTGTTCGAACGTGTCCAACAAACTCGCGCACCGGTCGGGCCAAGTGATTCTGCACCGGACCGGGAAATGCG
>JBBRPC010000309.1:0-3771 GCA_038228615.1 Acidimicrobiia bacterium | reverse complement strand
GCGGTCACCGGGTTGTGCACGGTAGAGGGGCGTGATCACCTTCCCGTCGGCGTGGAGCATGCGCGTTAGATCTGGGTGCGTCCAGGAACCGCCACCATCAGGATCGACAAGACCTAACTCGCGCGCCTGGCCTGCTGCTAGTTCGCGATGTAGCGCCGAGAGTTCGGTGAGGATTTTCGGGTTGGCGAGGTAGCGGGTCCGGCCGTAGAGGTAATGGTGGCGGCGCATCGGCCGTTCGGGAAGCCATTGTGACGGATCCTTCGGGTGTTGGTGTTGCGCGCATTGGCGTGCGAAGTCCCAGACGAGTGGATGTGAGAGTTCGGCTTCGACTTGTCGGGCACTGCCATAGACCGATAGGAGCGCTTCGAACACGATCCACATATACGTCGGGAAGTGACGTGGCCTGCCACCTTTTGCTGGATCAAAATCCGGTATCACTGCCGCGAGCGCGTACGTCGCGGGGTTCGTCATGATCGCTTCAACGCGTTCGAGCGTCGAGACCGGCCGGCCAACGACACTCACGACGAGTCCTCACAGGCTCGCCAGTCGAAGGCGATCAGCCGCGCAGCACGATCAAGGCTTCGGACACCCAACTCCAGCGCTGCGTATTCGATACGTCCCGTTTCTTCGAGTACCTGCGCGCCACGCCATGCTGCGATCGACAACGGCCGCACATCACGCTCACCCACGTAACCCGCCGCAGCGAGTGTGTCAGAGATCGCGAGACACGCCGATGCTTGGCGGCTCTGCGCAGAACCGTCACCCTCATAGATCACGAATGCGGAATCGCCAGTTCCTCGAGCGTGCATCTCTGCAATGCGACGTCGTAGTTGAGTCGCGCCCCAATCAGATAGCGAACCTCGACGTTGCACGGTTCGTGGGCTGCCATGAATGAATACCTGATTGTTTTCAAGGTCGATATCGCTGATATGTATGTGTGGCAGTTCCGCAGTACGCACGGTCGCTTCCGCGAGTGCCCACGCCGCTGGTCGGCGTGTGTTCGTCAATGACCACAACGAGAAACTGCGACAGACCGCGACCTCATCATCAGTCAAGGGGCGACAAGCCAGATTTGAACGGGGCGGCAACACCAGGTCGATCGTCGGATCATGACCCGCCAGGCCAAGCTCACGCGCATACCGAAACAACAACCGCAACCAAGAGCGCCGGAGATGCTGTGTCGCGACTGCTGCCGCAAGCGAGTCTGTTTTTGCCGTTACAAACTGGTGGGCGACAATCGGTGTGACCTCGTCGAGCGACAACACCTGCCGTGCGTCGCAGAACGCGACAAATCTTTCAACAAGATCGCGGAATCGAGGAATCGACTGGTCCGACAAATTCACGGGCGCATCCATTAGATCGCGCACCCGCGTGAAGTCTGCCAGAAGCGTTAGCCGCTTTGGCACGTGTTCGTGAATATGCTGACCCATGTCAGACCTCTTAACCAGGTTTGGCCAGGTCCCCGGACGTTGACGCGCCGCGGGGGCCACTCCGTATTACGTCAACAGCGTATACGTTGTGGACGTAACATGCAAGTGTCGTATCCCATCGGTATGGTTGCAACATCGCAACGGCACCCACCCTCGGCACTCGAATACGTGCGCTTCGTCTGGAGGCGGGCATGACGCTCGCGTCCCATGCTGCGACGGCTGGAATCTCGACTTCTTACCTCAACGACATCGAACACGATCGAACTATCCCATCGCTTTCCCGACTCCAGCGAGTCGCTTCTGCCCTTGGCATGAACGCGAGCCAGATATTGGATGGTGTCCGTACGTTCGGCGAAGCCTGAAGGCTCAACTGGTTTGATGCAACAGCGCCATTGCGCGAGCCAATGGTGTTGCTCGTGGCGAAAGGCGTTGCTCAACTGACTCTCAGAAACGATGCTGCCGCGCTTTCGCGCTGGAGTGCATGAACCGAGCCAAGCACCTAAATGGTCTTCGAGACAAGGGCGTAACGCTTAACGCAACAGTGCCGGACTGTGAAAGGCAGCAAGTGCGATGATCGGATCCGGGCAGGAACGACGTTTCGTCATCCTCGAGTCTCGCCGCCACCGGTGGCGTCTCTCAATGAAACAGTGCCGGTGCGTGCTATTTCGGCGCCATTTTCGATTCTGAGCTGGGCGTATATCGCTGCGTCGATGCTTCATGTCGGCACCCAACCGCAGCGAACGTAGGCGCCGCGTCGGCCACGATGCGGCGTTCGACGTCGGGATCCGGCCGTATGATGCGCGGATGACGCGCGATGGCACTGTTGCGTTGAGGGTCGCAGCTTCGCGGGGAACTGAGTGTTTCGCTCCCGTCGGTTCAGATTGTCTTGGCGAGTTCGGTGAATGCGGCCGCGACGCGACGATGTCCGTGCGCGTCGATGCCGAGTTGGTAGTGGCCGCGGCGGATGTTTTGCATGAGTGCATGACCGCGAATGATCACGCTCGCGGTCCGTTCGCGTTGAAGTCCGCGCATTGGTCGTAGTCGTGCTTTGAGCCGGCCGTGATCATTCTCAACACGATTATTCGCATATTGCGTCGTTTCATGCAACGTGCCTGGCGCGAGTTCACAGATCGCTTTCGCCAAAGCTGGGGCACGGTCGGTCAGGATCTCAGCCGGTTCGCCATGAGCCACGAATGCTGAAGCGAAGAACCGTCGCGCCGCGCTCGTATCTCGCCGCGCGCTCACGTAAATGTCGATGACCTGGCCATGCTGATCGATTGCCCGGTACACGTACTGCCACCGTCCGGCGATCTTCACGTACGTCTCGTCAAGGAACCAACGATCCCCAACTGAATGACGACACGGCCGTGCAGCATCCACCAGTAGCGGCGTGAAACGTTGCACCCACCTGAACAATGTCACGTGATCGACCGCGATTCCGCGTTCAGCGAGGAGCTCTTCTACATCGCGATACGACAATCCGTAACGCAAAGGCACTGTTGCATTAAGCGTCGCGCCACTGTCTCGACAGCAGCGCGCGGTCGATTTAGGCAAAATGCTCTGTCCGAAATCAGATTGAATATCCGAGTCGCGCACCAGATCCGGCTAGCCAACCGCCACGCTGCCTGTCCGCTTTGCGCTAACGCAACAGTGCCCTTCTGAGTCTTCGCCCAAGCGTCGGGCTGTCCGACTGTTTGTACAATGCTGCGATGGTGCTCGTGGGATGTGGCCTTGTGGTGCGCCCGATGCGTGAAGGCGACGCGATCAACCCTGGTAGTGCGGGGTGAGCGAATCTCGCGGGCATACGTTTGGGCTCGTGCGGCGCAACGCTCAGTTTCGTTCGCAGCTTGGCGCGATTGCGATCAGTCAGACCGGCGACTGGATTTATGGCGTCGCTTCGGTGGTGTTCGTCTACGAGGAGACGCACTCCGCAGCGTGGGTCGGGGCGATGATCATGGCCCGCCAGCTCGCCTACATGTTCTTGAGCGCCGTCGCTGGCGCGTTTGCTGATCGTTACGATCGTCGTCGTTGGTTGATCACGATCAACCTCGCGCTCGCGGCGGTCGTCGGTGTCTTTGCCGGTGTCGCGTTCAGTCACGGTCCTGTGCTCGCCGCAGTGGTGTTGGCGTTCGTGGCGTCGTCGATCGCGTCGGGGTATCACCCCGCGATGTTCGCGGTGCTGCCTGAGATTGTGAACGAAGCCGAACTTGCGCCAGCTAATGCGGTGCTGTCGTCGGTCGAGCAGGTCAGCGTGATGGTGGGGCCAGCGATCGGTGCGTTGCTCGTGAAGGTTTCGTCGCCCGGTGTCGCCATGCTTGTTGATGTCGCGACATTCGTCGTC
>JBBRPC010000308.1:0-3782 GCA_038228615.1 Acidimicrobiia bacterium | reverse complement strand
CTTGGCAAAGTGCTGCGCGCGCTTGGTGAGAAACGTGTCCGCGACAACACCGATGTGCTCATCGTATCGGATCACGGCTTCTCGACGATTCGGCATTCCTTTGACGTCATCGCGATCTTGCAGACGGCGGGATTTCGCGCCGCCATGGAATTCCCAAAGGGTTTGGAGTGTGGCGACGTGATGGTGGCGGGCAACGGCGGAAGTTGCTTGTTTTACATTGGCGGACATGACGAGCCGACAACGCGCCGACTTATTGAATGGTTACAGCACAGCGATTTTGCCGGCGTGATTTTCAGTCGATTGAAGACGGAAGGAGCCTTCGATCTCGCGACCATAAAACTCGATCACCCGACTGCCGCGGACATTGTCGTCTCGTTTCGCTGGGCTGATGAGAACAACCAATTCGGCGCTACCGGCGTCATCGACGGCGATTGGAATCGCAAGGCAGGCCAGGGAACGCACGCGACGCTAAGCCAATCCGACGTGAACAACACCTGCGTTGCCGCCGGACCGCGGTTTCGCAAAGCCACCGAGGAAACATTGCCGACGAGCAACGTCGATATTGCACCGACCATCCTTGCGCTCCTCGGCCTGAAGCCGACGACGCAGATGGATGGGCGGATCCTGTCGCAGGAACTCGGCGACGAGGGAAAATGGTCAGGCATGGGCGAGAAAAAAAGAACGCTCGAGAGTTCGCGCGTATTTCCGGACGGTCACTGGCAACAAAAACTCAATATTTCAGAAGTGCGCGGCGCGACCTACTTCGACGAAGGAAACGGCGGATACGCACCCTCCTCGCGGTAGCGGCTTTTTTCCACCGTCATCCCGAGCGAAGTCGAGGGACCCCGTGGAATAGCTAATGACGCCGCTTCTGATACGGCGGGACCCCGTGGAATAGCAAACGATGCCGCTTCAGCTAAGGCGGGACCCCGTGGAAAATAGCTAACGACACCGCTTCTGCTACGGCGGGGTCCCTCGGCTTCGCTCGGGATGACCGTGCATATGAAGACTGCCGGGGACAGGACTTGAACCTGCACGTCTTGCGACACCAGATCCTAAGTCTGGCGCGTCTGCCAATTTCGCCACCCCGGCGCGAGCGACGAAGTTACGTCGCGCGGAGAAGGCGGCAAGACCGAGCCCGCCTCGAGCGTCACGCGCGTAGCGCAATCCGCTGAGCGAATTGGCGCTGACCACGATTTCTTGTTGCATCGCGTTCCCGCATTCCGGTAGCCTCAGATTCGCTCCCAGGTTCTCCGCCTGCCCCGGCCGAGTAACCCCTGATCCAGACCCAGGACCTCCGAGCGCAATGGAGGTAATTCATGAAATCGGTGGTCTCTGAGAAAAGGAACTTTGGCGGAGCTTTGTGGGGCTGTTCGAGTAACGTGATTTCGACCGGCGGACGAACTGTGTTGGTCGTGCTCTGTATCTGGGTCTTGGCACTCGCCCACGCGCTGGCAGATCAAGGGCAGGATAATCCCATGGGTGTCACAGGCGTCTACAACGGGAACGTCACCACCGGCGGCTCTTACGACCCATTTTCTGGAAACGCGGCCCGCGTCATTGACGACATCGTGGTTCCTGGAGCCGTCGGGAGTTATCCGCTCAAGTGGACGCGCCATTTCAACAGTAGCACCACGTATGACTTCGGCTCGACGGGCGGCAACTGGCGCTACTCGTATGTTGATTATTCGTACAGAGACGGCTCGTGCGCGGGAGGGGTTAGGGCCTGGGGGAACATTGTCACTCCGCCGAGCACTTGCACGATGCTGTGGTTTCCCGATGGCCGCTTTCTCGACCTTAATGTGGAGCTATACGGCGTCCCGGAACACGTCGAGCCGTACCCCGACCCCGCAACGAACACCACGTCGCCGGCTCTTTTCCTCGCCGACGGTGGGAAAGTTCTCTTCCAGACGAGCGACAATACCTACTACAAGCCATTTAAAATTCTCGATCCATACGGGCACGCTACCAGGATCACGTACGAGGTGCTCAATGGAATCAAAACGACTACGATCACTGAGCCAGGCGGTCGTTATCTTCTCGTCACGTATGGGGACATCGATGCGGCTACGTATAGCGAAAACAAGTAATGCGGATAATCCCAACTCAACGATCGCGCGCGGCTACACCGCCGCCGGCGAACTGATGTTCGACAAGCAGACCGTAAGTGGCCTCGCGCTTAAGGACGTCGAGTATCTCTACACCAAGACTAAGCAGACCCGCCTTTCCGTCACGGGCGCGAGCTATGATTACACGTTCGGATATGATGCCATGGGCCGGTTCGAAACTATCAAGCCGACGGGTGGGGCAGTCTCCTTTCAGTATAAATACGACGCCGCCTCGAACGAGGTGGAAAGGGACAACCTGCTGAACAGCGTCAATCAGTTCTATGGCCGCGATAACCTCAGCCGGATGACGCAACGCGATGTTAAGCTGAGCACTAGCGTCATTTCAACGGAGCTTTATGGCTACGATGTGATGAGCCGGCTCACCAGCACCGCGCGCGAGAACGGCCTCGGGGACACCTTCGGTTACTACCTCGATAGCGAGATACAGAGCGCTATCTATGCGCAGCCGACACCCGCGCCTTCTGCCTCTCCCACTCCGACACCGGCCAACCAGTGCGCACCGGTAACCTACTCGACGACCGGCGGCGGCTCGACGACCTTGAAGGTTACTCTGCGGACGGCGACGACGGGCGCGACGATCTTCTACACCGTCGGCTCGTACGATTATGTGACGCCGGTGCATAACGGGCTGACGCCGGTAGGTACACGCTGAAATACACGGGAACTCCGATCAGTGTGTTGCGAGGGCAGGCGCGGTTCATCGAGGTGGTTGCGTATAAATCGGGCAACATCGACTCCGTCTTTACCCAATATTATGCCAACAACACCAGCGGTGGAGGATTCGCACCGACGAGAGTGTTTGAGCCGACGCCGCATGCCGCGAGTTACATTTTCGACAAGGCGGGCAACCGCACCAGCGTGACGGATACTGGAGTGACGACGAGTTACACGAACGATGCGCTAACCCGCCCACTCAATCAATACAGCGCAGTCGGCAGCGATGCGGTGAGTAACGGCTCGTTCCATGAACTAAGTGCTTACCAAGGGAACAGCTACGCCTACGTGAATGACGAGCGGCTGGCGAGCATCACGTCCGTGTCTCCCGTGAACAATTACCAGCTCTACTACGATGCGCTCGGCCGGTGTGTAAAGCGCGTCCTCAACAGCGTCACCACCTATTACATCTACGACGGCGAGAAGCCGATACTGGAGTATAATTCTGCCGGCACGCTCATCGCGAAGAATCTCTACGGCAAAGGCATTGATGAGATTCTCTATCGCCTGGATTTGTCGGTAACGCCGAACAGGACGCTTTACTATCAGGATGACCACGAGGGCAGCGTCACATACCTTACCGACGCAACGGGTGCAGTGCTCGAAACCTACAAGTATGACGTCTTCGGCGCGCCATCGATCGGAGATGCGAATGGAAGTCCTCCGACCGGAGGCGGCTCCGGCGTAGGAAACCGCTTCATGTTCACCGGCCGCGAATACAGCTCCACCTTCGGCGTGTATGAATATCGCGCCCGCGCTTATCACCCGTGGCTTGGTCGCTTCATGAGCGAAGACCCGAAAGGGTTTGTGCACGGGGCAGGGGGTGGGGCGATAAGTGGGACTTTTTCAAGAATCCAGAGTCTGCAGAGCTGAATCTCTTCCGCTATTGCGGAAACGATCCAACGGACTTTACGGATCCGATGGGGTTGGAGGTTCAAG
>JBBRPC010000307.1:0-3815 GCA_038228615.1 Acidimicrobiia bacterium | reverse complement strand
TACGACCAACTACTCGAGCTATGACGCCCGAGGCCATGTGGGCATGAAGAGCGTCACCGACCCTAACAACCAATGCAATGCGACGCCGCAGGCGACCTTGAATAACTACCGATGTTTCGACCTGAGGTACGTCTACGACGACGCCGAGAGATTGCTCAGCGTTTCCTCGCGCAACCCTTACATCCCCGATGACTCGCACTTCCGCCTTTCCAAAGAATTCACGTACGGGACCAGCGGCGCCAGTAAGGGGAAACTGACGATAGCTAAGCGCCACAACTACCATCCGACTCTCGGGGACGTCAAAGTGACTGAAACGTACGGCTACAATGACGCGGCCGGACGCCTCACCGACAAGACCACCACAATCGACAGCGACAACGGCTCAAAAACGCTGTCGCAGGCGTACGCATACAACGATCTGGACCTCGTTAACTCGATTTCTTACCCCGTCTGCGATCAGTTCACCGGCGGATGTGGGCAACCAGGCTGGGGCAGCATCTCGCACCAGTACCAGCACGGCACTTTGACCGGCATTCCGGCCTTCGCCTCGGGGATCGCATACTTGCCGAACGGGGCGACGAGCACGATCACGCATGCCGGTGCACCGGTCGTCGACACTTACGACGAGGATCCCGCCAAGATGCCGCGACCGCGCAGAATCACGTTCAGCAGCTGGACGAACAACTGCACCGTACCCACAATCACAGCGCAACCGCAAGCCGCGACCATCAACTACGGCAGCAATACTACTCTCGCCGTCGGCACAGCAGGCACCAACCTTGTGTATCAGTGGTTCACATCCGGCCCGGGCGCCAGCAACAATCCGATTGCCGGTGCAACGTCGGCGTCGCTTGCGGTTTCGCCCACGTCAACAACGACCTACTGGGTACGAATCACAAACGACTGCGGCCGTGCCGATAGCGCAACAGCAACGCTCACGGTGCAACCAGGAGCACCGGTACTACACGCCAAGACCCTTGCGCAGCAATTGACGTTGCAGATCTCCTGGAATACAACAACCGGCGCCGACCACTACGAGCTGCAACGTCTCACAAGCATCGCGGGCGGCACCTGGTGTGCGGCTTCCCAAAGCCAGGAGCAATGGGCGACCATCAACTCTCACGCAGTGAGTCCATACAACGATTCGCTGACCGCAGGGATCACTCGCATCTACCGCGTGCGCGCGGTGTCGTCGGATGGCACTCCTTCAACGTATAGCAACCGTGATCTCGGAACGACAATCGTGTTTCCGACGATCGCGACGGATGGGCCGCTGCTGGCCGATCATCTGATCAACCCCAATTTCGGGTTGCTGGTGGGCGTGAACGCTGTGCGCCAGGCCGCTGGTTTTGGACCCCTGACGTGGACGCAGATCCTTCCCGCGGGCGTTCCGGCGCCGGCGAGTAACGGCGACATCTACGCGAGCCACATCACGGCGTTGCGGACCACCATGAATTGCGCGTTGCAAACGCTCTCCCTCCCCGTTACGGGGTACAGCGATCCAAATCTATCGACAAACTACAACATTCGAGCCGTCCATTTTTCTGAGATTCAGGATCGCGCGAGGCACACACAATGAACCTGATACGAACTACCGCTCTCATCCTGTTGGCGGCAGCGTCCGCGGCCACTGCCGCGGAGACGGAGCGAGCGCTGGCAGCAAAAGCGGGGCAGCAGTACATCGTCAAGTTGACTGCTCCTCAGTCGAACGGAAACGGGCCGGCGCAACCGCCGGTCCGTGCGTTCATTCCAACTCTGGGTGGGCACGTCGATTTCGACTGGCAGGATCGCGTTGTCGTCACATTACCCGACGCGGCCGTTGCGGCGCTAAAGAGTCACCGCGAAGTGAAGTACCTCCAACGCGTCGTCAGCGGCCCGTTTACTACGATGGCGGGAGGGACGACGCAAAGCGCGACCGTGCGGGGTGCAAGCGCTCTAGCGTTGCGCACCACGGCGCCGACGAGCATTCCGCCGTGGGATAGCGGCGTGTATGCATATGACGACGCAGGGAACATCAGCGCAATCGGAACGGATACGTTCGTCTACGACGGTCTCTCGAGGCTGAAGCAAGCCTCGGTTCGCGGTCAACCGTTGAGCTACACGTACGACGAGTTCGGCAATCTGACAAACAAGACAGAGGGTATTACGGCAGCGTTTCCCGCAAGTCGCACCACGAACCGGCTGACTCTCGAACAGTACGATGCCGCCGGCAACGACGTCGGCGACGGGTCCGCGCAGAGCTTTGGCTACGACCCGTTCAACATGATGCGCGAGAAGGACGAGAGCGCCCTTACGGCAACTTATTACGTCTATACGCCAAGCGATGAGCGCATCGGCGTTCTGACCTGCCCGACGGTATCCCCTTACTGCAATCAGTCGAACTGGACCTGGAGCCTTCGCGACGAAACGGGGAAGGTCTTGCGTCAGTACCAGAGCACGGCCACGAGCATCAATACTCCATGGACGTGGATCGAAGATTACGTCCATCGGAACGGACAACTCCTCGGTGCCGAGCGCGTCGCCGAAGAGGGTGGTCGCCGCCATTTCCATCTCGATCATCTCGGCACGCCACGCCTCGTGACGAGCGATGCCGGTACCAGGATGGGCGAGCACAACTACTACCCATTTGGAGTCGAGATCGCGCCATCGTTCCAGGACACGGCGAGCGGCTGGGATCGAGAAGACCCACTCCGTTTCACCGGCCACGAGCGCGACCTCAATATCGGTAGCAACTCTGAGAACAGCAACTACAACGATTCGCTTCACGCCCGACAACGCATTCCGCAATGGGGCCGCTTCTTATCCGTCGATCCGAATCTGGACATGGACAAGGCGCTTCGTGAACCGCAACGGTGGAACCGCTACGCGTACGTTCAAAACAATCCCTTGCGCTACACAGATCCGAATGGGCGTGACGCTCGAGACTTGTTCTACGCGTTAGGGCCTGCCGCTTCCGCGACCGGCGGCGATCTGGTGAACATCGGCGCGGGTCTGATTCACTACAACGAGGTTCGAGAGGCAGCGGCGGGTTGGGGATCAGCTTCCGCCAGCGAGCGGCTGATGGCCGCCGGCGTTATCGGTATCGCCGTTCTCGATGTTGGCAGCAACGCTCTGGCGCCGGAAAAAGGCGCAGCGGTCGAAGGTGGGACAAAGCTTCTCTCAGCGGCGAAACTGATGGACCACCATTTGTTACCGCAGCAGTTTGGTAAGTTCTTCGAGGCTGCGGGAATCAACATAAATAAATTCACCGTCACTCTGAGCGAAGCAGCGCATCTCCGGGGTGTGCACGGTTCTGGTCTCGCCGACATGCCTGGCGGTTGGAACAAAGCGTGGAAGGGGTGGATCGAAGCGAACCCCAACGCTACTTCGAAAGAGATTTACCAGCAGCTCGGGAAGATGATGGACGAGTTCAAACTTAACAATCTCAACATTCACGGGTATCGGGCGGTGCAGTGATGCGACAAACGATCAAGAAGGTGCCGGCATTCAAGCTCGTTCCGGAGCCGATCGAGGATGCGGCCCGAAATCTCAAGCCATTTCGATGGGCAACAAATGACGTTGGCAAGCGTCATCAGCTTGGCGGCGAACCGACGTTCGTCCAAGCCCCTGAGTGGCCTCTCTGTCCTGTGTGCCACGAGCCGATGTCCTTCTACGGACAGCTCGACTCAATTAACGACGACTACGTGTTAGCTGACTGCGGGCTGATCTATGTCTTCGTCTGCTTTGACGACAACGAAGTCAAAGCGATTCTGCAGTCTAGTTGAACCAGCGATTGCCCGCCCACCCACGCCGCCGACACGGCCGTTGCATCGCAC
>JBBRPC010000306.1:0-3818 GCA_038228615.1 Acidimicrobiia bacterium | reverse complement strand
CGACCGCGACGCCGATGTGCACGTCACCGTTTTGGATCTCGATGCAATGTTGCGGCCGACGATCCGGATCGAAAGCGACTGGGGAACGATCGAGACGTTGGTCGGCCTTCGCGGAGCGCACCAAGGTAAGAACGCCGCGATGGCGATAGCAATTGCGAAGTTGTGCGGCGTCGAAATGCACGATGCTGTCGCGGGAATACGTGAGGCCCGTGGTTCGCGTTGGCGTATGGATGTCGAGCGCACAACCGCTGGCATCACCGTAATTAACGATGCATACAACGCGAACCCGACGTCGATGCTCGCTGCAATCGAGGCGCTCGCAGCGGTTCCGCAAGCATCGCGTCGAGTCGCAGTACTCGGCGCGATGCGAGAGTTGGGGGAGTTTTCGCGCAAGGAGCACGAAGCGGTAGGCAATGCGCTCCTCAGCAACGGCATCGACGCGGCCGTTTGTGTCGGTGAAGAAGGCTCGTGGATCGCTGCCGGTGCGGTCGGATTGGGCACCGTGACGGTTGTGTCAGACGCCGCCGCCGCGATTGAACTCGCGGTCCGCCTGGTGCAACCGGGCGACGCTGTGCTCGTCAAGGCGAGTCGTGCGATCGGCCTAGAAATCGTCGCCGAAGCGTTGGGCGCTGGGGCGGCCCGGGAGCTTCCGCGGCAGGCCTGCTCGGGCATCGAAGATTCGCGCAACGAGCGTTTGGGGCCGCAGTCATGATCGCGCTGTTTCTTGCCGCTGCTGGCAGCTTTGTCGTGACTGTTGTCAGCACACCATTTCTTATCAAGTGGTTGCGAGCCAATGCGATTGGTCAACAGATTCGCGACGACGGTCCTGTCGCTCACCCACACGTCGCCAAGGTCGGAACGCCCACGATGGGCGGTATCACGTTGGTTGGTGGCGCGTTCGCCGGGTATGTGATTGCGCATCTCAGACGTGGCGCGTTCAAATTCTCCTCGTCCGGCCTGCTACTTCTGGCCCTCATCCTTGGTTGCATGGTGATTGGGTTTCTCGACGACTACCTCGGAATCAAACATCAACGGAACCTTGGCCTTCGCAAACGCGGCAAGTTGGTTGGCCAACTTGGCGTTGCGCTTGTGTTCGCGTTTCTTGCGGTGCATTGGGCCGACGTGTCGACCAAGCTTTCGTTTACTCATGAGACCGGAATCGATCTCCACGAATGGGGTTGGATTGCCCTCGCTGTTGGCATGATCATGGCCACCACGAACGCAGCGAATATCACGGATGGTCTTGATGGCCTGCTCCCAGGAACATCGGTACTCGTCTTTGGCGTGTTCGCCATTATTGCGTTCTGGCAGTTTCGCCACTTCGGGACCTACGTCAATGCGGGTCACACATTTGTGTATCCGTACTCCGTCATCCCTGCGAAGGCGTTAGATCTCATGGCTGTCGCCGCGGCGATGGTAGGTGGCTGTACAGGATTCTTGTGGTGGAACGCGGCGCCGGCGCGCGTGTTTATGGGCGACACCGGTTCAATGGCGATTGGCGGAGGCATGGCGGGGCTCGCGCTCCTCACCAATACGCAATTGTTATTGCCGATTCTCGCAGGGTTGTGTTTGGTCGAAACGATGTCGGTGATCGCACAGGTCATTTCGTTTCGCGGATTCGGTCGCCGAATTCTGCGAATGTCGCCGATACACCATCACTTTGAGCTACTTGGATGGCCCGAGACCACAGTCACGGTGAGGTTCTGGATCTTCGCGGGAGCGTGCAGTGCGTTGGCGCTTGGACTGTTCTACGCCGACTTCCTGCGGATACCGGGGGTGCACAATTAGCACTCAAGCCACGAAGACCCCCGCGACGTTGATTATTGGTCTCGCAAAGACTGGCCTCGCCGTCGCGGAGGTACTTCGTTCCGAAGACGTCGCAGTGTCCATCATCGACGATGGGCCGCTCACAGCCGAGCTTCGCCACCGCATCGCGTTGGCAGAGGCGATCGGTGCGACAGTCGAGATTGCGCCAGACCACGAGAGGTGCGAAGCGCTCGTTGTCGCAGCCAGCGAGGTCGTGCCGAGCCCTGGTGTGCGGCCTGACCATCCCGTATTGCAGATCTCTCAGCGACTTGGGCGCGTTGTGCGCAGCGAAATCGACCTTGCCGCGCAACGCCTGTCAGTCCCGATCGTTGCGGTCTCAGGCACGAACGGTAAGACCACAACTGTTGAACTCATTACTGCGATGTTGCGCGCTGGTGGACTCGTTGCGGAGTGCGGTGGGAACATCGGTACGCCTCTGATCTCATTGGTGCATTGTTCAATGGACGTGATGGTCGCTGAAGTGTCGAGTTTCCAGCTCGAGTTCACGACCTCGTGGTGGCATCCTCGGGTTGCGGTGTTGCTCAACGTTGCCGACGACCATCTCGACTGGCACGGGAGCGTTGCGGCGTACGTTGGCGCGAAAGCAAAATTGTTTGCACATCAACGTTTTGACGACGTGCTCGTCGTCAACGATGACGACGCTGTCGCTGCTGAGCTCACGCAAGGGGCCACTGGCCAAGTTGAACGAGTGAGCATCGAACACGCTGCTTCATATGAGCAGCGTGGCGAGCGGCTGGTCGGGCACGACCGAACGATCGTCGCTGTCGCCGACCTGCGTCGGGGGCTACCCCACGATCTGACGAACGCTCTGTGTGCGAGCGCCGCAGCGGTCGCCGCGATGGCGATCTTGGGGCGCGGTCCTGATGATGGCTGGCTCGGATCGGCGCTGAAAAATTACGAGACCCTCCCACACCGCGTGCAATTCATCGGCGAGAATCTTGGGGTGCGCTACTACGACGATTCCAAAGCGACGAACCCGCACGCAACGCTGCGAGCTGTCGACGCGTTCGACTCTGTTGTGTTGCTTGCGGGAGGGCTCAACAAGGGCCTCGACCTCGGAGTCCTGCGCGCAGGTACCGCAAAGATCAGGGCGGTTGTGGCTTTCGGACAGGCTACCGACGCGGTCGTTGCAGCGTTCGACGGTGTACGACCTGTCACGTCGGCTGCCACGATGGCTGCGGCAGTTCGTGCCGCCGCAGATGCCGCCAAACCTGGTGACGTGGTGCTGCTGTCGCCGGGATGCGCCTCGTTCGACATGTATCCGCGCGGATATGTCCAGCGCGGCGAAGATTTTTCCGCCGAGGTTCGGGCGCTAATTGCACAGGAGCGAGTTTCGTGAAGGAACAGGCAACGCGAGCATTGCGACGAGTGGCGTTTCCGCAAGCAACTCGAGATGGCGCACCGCTGTTTTGGATGGTCGCGTTGGCGGTCGGTGGCCTGACCGTGATCGGTCTTGTGATGGTCTTGTCTGCATCATCGGTCATGTCGATCAGCACGCATCACTCGGCCTGGTTTGTGTTCAATCGGCAATTGGTGCTTGCAGCGTGCGGCGCAGTGGCATTCTTGGTTGGCGCGCGGATCGACTATCGATTTTGGGTGCGTTGGGCACCGCACTTGCTGATCTTTACGATTGTCTGTTTGATGTTGGTCGCAATGCCCGGTATTGGCAGAAGCGCAAACGGTGCGCGGCGCTGGCTTGGCGTGAACGGTTCGATCGCGTTACAGCCGAGCGAGTTAGCCAAGCTTGTGTTGTTGCTGTTCGCGGCGCGCACGTTGGCGCGACGCGTCGATCACATTCATGAATGGCGACGCGTGCTCATGCCGCTTTTGATCATCACCGGTGTGATTTGCGGGTTGGTGATGTTGGAGCCTGATCTCGGCACCACGGTTGAAATTGGACTGATCGTCACTGGCGTGTTGTTTGCTGCGGGCATTCCGGCACGCCAACTTGGTTTGGTCACGTTGGGGGAATTGGCTGCGACTGCTGTGTT
>JBBRPC010000305.1:0-3829 GCA_038228615.1 Acidimicrobiia bacterium | reverse complement strand
TGCGACGAGCTCGTCATCGTCCGATTGGTACGCATCGGAGATCAGTTGCACGACGCCGTGGCCGACGCGTCGCAGCGACTCGGCGATGCCGAGCACTTCATTCGTACTTGCGGTCAACGTCCCGATCGATTCACCAGCGCGGGTTCTATGCACGTAGGTGCGACTCGTGGTGAAACCGAGTGCGCCGGCACGCAAACCCTCTTCGCACAGCATCGCCATGGTGGCGATGTCGTCGTCGGTCGCAAGAGCGGTGTGATCCCCGCCGCGATCTCCCATCACGTAGGCACGCAACGCTGCATGCGGGACTTGTGTCCCAACGTCGAGCGTGTAGCTCAGGGCGCCGAGCGCATCGAGATATTCGGGGAATGACTCCCAATTCCATGGCAACCCCTCCGTGAGGGCAGTCCCAGGGATGTCTTCCACACCTTCAAGGAGCGAAATCAACCAATCGTGTTTGTCGGGGCGGGCAGGCGCGAAACCGACCCCGCAGTTGCCCATGACGATGCTTGTCACCCCGTTGGTGCTCGACGGCGCGACGATCGAATCCCAGGTGACTTGTCCGTCGTAGTGCGTATGAAGATCGACCCAGCCTGGAGTGACGACGAGGCCAGTTGCGTCGATCTCGCGGGTACCGCGGCCAATCTCGGTGCCGACATCGACGATTCGATCATTGACAATCGCGACATCGACAGCCTGGCGTGGTGCGCCCGTGCCATCGACAACCGTCCCATTGCGAATCACGATGTCATGCATGACGAAGCCTTTCGTGTCGACCGTTATCGCTCACCGTACCGGACCGTGTCCACACCCAGCCTCTAGCCGTCCCGATTTGGCGTGCGTGTCGCGCGCCGTGTGGGTTTAACGTCGCGCGCAATGACGGACCCAACGATGACAGTCGAAGAGTTCATTGCTGCTGGCGTCTACGACCCGGCGATCCATACGGCAGGGGATCGGCTGGCGCTGTTGCAATGGCTCGTCGACCAAGGGTTCACGCTCGACGAACTGAGGGTCGCGGCGCAGGACAACACCTTGACGCGCCTCGCCGCGGATCGCAAGCTCTCCGGTGGGAGCACAACGGTCGACGCTGCGGCGATTGCGAAATCAGGTCTTACGGCGGAAATGTTGGCGAGCCTCACCATCGCGGCTGGGCTTTCGCCCAGCACCGTCCCGATGACTCGGCTCACTATTGAACTCTTTCACCAATTCGATATTGCCAGACAGATGTTCACGCCAGAAGCCGCGATGCATTTCTTACGCGTGATGGGTTCATCGCTTGGGCGGATCGCCGAAGCCGCGAACACGATGTTTCTCATCGATGTTGAAGTGCCGCTCGTTTCAGAGCATCCCAATCAGTTCGAACTTGCGAAGACGATGGTGAACGCACTCACGGTGTTAGAAGGCCTCGATGACGCAATGATTCGACTCTTTCGTCTACACATGAACGACGCGGTAGTGCGGAGCCGTACTGCTCGAGTATTCGCGACGGATCCTGAACAAGTTCCGATGGTGATCGGTTTCATCGATCTGGTGGGTTTCACCTCGATCAGTCAAGTTGCGACGACCCATGAGCTGATGGATCTGGTGCTCGACTTTGAAGGTAGGGCCTACGACTTAGTGACTCAACACGGAGGACGTGTTGTCAAATTCATCGGTGATGAGGTGATGTTCACCACGATTGATCCGGCGAGCGCCGCGACGATCGTCCAAAAGATATTCGCTGAATTGCATCAGCGCGACGTGACCCCCCGCGCAGGACTCGCATATGGGCAGGTGTTGCCGCACGGCGGCGACTATTACGGCTCAACGGTCAATCTCGCGTCGAGAGTCGCCGATATCGCGGTGCCGTTTGAGATTCTCGTGACCCGAGAATTTGCCATGAAGCTCCCAGAGGAATTTGTGATCGAACCTGCCGGGCGGCGCCAGTTGAAAGGCTTCACCGACCCGGTGGAGTTGTGCTCGCTTCACGTCGAGAACGCGCCTGCTGCCAGGTAACGCCAGCTACTCCGATTGCGGTCGCAGGAGCGCGCTGAAATCGAGCAGGCCCCCAGCGACGACCGCCCGAGCAAATGGGCGTCCGATGGTCCGCAGCCGCTCACATTGTTGTTCGCCAAGCGCCGCGTACGGGAGCACTGAAAGCGCATCGGTGCGATCTTCGATCCATTGGCGGCGAGCGCGGCCGTGTTCAGTAAATGACCCGTCGGCATGCACATAACCACGAGCCGCGAGATTGGCGACGGCCGCAGACCACTCGACATCGGACCACGCGCGACTGTTTTGTAGCGCCGCAAGTGGGAGTTCTCCAGTGGCGTGATGCAACACAAGCGCTTCGATACCCGATATGCCTTCCGTCACGAGCGCGGCGATGTGAGCATCTCCGCGAAATTCGCGGAGCAGGGTTTGCGCGTGCCACAACACCAAGTGTGGTTCTGCTTCGCTTGGCCATTGTTGTGATGCATGGCCGGCAAAGAGTGGTCGACCCTGCGGTGCGTTGCAGGCTGCGAGCGCCGCTTGTCGAGCGAGTGCTGCGGCCTCGGCGAGCGTCTCGGAATCGATCAGCGATCCGAACCCTCGACGCAAGGCGCTGTCGGCAGCGCGAGTGCGTGCAGCAAGCACGGCCTCGACGTTGGTCGTGGTCCACACGTCGTGCATCGCGTCGGCGACGAGTTGCGGATTGAAGTTGAAAAAGGTCGCGACGACGACTGTTGCATTGACCGGCCCCATAGGAGCTGCTCGCGATGCGAAATAGCCGCTTCTCCCGATGAGGCCGAGGGCGCGGTAGTTCTCGTGTGCCTCAGATACGAAGTAAATCATGCCGTGGATTGGTTCGAGCGTCCGCCACGTTTTGCGAGCAATGAGTGGATCCACGACTGTTCCTTAGGTGTTTTCGAAGAGTTTGGCTGCGGTCGGGTAGTCGGCCTTGCCTGCGGCGGTGCGCGGCACGCGTTCGACTTCGATCAGTTGTCGAGGCACTTTGTATCGAGCGAGTCGCTCTCGAGTTGCTTCGATCACCGCATCGATCGAGACATCTGAGCCAATTGAACGCGAAACGATCCCGACAACCCGCTGACCGAAACGTTCGTCGTCGACGCCGAAGATGAGGCAGTCGTCGATCGCAGGGTGAGCCTTGATGATCTCTTCAACCTCTTCGGGATACACCTTTTCGCCACCCGTATTGATGCACTGCGAACCGCGCCCGAGCAAACAAATTGCACCGTCGGCTTCGAGGGTCGCGTAGTCGCCGGGAACGGTGTACCGAACTCCATCGATCACGCGAAACGTCGCCGCGGTCTTGACTTCGTCCTTGTAGTAGCCATCTGCGCCGCCGGGTACTGCAACGAATCCGATGTCGCCGAAGCCTGCGTTGACGCGCTCACCGCTGTCGTTGATGACGATGACGCCCGGATTCGGGAAGAACCGTCCTGTAGGAGCCAGATTGTCTTTGGTGGACAACGACATTCCCATGGATCCTTCGGTGGAAGCAATGAGATCGATAATGATCGCGTGCGGCATGTGCTCGAGCAGCCCTTGTTTCACCTCGTTCGAAAACATTGCTCCCGATGAGCTGATCGCGGTCACGAACTCGAGGTCACGTGGTGGCCCGTCGCGTAGCCCGCGCAACATGGGCCGTGCAAAGGGATCGCCGACCACGGTGATGCTGTTCACGCGCTCACGTTCGACGGCATCCCACAATTCATCGACATCGAGAGCGCGACCCTCGAGCAACACGACCCTGCCACCGAAGAGCAACGCAGGTATCGCTCCAATGGCGAGGCCAGTCGCGTGCATCAACGGGGGTGCTGGCAGTGCCGTGAACGTCCGACCCTCGGCG
>JBBRPC010000304.1:0-3898 GCA_038228615.1 Acidimicrobiia bacterium | reverse complement strand
ATGCCGACCCTTCAAGGTCGCTCGTCTTCGTCATCGTGCCGGGAAACGGCGCCGTCGAATAGAAGCGGTTCAGGTTGAGCACCGGCACGACTCCCGTCGCTCCAGCGACGGAGTTACCCACCACGCCCACGCTTGCCGCCAACACAGCAG
Source organism: Acidimicrobiia bacterium (assembly GCA_038228615.1). Lineage (GTDB taxonomy): Bacteria > Actinomycetota > Acidimicrobiia > IMCC26256 > PALSA-610 > F1-120-MAGs023. The sequence continues at coordinate 3,748 of JBBRPC010000304.1, read as the reverse complement.
CGGTCAATATTCCTACGAATCGCTTGGAACCCTGAGACACGTCGGTCCTTCCATGGGTCGATGACAGACCAGAGCTTCCAACGCTACTGGCTGTGTTCAACACAAAAGGTTCAGTCGCGCTCGCCTGGCGACGTTCAGTGACATTTGTCTCCAGGCCGCACGATTCTGAACACACGGCGCGCGAGGCCCAGAGGTTCGTTTTCGAATTGCCAACAAATCTCCAATTCGTAACACGTTTGGTTGAAAGCCACCGTGGATTGTCGACAGGAACCCATGCATAACCTTTTTCGCATCCGCACCGTTCGCATCGTTGGCACAATCACGGTGCTGACCTTCGCTCTCGGACTCGGTCACTCAGCGTCAACACACAGGTCCACGGAGAGCGTTTCACCAGGCGGTCAGGTCTCCCAGCATGGCGCCGACGCGACAGGCCAGTCATCGACGAGCGACGGCGCAACAGGAACCTCGCGGCGCACCACGACCTCGAGGGCCGCAACGGTTGGCGGTGCGAGTACCACCTCCGCTCCGGCCCATGCTCGACACCGATCGGGAACGGCATCGCACCATGCAACCAATCCACCTGCGACCAATCCACCGAGCTCGCAACCAACGAGTCCGATTGGCGCACCAGTTGGTCCGCCGATTGGTGCACAGGGCGGCGGCGCATCGTGCGCGCGCCCAAACGCGTCCGTGACCGTCGCGGGAGCGCAAACCTCGCAGTTCAACCCCGATACATCACCAGGTGAGCGCATCGTTGCGCGGGGCGCAATTTGGACCCAGGTCGACCCGTGGCCGGTCTCGTTCACAGGGGCCAGCGGGCTCTGCCTCGATGGCGGGCGCATCATCGGTACCTACCCCATCAACACACCATGGACAACGTTTCACCACACCGGCGCGCTCGACTTCACGAACGCGAACTTCACGTCGAACAACATCTACATCACCAACTACGGAGACGGAATTCGGGCGCGTGCGGGAGCGAATAACTGGACGATCCGTGCTGCCCACCTTGCATATCTTCACGACGACTGTCTCGAAAACGATCGCCTCGGAAATGGGGTCGTGACCGACTCATTGTTCGACGGTTGCTACGTAGGATTGTCTGCGCGTCCTTCGGCCGGCGACACCACATCGGAGGGTCGCCACAACACCATGCGGGTCGATCATTCCCTGATCCGCCTGCAGCCGATGATGTCGGTCTACAAAGGACCTGCACCGGGTACCGGCGGATTCTTTAAGTGGGACGACACTGGCCGAGCACCGAAACTCGCGCTGTACGACAACATCTTTCGTGCCGACCAATTGCCCAACCACGGGTCGCTCGGTCTTCCACCGGGGTACCAAGTTTCGTGTGGCAACAACATCATCGTGTGGTTAGGTCACGGCGCATACCCCAACCCGCTCCCCTCATGTTTTCGGGTCACCACCGACCGTGGCGTGTGGGATCGCGCCGTCGCCGCATGGCACTCCCGGCACGCGAACTAGCACCGCACGAACTACCCGCCTGTCGAACGTTGGACGACCAACTCGAACAACCTTCGCTCCCACGTGGGGTCGAGGCTCTCGATCCGCACCAGCTCCGGAATCGATTTCGGCGCTTGCACCGACGTCGCATCGCAGGTGACGGCAACAATTTCATCGAGCAGCTTCGAACCCTCGAGAAGTTCGGCCGCTATGCGCTCCGGCGATTGCGCTTCAAGGCGACTCTGGCGATTGGATCGCGACACAAGTCGATCGACAAGCAGCGGAATCGGCGCATCGACGCGAACCAGCAGCGAACACGTCGGATGTCCGGCCGACATGTTGACACGCATCGCCCTCAAAACGGCATCGCGATCGCCGCGCAGCGCAGCTGACCACCATTCCTGGCTGACTCCTTGATCTAGGACGTGTACACCGTCTCGGCGCATGCCCACACGCGTCTGCCGCTGCGCCACAACCAGGTTGGTTGGGCGCGCAATACGGTCGCGCAGTGATGCTTGCTCACTGCGCATCGCTACCGACCACACAAGTCGCGTTGGCGAAACACCGTGCGGCATCTCCCGAACGACCGCTAGCGCTTTGCGTCGAACGCGGGCCGCCAATGGTGCATCGGGGCCATATCGCGCTGTGGTCTCGCCACAGATAATTCCGCTCACTCGCAGCGAGCCCACAAGCCGACGCGCAAGGTACGACTTTCCTGCGCCGGGAAGTCCGCAGAATTCGACCACGTAGCCCAACTCGGTTCACAGCCTCGACAAGATCGCGTGGAGCACGTCGTTCAACACGTCATGTTCGGGTCGGCTCGCATCGAGGCGAACAGTTCCAAATAGCGACCCGCTGAAGTTGAGTTCGCGCACCATCGCGATTCGTCGTTCCAAGTACTCCATCGAGTCGGTCGGGCGGCGTTGTGACGCCGTCGCCACATCGACATCGAGAAGGACGATGAGATCAGGTGGAAATTGTTCGGCTAATGCGTACGGCCGCCGTTCATAGGCAGCAAGTTTGCGCGCAAACCACGAACCGTTGTTCCATTCGCTTAGCCGCGGGCCATCGAGTTCCCCCGGATATTGGCATTGTGGCCACCTGTCGCAAATCACGACCATGCCGCGAGTACGCGCCCGCATCACTCGCGTGATCTTGCGGGACTTCTCGGCGCTCAAGGTCAGTGCCCACACCACTTTGGCCAGTGACATCGCGCGCGGATGATCGCTGCTCGCCACGTCTTTGCGTTCCGCCGCGCCGGTCGATCGAGCGCCGCCGAACACGCGATCGCGCGCCCACTTCATGGGTCGACGCAGCAACGAAGCAGAACCGTCGCCAGACCCGAGATACATCGGATACACATCCAGCTTCGCCGACAAGAACTCGCGACTCTTCTTCACCATCGTCGATTTGCCAGAGCCATCACTGCCGATGAACGCAATCAGCAAACCACCACCACCGCCACCACGGCCCAGCAGCACAGGACGTGGTGCGACCTTGCGCGATATTCCGCGCCGGAGCCACGCGAACTCTCGACCCATGCGGATGGTTTGTGCATGCACACCACGCGTTGCAGTTTGACTCCGGAAACGTCGAAGCACGATTCGCCGAAGGCGCAGGAGTCGACCTATATCACAACCATCTTTGAGACACGCCGACACTGCGTCGCGACCATCGTTGCCCAAAAGACGCGCTGCGATATCGCACACATGTTCCGTGTCGGTTCTCGCCATCAGAAACGCGAGTTCGGCAGTGGGCGTTGCTCCGCCGCCTCGGCGAGCTTTCAGACCCCGAACGATGTCGCGCCCACGAAGTTTCAATGAGTACCGCGTGAGGAGCAGCACTGCCTCCATGGCTGGCGCAGTTACCCACGCTCCGCTTTCATCGAGCACGCGCGTGTCGAGGATTTCGCGCTCCCATGGCAAACGAAAACGCTTGTAATGGCGCTCGCCGCTGACGACGCGATAGTGGACGTGGAAATGCACGAGTCGGCCGAGTTGATCATCGAAGCCGATGAAATCTTCCAACCCTGGATCGTTGCGCGCTGCAGCTACCCGAGCTCGACGAAACGACATCTCCGAAAAGATCCGATACGCGCCATCGATGGCACCCGGATCAACGAGAATATCGAGATCCGTGTTGGCAGCAAGTGCCGCCTCAAGATGATCGTTGCTTTTCCAATGGCAGTACGCGATCCCCTCACGATCGAAGCGACGCAGCACGTCGAGAGCAAGGCTCATAATTCAGCTTCCGCATCCTTTGAAGACCGGCCTCGCACGACGTT
>JBBRPC010000303.1:0-3925 GCA_038228615.1 Acidimicrobiia bacterium | reverse complement strand
TTGGGTCACGCAATTCGCATCAGACGAACGACGCGGTTCTGGGGAATACCCGAACCAACACGATGGTGGTGACGGGCTCCCGAAATGGAGCGCCGCGAACAGGGATCTCGTCGACCAGGACATTGTGATGTGGTACTGCTTCGGTGTCACGCATTTCCCAAGACCCGAAGACTGGCCAGTGATGCCCGTGGAGTACACGGGCTTTTTGCTCCAGCCGGTTGGCTTTTTCGATCGGAATCCAGCGCTCGACGTCCCACCCTCGCCAACAGGACATTGCCAACCCTGATCAATGCTGTGGCGTCGAAGATGTTGTCGCCTGCGGATGTATTGCTGTTGAGGTGGTCGCGAATAATTGGCGATATAAATCTTTGCCAGCCAAGACACGCAGCGCATCAGGTGCGAGGTGACCGCCACAGGTCTTGCCGAGCAAGGCTTCGGCAATGCGTAGCTGGGTGTAGGTATCGGTGCGGATCGTATCGAGCTTGTCGCTCGGCCCGCTGATGTAGTCGTGGCTTGATGGCGACGATGTTGAGAACCCGCTGAAATTGGCGACAGCCTGGGGATGGAATCGTGGAGGTGGTGGCCGCGACGGCACGCTCTGCTGGGGTCGGGTCGTATTGGGATTGCTCGGCGTGAGGAATCCCCGAGCAGCCTCGGGCGAGCGAAGCGAGTGCCAGTACAATTAACAGCAGAACGCCGACGATAATTGTGCTGACGACACCTGCGGCAATGCCGAGAGCGGCAAGGCCTTGGCTCGCAAGCTGATACCAAGTTCGACGCGGTGCCGGAGGATCCGGCGTCCATCCCACGGCACGAACTGTAGCGACTTGCGCAATCGTGCGCTTGGCACTGCAGCTGCGCCAGACTGGTGGGCCGCTGGCACACAACGCCGGAACATACACAAGGAGCACGACGATGGGTACATGGACACGCGAAGAGCTGCAAGCCGCACACGACAACTATTCGGCTGTTGCCCAAGTTGCAGCCGCCAGCGGCGACTGGCGGCCATGGGCTGAGTGTTTCACCGAAGACGCGACCTATCTCGAACATCACTACGGCGCGATGCAAGGCCGCCAAGTGATTCACGACTGGATCAGCGCCACGATGGCCGAGTGGCCGAACTCGGAGATGAATGCCTTCCCGCATGATTGGTGTGTGTGTGACGAGGAACGTGGCTGGTGGATCTGTCAGATCGAAAATCGGATGCGCGATCTCGGCGACGGGAAGGTGTATCAAGCCGCGAACATCACGATCCTGCACTATGCGGGAAACATGCAGTGGAGCTATGAAGAGGACGCGTACAACCCCGCGAACTTCGGGCCGATGGTGCAAGACTGGATAGCCGCAGAGAAATCGTTAGGTCAGAAGTGACGGGAGCCACCAGTCTGCCAACGCGTGAGTCGATAAATCTCGGAGTATGTCCGTCACCTGGTAGAATCTGCAGTTCCCCTGTTCAACTACTGCAAGTTTCGGAGCATCATGGGCTTCAAAGTCGGCGATCGCGTTGTGTACCCGCACCATGGTGCGGCAGTGATCGAGAAAAAAGAAAAGCTCCCGCACGACGGCGTACAGGCTGACTTTTTCGTATTGCGGGTCGCGAGCAGCGATCTTGTGATTCGAGTTCCAGTTTCGAAGGTCGACGATGTCGGTATGCGCCGCCCGATCTCGGCCGAAGACGTTGACGATCTCTTCCAGCTGTTGGCCAAGAAAGATGTTCGGGAACCAACGAACTGGAGTCGGCGATTCAAGAACCACCAGGAGAAGCTGAAATCTGGCGACGTCTACCAGGTTGCCGAAGTCGTTCGGAATCTCGCCCTACGCGAGGTCAGCAAGGGTCTTTCCGCCGGTGAAAAGTCGATGCTCATGAAGGCGCGCCAGGTACTCGTCTCCGAGCTGTCGTTCGCGCTGAATGTCACCGAAGACGATGCGCTCGGCAAACTTGCCGACGCGCTCGCCTAGCCGTCTCCGTAGGTCGCAGCGTGGAGGTCGGCGATCACCTGACGCTTTCGTGCGATCGCATCGTTGCCGGCGGTTCGGCGCTCGCACGCGAACCCGATGGGCGGATCGTATTTGTGCAAGGCGCGTTGCCGCATGAGCGGGTGGTGGCTCGTCTCGACGCTGTGCGCAAAGATCGCATCCACGCGACTGCGATCGACGTGCTCGATGCGGCGCCCACTCGGGTCGGTCCACCATGTCGCCACGTCGGGGATGGGTGCGGTGGTTGTGATTGGCAGCATGTCGCAGTCGGCGCGCAAGGTGAGCTGAAGCGAGAGATAGTTGGAGATGCCCTCCGACGCATCGCACGAGTCCGCGAACTCACGCCGCTGCCGGCAATTGCGCTTGCTAGTGAGGGTTACCGCACGACGGTTCGGTGCGCCGTCGACGACGCAGGCAAGCTTGCAATGCGTCGACGTCAATCGCACGATGTCGTTGTCGTTGATGGTTGTCTCGTCGCGCATCCGCTGGCAAGAGACGTGATCGATCGTGCTCGGTTCACCGCGGCACGCGAAGTGACGATTCGAGTCGGAGCGCATAGTGGGGAAGTGTTGGTGATCGTCGACGGTGACCCGTTGGCCGTGGAGCACCTTCCCGAGGGCATCGCGATCGTCGGCACCAAAGAATCGGCGGTGACGCACTTCCATGAGCGGGTGGGTGGAAAGTCGTTGCGAATTTCTGGCGGATCATTCTTTCAAAGCCATGCAGACGCGCCGGGCGTGTTGGTGAATCTCGTGACCCAAGCGTTGCATGTCGACGGTGGGCTCCATCGCGTTGCCGATCTGTATTGCGGCGTTGGACTGCTTGGCGCATTTGTCGAAGCTGATTCGATCATCGCAGTCGAGTCGAGCCGTGCTTCCGCACGCGATGCGAAACGGAATCTCGCAGGTCGCAGTGCAGTTGTCGTGTGCGCGAATGTCGAGTCTGCAGATCTCGGCGATTGTGACGCAGTCATCGCCGACCCGACCCGCGACGGTCTTGGCAAGCGTGGCGTCAAGTCGATCGTGGCGGCAGATCCCGACACGATCGTGCTCCTCAGTTGCGAACCGGCAGCGGGAGCGCGCGACCTGCGTTGGCTCTGCGACGCGGGATACGACATCGAGTCGGTCCAGCCGGTGGATCAATTCCCGCACACCGCCCATGTGGAGATGGTTTCAGTATTGCGTCGTCGGCGCACAGAAATACGACGTTCGCATCACTAGAAGCGGGCCAACTCTGCTTCGAGCGTCTCAAGCCCGACCGCTCCAAGATCGAGCGCGAAGGCATGCCAAGCCTTGAGATTGAAATCGGCGCCGTGACTTCGCTGTGCTGCATCGCGCGCACGGAGCCAGACTCGTTCGCCGACCTTGTAGCTAATCGCTTGACCAGGCAACCCGAGGTATCGGTTGACCTCCGATCGCATAAAACGCTCGGGGAATCGTGACCGTTCGATGACGAACGGGAGCGCGTTTTCGGGTGTCCAGCGTTCGCCACCAATTCCTGGTTCGTGCGCAGGAATTTGGAGCTCCAGATGCATTCCGATATCGACGACGACGCGTACTGCGCGCATAGCTTGGGCGGCAAGCATCCCGAGTTCGTAGGCAGGATCATCGAGATATCCGAGTTCGCCCATCAGCCGTTCGGCATAGAGCGCCCAACCTTCGCCGTGCCCTGAAACCCAACCCATCAGTCGCTGATATTTTGAGAGGACATCGGAAAGATAACGAACCTGCGCGACTTGCAGGTGGTGTCCTGGTACTGCCTCGTGATAGCAGATTGAGGCTTCGCGCCAGGTGGGGAACGCATGGTTTCCCATTGTTGGGTACCAAGTTCGCCCTGGACGTGAAAAGTCATCCGACGGCCCTGTGTAGTACATCGCCGCGGCGCCACCCGGCGGAGCGATCATGGCTTCGCAGCGATGCAGCGGTGCTGGGATGTCGAAGTGCGTGCC
>JBBRPC010000302.1:0-3927 GCA_038228615.1 Acidimicrobiia bacterium | reverse complement strand
TCACCGGCTTGGCGAGCAGGTGCGTTCTCGACGTTGGTGATTGTCTGTCGAGCACCGACCCAACCGACCTGACCAGCGAGACCGAGATCCGCAGCGGTGCACGCGTCGACCGGCTTATTTTTCGCGGCCATGATGCCTTTGAAGCTCGGGTAGCGCGGTTCGACGACCCCAGCGGTCACGCTCACCACCGCAGGTAACGACGCTTGGACCGTGTCGTAGCCAGCTTCGGTTTGGCGCTGAATCGTGACGGTACCGTCGGCGATATCAACTTTCTTGGCGAAGGTCAACGCCGGCCAGCCGAGCAACTCGGCGATCTGCACAGGAACAGTTCCCGTGTAGCCGTCGCTCGATTCCGTTGCTGCAAGAACTAGATCCACTGCGCCAGCGCGTTCGACCGCCTTTGCCAACACCTTGGCAGTACCGAGGGCGTCGCTCCCAGCGCATTCCGGGTCGCTCACAAGCACAGCTTTGGCCGCGCCCATCGCGAGTGCGGTACGAAGCCCGGCGGTTTCACCGTTGGCTGCCATTGAAATCAGGGTGACCTCACCGCCACCGGCCGCGTCCACAAGCTGCAACCCCATCTCGACGCGGTAGCTGTCGGATTCATCGAGGATTGGCTTGCCCTCACGCTTGAGCGTGTGGTCGGCGTTCAGCGCGCCGGGAACGGCCGGGTCGGGGATCTGCTTGACGCAGACGACGACATGCACGGTTCACTCCTGTGGGTTGAGAATTGGGCTGTTGGGCGAAATTGTGCCAAGTGAGACGCCCGCATCACGAACCGAGCGGTTCGGAGTGGCACCCGACACCCAACGCGGATGGTCAACAGACGACGAAATGCCGAAGAAATGCCAAAGAAAAGGAGCGCGCTAGTAGGGGCGATCACCCGCGACAGTGACCCGTTCCATGATTCTGCGGGCTGGGAGAAAATCATTGCTGACGCAGTGCTGGGTCGCCCGATTGTCCCAAAATGCGACGCTGCCAGCCCGCCAACGAAAGCGGCACTGCACGTCGGGGATACCAGCTAAGCGTTCCAAACGATCCAACAGTGTTGTCGACTCGGCGATATCCATTCCCTTCACGCCGACGGTGAATGCACCGTTGACATAAATGGTCTTGCGTCCGGTTTCGGGATGGGTTCTGACAATCGGGTGTTCGACGGTTGGGTTTGCGGCTCGCATTTTTTCTTGTTCTTCTGGCGGTCGACCGCGCCCGAATACGTGGGTGAAATCGTGCAACGCGTTCGCACCAACCAAATGTTCTTTGGTGTCGTCGTCGAGCAGATCGTACGCAGCGCCCATATCGGCCCAGAGCGTGTCGCCACCGAGTGGCGGCAGCTCGACAACGCGCAAGATCGACCCGAGTGAGGGTTCCGGTCTCCACGTGACATCGCTATGCCATACGTCGGGCGCGCGGAAACGCCCACCCGCAGGTACCACGAAAATTTCAGGATCGTCTTGATCACTGGGTGTAATCGGGTGAATTTCGAGTTCGCCAAAACGCCGCGCAAACGCGATATGTGTCTTGCGGTCGAGTCGATGTTGGTCGCGAAAAAACAACACCTTCCACTCCAACAGCGCGCCGCGAATTTCGGCAATCGTCTCGTCGCTCAGTTCGTCCGCGAGATCGACGCCGCCAACCTCGGCACCGATCGTCGCAGTCATCGGGTCAATCGTGATCGTGCCAACCATGACCCAAAGAGTATCCCGAGATTCTGCGGAAGCTCCCTGCTTGGTCATGGCCGATCCTCAACTGCGTTTGCGATGTTGTAGATGCCTCGAAAGACGAGGAACCCCAAACAGCAAAGGACTCATCGCATGGAATTCAACGAAACGACCCAACACTCAATGCACAACTCGGGGGCCAACGCGTTGGCACGCACGCCGGGACGCGGTCGTAAATGGCTCATGGCAACCGCCGCAGCAGCTGGCATCGCGATTGGCGCTGGCGGCATCGCCAGCGCCGCCACGAGCACGTCGAGTTCGGCTGTGACGCAAGCTGCTGTGAGTAGTCCATCAGCGGCATCGACCGCCGCGCCGAGTGCCGCGAATCGTCCCGACCCGTCGACCATGACTCATGGCCCTGGCGAGACGCTTCTGACCGGAGACACAGCAGCGTCGGTGAAAGCCGCCGCCTTGGCCGCGCAACCAGGTGCAACTGTCATCCGGGTCGAAACCGATTCAGAAGGTTCCGCATATGAAGCCCATATGAAAAAGGCCGACGGTACAACCGTGACGTTGAAGTTCGACAAGGCTTTCAAGGTGACCGCGACGGTCAAGGGCTTCGGAGCCGGCCCGGGTACTGGTCCGGGTCATGGTCCGGGTCACGGTCCGGGTCACGGTCCGGCTAACGGTCCGGGTAACGGTCCGGGGAGCGGTGCCCCAGGCCAACCGCCGCAGAGCGCAACTGCCTAGTCCCCGCACGAATTGTTTCGTTCAGGGCGTTTCGTTCAGGGCGTTTCGTTCAGGGTGTTTCGTTCAGGCCAGCGTCGAGTTTCGCGACGCTGGCCTGAAGTGCATTGCCGCCCGACGCGCGGTGCCGGTAGCTGCAGCAGCCAGCTACACAGGTATGCGCACAACGACCGACGTGCCTCGCTCGGGTGTCGTGTCGAGCGTGATCGAGCCGTTGTGTGCTGCCACGGTTGCGTGCACGATCGCTAGGCCGAGTCCCGATCCGCCAGCATGGCGTGTGCGCGCGGGGTCGGCTCGGGCGAAGCGCTCAAACGCTCGCTCGGCAAGATCCTGAGGCATTCCGGGGCCATCATCGGCAATTGTGATGACTGCCTCCGCCCCAACAAGCACTACTGCTACTGCGATCGAAGACGCCACAGGCGTATGCACGAGAGCGTTACCAATAATGTTTGCGAATACTTGACGCAATGCATGATCGTCACCGGTCACGACAAGCGTTTCAGGCGCGTCGAGTCGGATCGAACGGCTTGGCTGGATTGCACCAACGTTTGCGACGGCGTCGCGAGCAATTGCTGCAAGATCAACGGGTTGTTGCAGCAACGGTCGTTCATTGTCGAAACGCGCGAGTGTCAGGAGATCATCGACGAGGGCTGCCATCCGGATCGCTTCTTGTTCGCTGCGCCGCATTGCGTCGTCGAGTTTCGTTGCTTCACTCAGCGCGCCAAGGCGGTACAGCTCCGCGTAACCACGAATCGTTTGCACCGGAGTCCGCAATTCGTGGGAAGCATCACCAACGAACTGACGCAACCGTGCCTCAATGCGGCGTTGTTCATCAAACGACGTTTGGAGCCGATCAAGCATCGTATTGAGTGCAAGACCGAGATCGCCGACCTCAGTTCCAGATGTGCCAACGTCGACACGTTGGGAGAGATCGACAGGATGTTCGTCACCCTCGCGCGCGACCTGCGAGGCGGTGCGCGCCATCTTTTTGATAGGTCGTACGCCGAGTCGGATGACCCACCAGGTAACGAGTGCCAACGCCGCAAGAACAACACATGCGATCGCGAACACGACGCGTTCGAGACGCGCAATGGAATCGGCAACTTCGTTCAACGGAGCGCCGATGACGGTAATTGTTCCCGACTGCGTGTCGTTGCCGACGATCACCCGATATTCGAGACTGCTGCCATCCACAGCGCCGGTAGTGAACGGCCGCACTTCGTGTAATTTCACCCTCCTGCGTATGTCGGAGACCGACAACTTCGGCGCCGCGAGGTCGTGACGGGCGACATTGGGGACCGGCCCGACCAAGAACTTGTCGTCGGAACCGAGTCGCGCGAAATAGAACGCGCTGAAACCTCGCGGCAACGAGGTAAAGATGCCGGGCCGAAATGCCGGACGTCTGGGATCGCCATCGTTTGGGCGATCGAATGGCGCGGCCGCCCGCAATCGCGAGTCGACCTGATCGAGCAGTTGTCGTTGCACGAGCTGGCGCGTCACCACTGCGCTCGCGCCAACC
>JBBRPC010000301.1:0-3947 GCA_038228615.1 Acidimicrobiia bacterium | reverse complement strand
GTTGATCGTCGTCCATGAGCTGGCGTCGGGTACTTGAACGCGTGCGGTGGCGACGATGACTTCCGCGGAATTAGTCGTGACGTTTTCTGGCGCGATGCTCATTGCGCTTGGTGTTTGGTTCTTTGCGCATGCGCGTGCTGCGACGGTTGCTACCGAAGATGGTGGCATGCAACAGGTACGTGTCGTGGTGAAAGGGGGGTATTCACCCGCGGCTCTCCGCGTTCGCACAGGTAACCCGTTGCGCATCATCTTCGATCGTCAAGAAGACGGCGACTGTTCGTCAAAAGTGATCTTCAGCGACTTTCAGCTGAGTCGGTATCTGGCGCCGTTCGCGCAGACGACAGTGGAGCTGACACCCACGAGACCCGGGACATTCAACTTTGCGTGCGGGATGAACATGATTCACGGGACGCTCGTGGTTGAAGGCGACCCGGTTGATGGGCCGGACAGTTACGGTGATCGGCACGACACGAAAAGTTTCGACGAAGACGATGACGACGCCGAAGCTGCTGGCCGCAGCGCGGAAGTTGCAGACCTGTCACAGCGCCTCATCATCGGCGCGGTTCTGAGCGCGCCAGTACTGTTCGCGGTTATGGGCCGCGAAGTGTTCGGTGCGAACTGGATCCCGATGTGGTTGATGAACCACTGGCTGCAATTCGCTCTGATCGCTCCCGTCATGGGTTGGGTTGGCTGGCCGATCCACCGCACTGGCTGGTTGGCGCTCGCGCATCGTGCTGCGGACATGAACAGCCTCATCACGATCGGTACCGTCGCGGCGTTTGGATACAGCACCGTCGTGACGGTCGCTCCCGGACTCGTACCATCTGATGTACGCGATGTGTATTTCGAAGCAGTCGGCGCGATCATCACATTGATCTTGCTTGGCCGCCTGCTTGAGGCGCGTGCGAAAGCCGGAACGGGTCAAGCGATCCGTCGGCTCATCGGTCTGCAAGCACGAACGGCTCACGTCGAACGCGACGGGGTATCGGTCGAGATCGCGGTGAGCGACGTTGTTGCTGGCGACATCATCCTGGTTCGGCCCGGCGAAAAGGTCCCAGTTGATGGAGAGATCTTGGACGGACGATCGAGCATCGACGAATCGATGGTCACGGGCGAGTCGATGCCGGTCTCGAAAACCACTGGCGACAGGGTCATCGGTTCCACACTGAACCAAACCGGTGCCTTTCGCATGCGCGCGACGAAAGTCGGTCGCGACACGATGCTCGCGCAGATCGTGCAGCTTGTCCGCCAAGCCCAGACATCCAAGGCACCAATCCAGCGGCTCGCGGATGCAGTCGCGCGCTGGTTCGTACCTGCCGTGTTGTGCCTAGCAATCGCGACATTCGTGGTGTGGTTCGACGTAGGGCCTAGGCCCGCATTTACATTCGGGTTAGTTGCCGCCGTCGCAGTGCTCATCATCGCGTGTCCGTGCGCGTTGGGTATCGCAACGCCACTCTCGATCATGGTGGCCACCGGCAAAGGCGCCGAAGCAGGAATCCTCATCCGATCCGCGGCGGCGCTCGAAACCGCACACAAGATCGACGTGCTGATACTCGACAAGACCGGCACGCTCACCAACGGACATCCCGAGCTGACGGACCTCACCACGGTCGGTCACTACAACACGGCCGAGATCCTCGCGATCGTTGCGTCGGCTGAACTCCGTTCCGAGCATCCGCTCGCGCAAGCGATCGTGAATGAGGCACGCAAGCAGGGTGTAACGATTGCTGAACCTGACCAATTCGAGTCCATCACTGGCAAGGGTGTGCGCGCGACTGTCAATGCTCGGGACGTGGTCGTCGGCAATACTCGCCTCCTCGAAGATGCTGGTATTGACTGTGCCCCAATCGTAGACATCGCGGCAGGGCTCGCGACCGAGGGTAAGACGGCCATGATGATCGGGATCGACGGATCCGCCGCGGGTGTGGTCGCCGTGGCTGACACGCTGAAAGACGATGCATCGAAGAGCGTTGCCAAACTCCAGGCCCTTGGTCTGCAGGTCATCATGCTTACGGGAGACAACACCAGAACCGCCGAAGCGATCGCCCGCACGGTCGGGGTCGACCGAGTCGTCGCCGAGGTACTCCCGGCTGACAAGGCCGCTGAAGTATCGCGTTTGCAATCCGAAGGCCACATCGTCGGGATGGTCGGTGACGGCATCAACGACGCCCCCGCGCTCGCGCAAGCGAACGTTGGCATCGCGATCGGAACAGGCACAGATGTCGCGATCGAAGCCGCTGATATCACCTTGATCTCTGGCCAGCTATCGGGACTTGTCACGGCCATCGCACTGTCGAAGGCAACGATGCGCAACATTCGCCAAAACCTCGGGTTCGCGTTCGGCTACAACGCGCTCGGAATCCCCATTGCCGCGGGCGTTCTCTACCCATTCATCGGGTTACGCCTCAGTCCCATGATCGCAGCAGCGGCGATGGCCGCGTCAAGCCTGTCCGTAGTCACCAACGCGAACCGACTTCGTCGATTCCACGCATCGACCCCGATAGCCGACCATCCTCAGCACACCGCGGAGGTCACTGATATCGAAGACCGGCAGGTCTTGAATTCTGCGTGAATCAGGGCATGCCCACGCCCACGCCTATCGATTTCGATGAACACTCGCCGATCGGTTTTCAAACAAAGGTCGACATGACGGTCGCGATAGTCCAACCGATACGCGGAGCCAGCCCATCGTCTCTTGGTGAGTGAGGTTCTTCACGTTTCATCAATCGGTCGTGGTCCTTTTGCAACCTGCGCGATTGCAGCCCGGCATCGTGGTGCGGATGTGAGTGGGAGGTTGTGGTCGCCGGGCCAACGTTCGACTTCGATGTTTTTTAACGCGGCGATCTGGTTGAGGTAATCCTCGTCGAGGATCGAGTCGTCGTTACCGGCGACGAAGCGCAGCTCACATTTGACGCGTGACAGCAACGCTGGCGCGTTCGCGGTGAGGATGACGTGTTCGAGGGTTTGGGAGTAGGAGCTCCAGGTGTGGTCGACGCCGGCGGCGGCGATCGGTGCCGGTAATCCTGGGTGGGTGAGCACCGCGAAGCGACGGGCGATGGAACGGTGTTCGCACATCCATTTGCATGCACGTTCCGAGTTGTGGCCTGGTAGGACGAAGAGGCGGGCCATGATGTTGGTCCCGACGATGTGGTGCATTGCTCGTCTGCGAGTGGGGTAGAGGGGTGGCCCGAATGCGATGACCGCGTGTATTCGGTCGGGATGGTCGGCTGCATATTGCAAAGCAACGAGGGTCCCGAGCGAGTGAGCTGCGATGGTGATCGATGTGTTGACGCCGAGCGTGTCGAGGCACTCGTTGAGCGCATGTGCGTGGTCTTCGAGTGTGTAGCCGAGTTGGGGGTGCTGTGAAGCGCCGAAGCCGAGGAGATCGACCGCGATGAGTTTGTGGTCGCTGGAGAGAATGTCGTAGGTGCGGCCCCAATATGTGTTCGATGCGACGAGCCCGTGCAACAGAACGATCGGAGTCCCTGACGCGCCGAGGACACGAACACTGAGCGGCCCTGCTGTGACAACTTCACCGCCCGGCGCCGACCATATTTCGCGTGCCGCCCGGAGGCGTTCGCGATACGAATTGATTGCTGACGCGATCGCGATACCGACAGAAATGGTCGCGATGCGGGCCAGAAGGGCATCAACGCGCGACCCTCGCGGATGTGGTCGACACCTTTGGGCGCGACCGCTGAGATCAGGTCGTCGCGACAAGCGGATGGTCGATCGAATGATGGCCGAAGATGACCTCACCTGTGATTGGCCGGACGACATCACTGAGATCGCTGACGAGGTCGATGAGCGCGCCGACATTTTCTTGGTCCATGAGCGCCGCCGCGGCGGAGAGTGTCGTGCTCGGGTCGACCGTCACTGCGTGGTTGGTTCGAGAGAGTTCGATCGCTTTCATGATGCTCCATTCTGGCGAGAGCGTGCTCGCAAAT
>JBBRPC010000300.1:0-3963 GCA_038228615.1 Acidimicrobiia bacterium | reverse complement strand
GTTGACCCTGCAGTGTTTCGTTGCAATTTTTCCGCTGCTCCTCGCGGGGATAGCGATCGTCGGCATCTTCACGCGCCGGTCGTCGGAGTTTCCGAATCAGGCGATCACTGCTCTCGGTTTGCACGGCGCCGCCGCGGGGGTCGTGCGGGACGCACTGCGGACTGCGTCGCGCAGTCGTCGGCTCAGCGGCCTTGTCTCCATTTTCGGGTTGCTCTGGGCAGGCTTTGGCGTTGTCAGAGCAGTTCGCTCGGTCAGCGATCAATGTTGGCAAGTCGAGGAACGGGGATGGCGTGACAAGATCATTGGTTTGGCGTGGCTTGTAGGAGTCGCGTTCGGTTTCGTCATCGAGAGTATCGGTCTGGCGCTGCTCGGCAATCGTTCGGCACTGTTCGCGCCCGTGGTGTTCGTCGTGAGTCTGGCCTCATTGTTCGCAATCTCCCTGTGGACATTGCGCGTGCTCACCGATGTTGACGTGTCATGGGACTGTTTCGCTCCCGGCGCGGCGCTCCTCGCCGGTGGCTTTACCATTCTGCAATGGATCGGGATCTTCGCGATCCCACGAATGGTGACCTCAGCTTCGCAGCTGTACGGCGCCATCGGGACGGTCTTCGCGCTGGTCATCTGGTTGTACCTCGTCGCGCGTCTGCTTGTGTATGCCTGCACCCTCAACGTGGTGTTGTTCGAAGCACAGCACGGTGCAATGACGGCCGTCGCGCACGTGCCACGACACCCGGGCGCGACGGCAGTCGTTGGTCGTTCCGGTCGCACGAAACGCGTCAAGGACGCCTATCCCCGCAGCGAGCAGGACACGCGGCACAGCACAGGTCCTAGCGGACCAACAGCACAACGATGATGATGAGTAGCAGTAGTCCTACACCACCTATATACATTTTTCTCTCCTATCGTTGAAGGTTGGCGAATCGGTCAGCGCCACACACGGTGTGGTTCTCTGCCCTAATTGTGGCTAGCGATGTCAGAGACTTTCTTGCTCGCAATCGAGGCAGCGTGTACCACCGCATCAACGGCCTTCGTTGTGGCGTCTGAGCTGCTGGCATCGTCGAGAACCTTGCCAGCTTTTCTTGGCAAGTTGGCCCTGCGAATTCGTTGGGCCGTCGACTCGGCAATGTCGCCGCCGCGACTTGCTATCGATGTCGCGACGTCAAGACCGGTGCCGACGATCGCCCCCATCAACATTCCCTTCCATACATTTTTCATTTGTTGATTCCTTTCGCTTGGACGGTTCAGATCTACTCAACCGCATACCCCCTCAAACACACTTCCAAACAGGATTGCAATTGACACATCCACTTATCGTTTCAAATATGTGCATTTTCATTCGACGTCTCGGATTCGCCGCCCGCCCCAGGCACTTCCATGCGATCACGAACGCGTTCGCTGTGAAGACCTTTCGTGAGCGCTTGAACGCTCCCCGCGAAGGGGATTGCTACGAGGGCGCATGCCCGACCTGGCGGGCAACACGCCGCAGCGATTCGCGGCGCCGAGGAGGCACCACCGACACGATCGCATTCCCAAGCGATTCCGATTGGGTGAGGAAAAGAAATGCGATAACAAACACCGTGATCGACGCGATCACGCCGGTGATGAACGACCGAATCAACGAAAATGAAGACCGGTCGACCCGTTGCGCCCACCGGAGTAGTTCACCTTGATGATCGTGCGCGAACGACTCCAGACCACGGGTTGTTTGACTTCGCTACGTCGTACGGATGCGTTTGTTGCTCCTGACGCAGTGCTGGTTGGCTCCCACGACTTGCTGCGGTTGAACCACCGGACGATTGGGTACGAGCAGGGCATGCACAGTGAGCAATCAAACCAGCCAATTTCCCCAGGTTCGCCCAACGTCGCGCAAGACGCTCAGACGTTGACCGAAGCACTCACAACAATCGAGGCAGCTGGCTACCGAGCCCAGTTTCGAGCAAGCGATGATGCCCAAGTGCAGTGTTTCACATGCCGGTCGCTTACTCACGCGAGTTCGATACGCGTCGAGACGTTGTCGCGCCTTGAAGGCGTTTCGGACCCCGCCGACATGCTCGCGGTAGTTGGAATCACGTGCCCACTTTGCGGAGCGAAAGGAACGCTGATACTGGGCTACGGTCCAGATTCAACCGCGGAGGATTCCCTCGTCCTGCAAGCGATGGGCGATGGCCGCATTGGAACCGGAGTACCCGGCACCCACATCTAGCGCTCACGGCGCATCACGGCGTCGAGCGTTGGCCACGGCGGACCATCGCGAAGGGCGTTGAGGAGTTCCCGCGCAGCGCGTTGCCGGTCCGGGAATTGATCGCCTGCATCCCAGCGCCATGCTGAGACCATCGCAAGAACGAGAAGTCTGCACTCGCCGAGGAGCTCGTGATCGGCACCCGGGTAGCGCGCGCTGACCTCCTCCGGCACGTGGGCCAGATCGAATGCGACAGGCCCACGACAACACGTCTCGAGGTCGATGAAACGCAGCCCATCCTTCGCGTTGAGCACATTTCCTGGGTGCGGTTCGCCGTGTAGAAGCTGTTCGGGAGCACCGTGGCGAATGATCGAGCGCCTGACGCTTCGAAGCGTGCGTATCAGAATCTCTCGGTCTGCGTCTGCAAGTTGCGGAGTGCGTTTGCGGCTCTCAACGAGCAGTTGAGCCTCTGCGACTCGATCGGTGAAATGAGGCGTCGCGACGTCGAGCGTGCGCATCCCAACGTGCAGCCGCCAGAGCGCATTCGCGTATTCCGTTGGCGACGGCTCTCGAGGTGTCACCGACTCGTAGTAAGTCCAGAACGTCACAACGAAACCGTCATGCTCGTATGCGCGCGGCGCCACTCGAGGCTCAAGCGATCCAACAGCACATTCGACTTCGGTGAGGCGTTGCGCAAGCTCGATTTCGAACTCTGCGACATGCTGCGCCGCCGGCGCGACGCGGGCAACGACGTCGCAAGGCAGGAGCCGCAGTGCGAGATTGTTCGATTTGTGAAGCACAATCGCGTCGTCGACTATAAGGTCAAGCGCTGCGGCGATCGACATGGCCGCAGCCGCCGCACGCGAAACCTCGGCGTCGCTGCGAGAAGGCATAGTCACTCAACGAAGATAGACGATCAGTCATGCCCTCGGTTTCAGCCGATGAGCGTTCGCTGTGCCCGGCACCTGCGACACGGAACCATCGACGTCAGGGACGCCGACCGAGCGCGTCGAGCAGCCGAAGCTGCAGCGGTGCTCCATCGGCGAGGTTGCCCGACCCGCCGGTACCGAACATGCCCGACGCACCGAGCAACGGGGCCAAGGGTTCGACCTGCGACCAGATCGTTGCGACGAGATCGGCATCAAGCGTTTCATCGCCACCAATCGCGCGGGCAAGGTCCCACGCATGCACGACAGTGTCGCGAATCCGGAGCCAAATGAAGTCTGAGCCCGGCATATCCCGCGAGGGGTGATGACACATCGCATCCGCGGCGCCCGGCGCTTCGAACGCGGCAGCTTGGGCATCGGACGACTCCCGAAACGCCGTTTTCGCGTCACCGTCGATCGTGAGGGCGAACAGCACCCGCAACGCTTCATCTTTCTCCGCACCGCCGAGGAGGAGCCCAGACATCTTCGCGCCACCTATGAGGTGGGCGACCAGGTCGCGGACGGTCCATTCCTCACATGGCGTCGCGAGGTTCCACTGGTCGTCCGAGACGAGATCGAGGCGCGATTCGAACTCGTTGCGGGCTTGGCCTAGGGCGAGTCGGGCACTGGCGAAATCAGTCGATGTCACGCAGTGATCCTACCCATCGTGACCAACGGGCACCTTGGGCTGAACACCGTTGCTGCAGCGTCATTGTGAGGTGATCAGTGCCCGCCCAGTGCAAACAAGAAGCCGATGAGTTGGGCACTGAAGTACTGCGCTTCGCTCGGCGTGAGGTTGTACTGGTGCATCACCGTAACGAGCGGGCCTTGATCCGCGATCGTGTACGCGGTGGTGTG
>JBBRPC010000299.1:0-3967 GCA_038228615.1 Acidimicrobiia bacterium | reverse complement strand
CGTCGATGAAGTCGTATCGCGATCTTGGCGCAATGCAGCTCGCCACCGGCCGCGAACAAGCGAGCATCTCCGCAGACAACGTTGCACTCGCGACCCTCTTCGTCGACCCTGCCAACGATGACTACCACCTCGCTGCGGCAAGCCCGGGATACACAACTGGCGCCCAGCTTCCGGCACGTGTCGCCACACCACTCGGACTTTCGGGAAGTGTGCACCTCGGTGCGTACAGCTGGCCGGTACTTGCTGGTGGAACTACGCCGCCCCCTCCGACGACAACAACCACTGCGCCGATCCCCACCACAACCACTGCGCCGATCCCGACGACAACAACCACTGCACCGATCCCCACCACCACCACGACAGCCCCAATTGCGACGACGACCACTGCGCCGGTCAGCAGCGACGGAACCGGTCTCACCACCCCGGCCTTTGCGCTGGTCAAAAATGGCGACCGCATCTACACGACAAATGCAGTCGAACGAGATGCGTACGCTGCCTACGGATACACACCACAAGGCGTCATCTTCAATGTTGCAACTGTCGGTAGTTCGACGACTGCACCGGTCTTCCGCCTGCTCAGCAACAGGGGCACGCACTTGTACACGACCGGCACCAACGAACGAGACACCTTGGTTGCCGGCGGTTGGACACTCGAGGGAATCGCGTTCTACGGAGCCCGCAAAACTGCACCAGGTCTCAGCCCGGTGTACCGCATGTTCGACCAAAGCGGCGGTGGACACTTCCTGACCATGAGCAGCGCGCCAAACAACGGTGCAAACATGGAAGCGATCTTCTTCTACGCCGCGCCGTAGCGGCACAGTTGTGAGTCAGGCGACCTCGCTGTGAGCTAGGCGCCCGACTCGGTTGCGGCGGCAAGATTCGCGAGCGTGGTTTCCATTCCAGCGCGGTTGTGAACATTCCGATCAGCGACGCCGCTCGCGATCTTGCCGAGCAACGGCAACAGGGGCCCGCGTTGATCCGTCCATGTTTCGGTGACGCGACAACCGTCTCCTGTTGGTTCAATCGCGTACGCCCATCGAGCGACCTTCATTCCAACAGCTTTGATGTCGAACGCGAAGCGCCGCTCATTATCGAACTCCGTCACGATCGCGACCGTCGACCACTTCTTGTCACCATTGGCATTGTGACCTTTGAACTTCGCTCCCAGCGCGGCGGTCGTAGCGCCACCAGTCCACGCTCCGCCGGTCGCCTCTGGCGAAAGCTGTCCCATCTTCGGTAGATCCGTCACAAGATTCCACACTGCAAGCGGCGTGGCTTTGATTTCTCGCGTGACACTCACTTCATCGGCCATGACAATCGCTCCTCTGCTGGTATCAGTCCGCTGCACCCTAGCGGTGGGCCAAGGCGCCCGCCATAGAGTCTGCAAATGTCGCTCAACGATCCGAAACGCGCGTTGGTGAGGTACTCAACCATCGTCAGCGACAGCGCGCGCTGGGAGGGATTCGCATTCCGCGACGGCGACATCATCATCAGTACTCCAGCGAAATGCGGAACAACGTGGACCCAAATGATCTGCGCACTTTTGGTATTCCAAACGCCGGAGTTGCCGCGTCCGCTCGATGAACTTTCACCCTGGCTCGATATGTTGACGCGTTCGCGCGACGAAACCTTCGCAATCCTCGACACGCAGCAACACCGGCGATTCATCAAAACACACACTCCCCTCGACGGACTGCCGTTCCATCGTCACGTCACGTATATCTGCGTTGGTCGCGATCCAAGAGATGTCGCGCTTTCGATGTTGCATCATCGATCCAACTTTGATTTCATCGCGTTACTGACCGCCCGAGAGCGCGCAGTCGGACTCGACGACGTCAAGGAGAAACTCGCACAAGGTCCCCCGGTCGAAGCCGACAGCGAGTACGAACGCTTCTGGGAATGGATCGACAATTCCGAGCCCGTTATCAGCTCCGGGTCATCGCTCAGTTTGGCAACACATCACGTCAACACATTCTGGGAGGCGCGCGATGAACCCAACGTTGTCATGCTGCACTACGACGATCTGTTGTCGGATCTTGCGGGTCAAATGCGATCGCTTGCAGAACAGCTGGACATCGACCTCGAACCACAGCAACTCCCGCTGCTGGTGGCTGCCGCACGGTTCGATTCGATGCGGTCGAATGCCGACAAACTTGTGCCAGACATCTCACACAATCTGTGGCAAAGCAACGAGCAGTTCTTTCACCAAGGATCAAGCGGCCAGTGGCGCACATTGCTCTCCGACACTGACCTCGACCGTTATCGCCAAACTGTCGCTCCGTTGTTGGCGGAACAAGCATCGCAATGGTTGCATTCTTCATGACACCAATTCACTACGCGCGGGTCCAGGTCGAACCAGACGTGTAGCGGTGCAGACCCAGTGTGAACACGACAGCTCCGAGCGCACAAAACACACCAGCGACGA
This sequence comes from Acidimicrobiia bacterium, assembly GCA_038228615.1. Classification (GTDB taxonomy): domain Bacteria; phylum Actinomycetota; class Acidimicrobiia; order IMCC26256; family PALSA-610; genus F1-120-MAGs023. Next base: position 1,542 of record JBBRPC010000299.1, on the reverse strand, counting down.
GCAAGGACACACCGGCCAACGCAGGATTGAACGAATCGATAAGCCGAGCTGGCACAGAACCAATAAACGCCGCAGGGACGACCGAGTACAACAGTGCGCGTCCTGGACCTACAAACACGTCGACGGGGTACGACGAGAACATGATGAGCGCGTGAAATCCAAGTTCACCACCTTCATTTCTTCCGACGAAAAAAGCAAGCGATCCGACGGCGATGAGAAATCCGGCAAGCGTCACCGCGCTCACGAGGCTTCCCACCAAATAGATCGCGAACCGGCTCGGAGACGGATGTCCTGCGACAACAAACAATCCAACGCCAAACAGCAAATCGCCGAGGTTCGTAGTCTCGACTCGCCGCACCAACAGATACGGCAGCGTTGGTACCGGCAACGCTAGGGCAGCGTCGAGTTCGCCGTCGGCGGCGAGCTGACCTACGCGCCGGGCGTTGCTCAGCAATCCGAGCACCAGGCCCCCACCCGTAGTGAGCACAGCTTGGAGCAACAGGATCCGTTCTGTGTTCCAACCTCGCAATGACCCAACCTTGTGGAAGAACAACACCCAAAACACAACCCACGCAACGTCGTTCAGCACCATGACAGACACCTGGGTCCAAAACCCACTTCTGTTCGCCCATGCCTCTGCGAACGCACCGCGCATCGTTGCCCACAACACCTTCATCCTCCGACCACCTGCAGTCGGCGTTCGCCTGCACCGAACGTGACAACCGCGAGGCCAACAAGGGCGGCGAACCAGGCCAATTGCACACCAATCAGTGCTGGCTCGAAATGACCAGACAACAGACGCCCAGGCGCATACGCCATCGCGCTGAATGGCAAACAGCGCGCAACAATCTCCATACCGTGCGGAAGCGCCTCGAGCGGCAGCAACATCCCGCCGATCACAAACACAAATTTCTGATAGATGAACCATGCGGATCGAGCGTCACGAAGCCAAAACGCTATGCCCGCGAAAGCATGCTGTGCTGCGACATTGCACGCGACAGCGAGCACCAACGACACCAGGGCCAGCAGCGCAGCTCCGAGATTTGGCGGCGCACCGACGACCAACCCCGCGAGCGCGACACCCGCGATTGCACAGCCAGCCAACCGCGGCAATGCGCGGCCGAATTCCGAAGCAATACGAACACCGACGATCGACGTTGGTCGCAATAACTCAACCGCAACACCACCCGAAGCGATATCGCTACCAATTTCTTCAATGAGACGAATGTTGATCGACACCGTCGCGGCCTCCGACGCGGCGATGTACCAGAACAGGGACACCGCGCTATATCCGGCAATATGGCCACCGTGGCTCAGCGCGGCAGTGCGCCAGAGCGAACCGACCATCAAGACCACCGCGACATAAAAACCGGTGGCGACGACGAACCCTCCACGTTCTGCGGTCGCGCGACGCATCGCCGTAGTCATCGCGATCCGTATCACTCGAAGATTCACGACAACTGCTCACTTGAGTAGATCGACGCGATCACTTCCTCGAGCGGAGGGTCAACAATCGACAGATCCGCGACCGGGAGCGCATCG
>JBBRPC010000298.1:0-3970 GCA_038228615.1 Acidimicrobiia bacterium | reverse complement strand
GTGGCTGTTTTTCGATCAGCTCGCTGGGCGGCATTGGCGGGACGTCGTTCACCCCGATCGTCAATGCACCGGAAGTGGCGATCCTTGGTGTCACGCCGTGGACGATGCCACGCGCCGCGAGGTGCATGAGCGCGACGTGCAACGACGACGCAATTCCGTCACCGAAATTGGGATTGCGCACGACTTCGATACCCGTCGGAGCCACGGCAGCGACCTCGTCGCCGGAATTGCCGACGACCAACAGCACCGGACCGAGCCCGGACGACACCGCAGCCTCGAGTGCATGGCTCACGAGAGGGCGACCGCGAAACTTGACGAGCGGCTTTGCCGTTGGTCCACCGAAGCGTTCGCCACGTCCTGCTGCCAGCACCACCGCGGCGACGGTGCCACGGATCGTGCTCACCGACAACCCGAGAGCATTACGCGCAGGCTTCGAGCGCGCGCCGCACGAGGACCCGAGCAAGATGCTCGCGGTACTCGACCGACGCATTCAAATCCGTGGGAGGTTCGCAGCCCTGCGCGGCAGCCATCGCCGCATCCGCAACCGTTGCACCGCCAGCAAGCGCTGCTTCCACTGCCGACGCACGAACCGGCGTGTTGCCCATATTGACCAACGCAACGCGTTTCGTGCCACCGACCGTGGCAGCGACAGCACCAACGATCGCCCAATCTTGGGCCCGGCGGTTGAACTTCTGATAGTTGAACCCAGACGCGCCCGACTTTGGCACCCGAATTTCTGTGAGGAGCTCGTCAGAACGAAGTGCAGTCTCGAGGAAACCTGTGAAGAAATCGGAGGCACCGATTGTTCGTTCACCCGAGCCCGACCGAACGACAAACGTCGCATCGAGTGCGACCAACGCCGCGGGCAGATCACTGGCGGGATCGCCATGGGCGACGGATCCGCCAAGCGTGCCGCGGTGACGTACCTGATTGTCGCCAACTTGGCCAGCAACCGCTGGAATCACGCCGCATTCCTTGGCGAGCAGCTGGCTCGTTTCAAGGTCGCGGTGGCGCGTCAGCGCGCCGATTGCAACGTGGTCTCCCGCGTCGTTGATATACGACAGATCGCTAACTCGAGCGACATCGACCAATACGGTCGGTGTCGCGAGCCGCAACTTCATCAAGGGCAGCAGCGACATGCCGCCAGCGAGGAACTTTGCATCATCGCCATATTCGACAATCACTGCCAATGCCTCATCGGTCGAGGTCGCCCGCACATACTCGAACGCTGCGGGAATCATTTGGCACCTTCTGCGGCAGCAAGTACTGCTTGGACGATGTTGTGATACCCCGTACAGCGGCACAGATTGCCTTCAAGGCCTTCGCGCACATCACGTTCGGTCGGCGACGGATTCTCGTCGAGAAAACCGACGGCCGCCATGACCATGCCAGCTGTGCAGTAACCACACTGCAGACCGTGATGGTCATGAAACGCCTGTTGCACCGGGTGCAACGTGCCATCGACACCGGCGAGGCCTTCGATCGTGGTGATCGACCCTCCATCGGCCTGCGCGGCAAGCATCGTGCAGCTCTTCACCGACTCACCCTCATAGAGCACGGTGCATGCGCCGCACGACGAGGTATCGCAACCGACCTTTGTACCGGTGAGTCCGCAATCCTCCCGCAGGTACTGCACCAGCAACGTGCGAGGCTCGACGTCGTGGTCCTGGGAAACGCCATTGACCGAAACAGAAATTTTCATGCGGCGCAAACTTAGTAGATCAAGACACCGGCGCGTCGGAGAAGGAGATCGGCCATTCAGTCCATCACCGCGATGAGCACGTCCTCGGGGATGTCAAAGTTGGCGTAGACGGCCTCAACGTCCTCGTGGTCTTCGAGCGCGTCGATAAGGCGCAGCACCTGGCGGGCGCTGACCTCGGTTTCGAGGGCGACCGAGGTGCTCGGCACCATCGTGAGATCCGACGACTTCACGGCGATGCCTTCAGCTTCGATCGCAGTTCGCACCGCGTGGCAGTCGCTCGCCGGTGTTGTCACGACCCAATCGTCGCCACCATCGCCGATGTCTTCGGCGCCCGCATCAGCCGCCATCAGCATCAGGTCGTCTTCGACGATCGCCGCTTTGGCAACGAGCACAATCCCTTTGCGTTCGAACTGCCATGCGACGGCACCTGGTTCGGCGAACGAGCCGCCGTTCTTGTTGAACGTATTTTTAATTTCCGAACCGGTGCGGTTGCGATTGTCGGTGAGGCACTGCACGTAGACCGCGACGCCGTTCGGGGCGTATCCCTCGTAGTTAATGGCCTCGTAGTGCACGCCCTCCTCTTCGCCGATACCGCGTTTGATCGCACGCTGGATGTTGTCGACTGGCAACGACGAGTCGCGTGCTTTTTGAATCATCGTGCGGAGCGTTGCGTTCGATCCTGGGTCTCCCCCGCCGGCACGAGCCGCGACTTCAATTTGGCGTGTGAGCACCGCGAACAGCTTGCCGCGTTTCGCGTCGGCCGCACCCTTTTTGTGTTTGATCGAATGCCACTTGGAATGACCACTCATGATCGATACCTCCTCAAGTACGAAACGCTAAAAATGCCTCATGTAATCGCAGATCACGCGAGAGCTCGGGATGGAACGTTGCTCCCCATATCGCTCCGGCGCGTACCAATACCGGAGCACCTTCATGCTCCGCGAGTACCTCAATATCGCCGACCCTTTCGATCTTCGGCGCGCGAATGAACACGCCTGGGAACGGTCTGGGAAACGGTCTGGGAAACGGACTGGGAGACGCCTGGGGGGACGATGCAGCAAACGGGTCGCCAGCTGTGGGCGAAATCGCGAGGGGGGCTTCAAAGCTGTCCACCTGGCGACCGTAACCGTTTCGGCGCACGCTCGCGTCGAGCAGACCGAGCGGAGCCTGATCGGCGCGACCGTCGAGCACCTCGGACGCGACCAAGATGAGCCCAGCACAGGTCGCCAAACACGCCATTCCATCGCGGAGTGCTCCTACAAGCGGCTCGCGCAGACCACTCGACGTCAACAGCTTGTCTTGGGTCGTCGACTCGCCTCCTGGTAACACGATCGCGTCGAGCGCCGCGAGCTCCTCGGGGCGCCGCACCAAGACCGCGCGCACATCAAGCGCAGCGAACGCCTCAACGTGTTCGCGAAATGCACCCTGCAACGCAAGGACACCGAGTTTCATGGGTTGGAGGCCTCACGCCCTCATCACCAACCACGATCTTCGAAACGGATCTGAGGGTTGCTGTCGCCCCGCATCGCGTCGCCGAGGCCCTTCGACACCTTCAAGACGATCTCGGGATCCTGGTAGTGCGTTGTGGCTTCGACAATCGCTTTGGCTCTCGGCGCAGGGTCGTCACTCTTAAAGATTCCCGACCCGACAAAGACTGCTTGTGCACCGAGTTGCATCACCAGCGAAGCGTCCGCCGGTGTGGCAATCCCGCCCGCGCAAAACAGCGGAACTGGCAGTTCGCCGAGGATCGCCACTTCCTGGACCAGATCAAGCGGCGCCTGCAGATTTTTCGCCCATCCGAAGAGTTCCTCCGGGCTCGCCTGACCGATGGCACGAATATCGCCAAGGATCGAACGGAGGTGGCGTACCGCTTCGATGATGTTGCCCGTACCAGCCTCACCCTTGGACCGGATGAGACACGCGCCCTCGCTGATACGTCGCAGGGCCTCCCCAAGATTCGTCGCGCCACATACGAACGGAGCAGTAAACGCCCACTTATCGACGTGGTACGCCTCATCGGCTGGGCTCAGTACTTCCGACTCGTCGATGTAATCAACGCCCATCGATTGCAATACTTGCGCCTCAGCGAAATGACCAATTCGACACTTCGCCATCACCGGAATCGTCACCGCGGCTTGGATTCCATCAATCATTGCCGGGTCGCTCATCCTGGCGATTCCCCCGTCGCGACGGATGTCGGACGGAACACGTTCGAGTGCCATCACCGCGCAGGCGCCCGCGTCTTCAGCGATTTTTGCCTGGTGAGCG
>JBBRPC010000297.1:0-3971 GCA_038228615.1 Acidimicrobiia bacterium | reverse complement strand
CGCGGCCATGTAGGTCGCTCAGGCGCGCGGGGATCGGCGCGAGATCGAAGTGAGTACGCCGAAGTTGGTCGGTCGACGGCGCAGACGACGCGAGGGCGATCGTGTGGTCGCTGTCGGCGACGGTGGTGCGAAGCGTGATCGCGGCACCGGCCCCGAGCGCAGGGTCGTGCTCCAAGATCGCCCGCTCCATCGCTACCAATTCCGGACCAGGATCAATGCCGAGCTCATCGAGCAGCGTTTCTCGTGCGCTCGCGAAGACCCGTAGCGCATCTGCTTGGCGTCCGCTCACATAGAGCGCATGCATGAGCTGCGCCCACAACGACTCACGAAGCGGATGTTGGCGGGTCAGCGTCTCAAGGTCGCCAACGATCGCGCGGCCCTGACCGACAAGCAGGCGAAGTTGGTTGAGTTCGGTGAGGGCGTCGAGGCGTAGCTCCTGGAGGCGCACGATCTCATCGACGGCCCAGTCGTCGTATTCGAATTCATGTAGTGGCTCACCGCGCCAACACGCTAAGGCCGACTGAAAGTTCGCGATGCCACGATCCAAATCATTGCCGGTCGCGGCGAGTCGCGCCTCGGCGATCCACCGCTCCGCGCGTGCTGCGTCGAGTTCGCCAGGCTCGACACACAAGCGATATCCCGGAGCCCGTGTGACGAGGCGATCAGGACGCGACGGATCGTGCTCGATCGCTTTGCGCAACGTGCGCACGTTGACTTGCAGGAGATTCGGTGCCTTGAACGGATCGCCGTCGGGCCAGACTGCATCGGTAATACGTTCACCCGCAACAGTTTGATTCGATCGCAACAGCAAATACGCGAGCACCGACTTTGGCCTGGCGCCGCCAATAGGCAGCGCAACCCCGTCTCGGTATGCCTCGATCCCGCCGAGGATGCAGAACTCGAGTCCGTCGTCCACCAACAGCAACGTACCCGACGTGTTGTCGCGGCGACCTCACAACACACTGACCGCGTTCGAGAGCGGGGATCGCACGCTCCTGCCGATGGCGTTGACTGCGGCGACACGAAACGTGTAGGTGTGACCTGTTGTGAGCCCTGTGATGATCTGGCGTGTCGACGCGGCGGCGAATGTCCGTGCCGGACGTGCGATTCCGTTGTCGAAGGGCGTGACGACATAGGCGGTGATGGTTGACCCTCCGTTGCGCACCGGTGCCAGCCATGTCAACGATGCCGAGCCGGTGCCCGCGATAGCCGATGGCGAACGCGGCGCACTCGGGACAGTGTTGATGGGGCACGACACACAGGGATGTAACCAGTCGGCCTCGCGATCGGATTGTCCTGGGTTGGTGAGGCTCGTTGTTGTGCCTGTCGTGAGATCAAGCACCGTGATCTGGGAGCCGGAACCGACGCCTTGTGTGAACGCGAGCGAGGTTCCTGTTGGCGCGAATGTCGGGTCGTATTCGTGCCCGGCGGATGCATTGGTCACGTTGTTCGGATTCGTGCCGTCGGAGTTCGCGACGATGATGTCGTATTCGCCGGCTCGCAATGAGTCGAACGCGATCTGGGAACCCGAAGGCGATCCGCTCGGGAGATCGTCGTCGGTGTTGGTCGCGCTGAGGTTGGTGGCGCCGCCACTTCCGTTCGCGTTCATTCGGTACACATCAGAACCAGCTCCGACGTTCGTGCCGCGAACACTTGAGAACGCAAGGTTGCTTGCATCGATCCAAGCTGGGTCGTAGTCGTTGTTCGCCATGTTCTTACTGACGTCGGTCGCGTTCGTGCCCGTGGAACTCATCACCGTGATCTGACCGTTGCCATTCGCTGCGTGGCGCACGAATGCGATCGTGGTGCCGTCGTGTGACCAAGCCGGCTTTTCATCCCAGAGTGTGTTGGTGGTCAGACGTTGTTCGGTGCCCGTAGCAAGCGTCACTGTGTAGATTTCTGCGTTCACGCCGGTTCCACGAACAAACGCGATCTTCGTACCGTCGGGCGACCAACTTGGTTGGCTGTCGCCACCCGGCGCGAATGTGATTTGTCGCTGGTTGCTGCCGTCGTGGTTCATGATCCAGATTGTCGAGTTGGTGGTGCCCCGGGTGAAGGCAATCTCAGGGCCTGACGTTGTTGCAGGGAAAAATGCGATGAGCGCGCTTCTGGCCGCGTCGAGTTGTTGCTGAGCAACGAACTGGTCGGCGCTCCCATCGCTTTGCGACATCGAGGGCAACAAGGTCGAGGCGATCTGGCGTGCTTGTGCATCGTGGCCGTGCTGCGAAAGATATTGCAGATATTCGTAGTCTTGGCGGCCGTCGCGCATCCGCTTGAGGCGCATCGATTCGATCGGAATGTCGCTGCCAACTGGGCCGCCAATCATCGCTGGGGTTCCGGGGTAAAACAACGTGCCGTCACCATTGCCGCCCTCGTTGAACTGGCAGTTGCTGGCGGCAGCGTTGCACGGGTTCCATGCGGTCGAAAGATCCATCACCGTTTCGAAGTAGTACTCGCCGGTTGTGTTGTAGAGAAAGTCCTGCCACGGCATCGCCCGGTGCTCCAACGGTCGCTGATCGATGTGGTACGACGGCCAGCCGGTCCACAACGACTGAGCGTCGTACAGCGGTGCCACACACGTTGGGCCGGCCGTGCACTGCACCGGTGCGCAGCCCGAACTCTGACACCCGGAATACATCCACACCCGGTTCTTGCTGCTGCTGTCGAGGAACGGTTGGTATGCGCCACGCTGGCTTGTCGAACCCTTCGCGTGCATGTCGTTGATCACAGGGATCATCGTGTTGATCGCGTTGGCCACGGCAAACCCTTGGGCTTTCGCCCAGGCGTATTCGGCAGCGTTGCTTGTCTTCGCTACAGGCATCGGTCCCGGGTCGGGGGCGACGACCGTGGCATTCCAGTTGGCATTCGCCGTGAGAAAGTCGTCGCCGGTCGCCGTCGGGCCGTTGCAGAAATTGATCCAGTTGCTTGCGTTCTGACCGGTTTCGTCGCAGTAGAAGGTGAGCTTCGAAAGAAATCCGTGGCTCGCGGCTTCGGTTTTCCATGCGGCCATCGCGTTCGCCTCGTATCGCAGCAAGGTGACGTCGGTGATCTGGGCACCGACCAAGAGCGTGGGCGCCGTGCCATTGAGTAGAGGTTCTGCGTAGGTTCGAAAGTTCGCAAGGTTCCCGCCGGCTGGATTACCGATTGCGGGATTCGAGAGGCTGATCCGATCATCGAGGCCAGCCTGGGCGTATTTGGCGTACAGCGCCCACCCGCCACCGGCGATGCCGGCACAACCGTTGTGGGCCGGGCACAGCTTGTTGGGATTTGTTTGGAACGCACCATGCAACGACGATGTTGCGGGCAGTACGAACGAGTTCACCGAGAGTCCGATCGGAACAACGATGTTGCCGTCAGACTTCGACACGGTCGCAGACCCGTTGTACACGCCGGGCGTCTGCGCGACGGGCACGAACACATCGATCCAAAATGTTTGGCTTGTGTTCGGTGCGACGGTCGCCGGAAATCCGTTGCGCACTCGATTGAAATATCGATCGACCTTCGGTACGAGCGCGTCGGGAATGTCGCATGCTGCTGTGCATGGCATTCCCATCCCAAGCTCACCATCGGATGGAACGCTCACGCGGTAGTACCGCTCTGCAAAGACACTCACCGTCGTGCCGGGAACCGCAGCTGAGATATCAGTGACAGTGACCGCCACACCGCTGGCATGCACGACGAGTTGGAACGACTGCGTTTCGTTGCGACCGCTCGCGAGCGCGGCGGCGGTGCTGCCGACGGGATTGTCGGAGGGCCGAACATCGATCAAGGAACCGACAACCGCGACTGACGAAGTGGATGCCGCTGCCGGATGGCTCTGCGCGAGCCCAACAGTTGACGTCGCGACGGCGGTGCTCAAAAGACCGATTGCTAGCAGGCGGGTCGTGCGGATCATGGCGGTTCCTCCGTAGGTGATGTACTCGTTCGCTCGAGCGCGTCTCTATCGTCGGACGCATCGCTGAAACGCCGCT
>JBBRPC010000296.1:0-4090 GCA_038228615.1 Acidimicrobiia bacterium | reverse complement strand
CTTTCGAACTCTCCGTGGGACTTCTCCGAGCGCAGCCGTTGATTTGATCTCGACTTTCCAGCGCCCAATGGCAGGCTCTGGAAGATCCAGCTTCGTAAGTGTCCTCGTCGGCCCCGAAGCATGACCGGCAAGTGAGCTACTCTTTATGATGGGGTTGCTACAACCGAGCAGCTGGGTCGTAGTTCCCATCGCCTATGCGGCGAGGGCCAAGTTATCGTTGGCGTGTATAAATTGTTCAGGCTCTTTTGCGACGTTCCTGAGACGTCGGCTCGCTTCTCCCACTTCGACCTTCAAAATCGAAGCCAAGCACCCCCTTGTCAAGCGCTGGCCGTCCTCGGTGCTTGAGATGGCAGACGAACCAACACCAGTATGGTAGTCGAGCCGATTACAGGCGCAGGTCGAGATTCCTACCGATGCTCCCCATCGGCGACAACGGCGTGTTTGCGGTCGTTGCGGTGGCGGAAGCCTGGAGATCGCCGGTCGTCGGAATCGAATCCACGAGTTGTTCGGCCGAATTCTTTGCGGTGTCGATCGCTTTGCGGAGAATCGAAACGGACGCATCGGCTGCCACGCGGGCAGGAGCGGGCGCGCCGTAGCTCGCCGCGACGTTCACCGAATCCACACCGTCTGTATCGGCAGGCGGTGTCACTGACTCAAGGGCTTATTCGCGCAGACCCTTCATCGCCCTCTCGGCCTCGCGTTTGGCGTCGCGTGCCGCGATTGTCTGGCGCTTGTCATAGTGCGCCTTTCCCCGCGCCACCGCGAGATCGACCTTCACGCGCCCGTCAACGAAAAAGACCCGCAGCGGAACGAGCGTGATGCCTTTTTCCTGGGTCGCTCGTTCGAGTTCGGTGATTTGTTTGCGATGCAACAGCAACTTTCGAACCCTGAGCGGATCGGGCTTTTCTGTGTGCGCATACTCATAGGGCAGCACGTGCATTCCAAAGAGGAACACTTCGTTGTCGACGATCCGGGCGTATGCGTCTTGGAGGTTCGCTTTACCAGCGCGGATCGATTTGACCTCGGAGCCTTTCAGGACCATCCCAACTTCAAAGGCATCGACGACAAAGTAGTCGTGCCGTGCCTTGCGATTTGTGATGACGGTCTTATCGCCGCGGCCGTTGGTCTCCATACATGGAACACGCTACCGGCAGCCCCTCGAATGCAACCCGCCGCGACGGTCACGACAGCGCGGTCCTTGCTCCAGAACTTGCGTCGCTCGGCCGATATTGGTTGCGGGGAGCTGGTGCAAAGGAACTCGTGGACGAACTATCGGCGCGCATCCGAGCACTCGGATCGCATCGCGCTGATCCGCATCCAGCGCGGCGCGCAACGCGCCTCTGGGCGGCGGCGTCGGGAACCACGATGATGGCGTTGATGGGTGGCATCGCGGCGCATGCCGAGCGTTCGACTGCCGTCGCGAATTCTCGTGGTTCATCCACAACGTCGAATGCGGTTGAAGGTCGATCCACACCTACTGCAAACCCCACGACGGACGCGCCGCCAATCACGGTGACGACCGCAGGCACAAGCCAGGCCGTCGAGCCAACAGGTCCCACGACGACAAGTGTCGTTCGACCGAGAACAACGACGTCGTCGCCTGGCGACACCACGACGACACGCAATGGCGTTGGAGCCACGACCACCACGCATCTACCGACTGGAGCGACGAACAGAACGACACCACAGACCTCGCTCCCTCACACAACGACAACGATTGCTGCCGCGCCCGCGACGACGGCCACTTCCGCCCCGCCCAGCACAACCTCAGTTCCACGCACGACCACCACCACCGGCCCAAGTTGACCGGATGATGCATTTGCAACAGGTTGACTGGTTCGCGGCGCGATCGAGCGGCTTCGTCGCGTGGGCCTTGGTGACTACATCGGTGCTGTATGGGCTCTTGCATGCAAGCCGCGCAACGACGCGTGCGCGTCCGGCGTGGCTGCTCGACCTTCACTCGTCGATCGCCGCGCTTGCGTGCATCTTTACGCTGGTGCACATCGGTGCGCTCTTGCTCGACAGCTTCATCGGGTTTGGCGCGCGCGAGATCCTGATCCCGTTTGCTTCGAGGTATAAACCGGCAGCCGTCGCGTGGGGCATTGTGGCGATGTACTTGATGCTCTCGGTGCAGGCGACCTCGCTATGGATGCGCCATCTCCCGCGCCGCTTGTGGCATGTGCTGCACCTCGGGAGCTTTCTGGTGTTTGCCGCTACGACACTTCACATGCTGCAAGCCGGTACCGACCGCCGTTCCCCCTATGTCCACGCGGTTGCCGCAATCGCGTTGGTCGCCGTCGGTGTGGCGACAACGGCGCGCGTGATTGCCCGCGGCGTGGTTCGCTCCCGCCACGCCCGGCGCCGTTTGCTCCTGCACGCCCGCGTGGGTCTTGCACCGCGTACGCTGGCCGACGTCGATACAGCGATTGAGGAGTTGGTGCGCAGTGGAACAACTCACCGTCGCGATCTGGCGAGCGGTTCACGTCACCCCGAAGGAGTGCCACGAAACTCTCCTCGGTGATTGGCGTCACGAAGCTCAAAGCATCGATGGTTTGGAAGAGCTGGTCGTCAACATTGCCGATGTTGATCAGGGCGGTTTTCGCGGCGGGCCAGATGCCCTGCTGACCATTGGTCTGGTGACCGCGCACGATCTTGACGCCGTGCCCTCCCGCGATGTGCTGCACCGGATTGCCTCCCGTTACGAAGTGTGGCGCGTTGCTACGCACACTCCGAAGACCTACGAGCGAACGTGGCCAATCGGCACCGCGACGCCAGGAGTCAAGATGGTGTCGTTGATGCAGAGGATTGAAGGGATCACGCACGCACAATTCGTGCGCCACTGGACAGAACTGCACGCCCCGCTCGCGGTCGCCCATCACGTGGGTTTGTGGAACTATCAGCAGCGGGTCGTGCGACGGTCGTTTACGCCGGGTGGTCGCCTGATCGACGGGATCGCAGAGCTGCAGTTCGCGTCGCGCGACGACTATGAACACAAGATGTTCGACAACGATGAAGGTCGCGCGGTGATCTTCGACGACATTCCAAGATTCATGCGCCTCGACACGTCGCGGGCAGCGTTGATGACGGAATGGATAATGCGAACTGCCCAGGATTGAGGATTGCACTATCTTGCGCGCCTATGCAGCATGACGAGCATTGCGATTCCCTCGAGATCATCCTTGCATCTCTCGCCCTGTCGCTAGAAGGCGCTGATCTTGGCGTCGTCGTTCCGACCTGTCCGCGATGGGATGTATTGAAACTGCTTTCACATCTCGGCGGGATCCACCGTTGGTGTGGGGCGATGGTGGCTGCGGTCGCACAGGAACGAATTGATCAGCGTTCATCAAAGCCAGAACGCGACGCAATGGTGTCGTGGTTCAATGAAGGCGGCCGTTCGTTGGTTGCGACGTTGCGCGCTGCCGATCCCGACGCGGCGATGTACGCGTGGGGTGCAGACCAGCATGTTCGCTTCTGGTCTCGTCGACAACTGCATGAAGCTGCGATCCATCAATTTGATATCTGCAACGCCTACGGAATCCCGTTCGATATGCCGTCAGCCGTCGCAGCCGACGGTGTCGATGAGTTTCTCGACAACGTGGCATCGGCTGGCTACTTCGCTCCGAACGTTGCCGAGCTCCGCGGCAATGGAGAGTCGATCCACCTCCATGCGACCGACGCTGAGGGCGAGTGGCTGATTCATCTCGGGCCTCAAGGCTTCACGTACGAACACGGTCACGGCAAAGGTACGGTCGCGGTGCGGGGTCCTATCGCCGATCTCGCGCTGCTGATGTGGGGTCGGCGGCACCTTGAAGATCCATGTTTCGAATCCTTCGGCGACGTTGGGCTCATGCAACACTGGATTGCGAACTCCGCGCTCTGATCCGAAAGCTGCACTGCCATGGCACTCCACAACAGCGTCACCGAGATGTTGGGTGTCCAACACCCAATCGTGCAAGCGCCGATGGGGTGGATTGCCCGCGCGCAACTGGCTTCGGCGGTCAGCGAGGCTGGCGCGTTCGGGATCATCGAAACGTCGTCAGGTCAATTCGATGCCATTCGCGGCGAGATTGCACAGATGCGCGATCGCACG